>JAILNR010000049.1 GCA_024691325.1 Saccharofermentans sp. | reverse complement strand
AACACCGCATCGGTCGCAGATCATGCCCTTATAACGGATCTTCTTATACTTACCGCAGTGGCACTCCCAGCTCTTTACTGGTCCGAAGATCTTCTCGCAGAAGAGACCGTCGGTTTCCGGCTTCTGTGTACGGTAGTTGATTGTCTCAGGCTTCTTTACCTCACCGTGTGACCATCCCTTGATGACCTCGGGAGAAGCAAGCTTAATACCGATAGCCGTTAAATGATTTGAATCGTACATTTATCTTTGGTCTCCTTCTATCAGATATCCTCGGAATCGTCAAAATCCGAATCGTCATCGCCAAAATCTTCTTCACTTATGTTGCCGTCTTCGTCAGCTTCTACGAAACCGTTGTTGAACAGCTGCTGTGTATCGATCTGGCTCTCGTCGAACTGTCTTCTTGTAGCCTCATCCATCTCTGTGAGAGTCTCCTCCTCAGCAGAATCCGTAGCTCTGTACTCCTTGTTGTCGTCTGTGTAAAGGGAGACATCAAGAGCCAAAGCCTTGAGCTCGCTCGTAAGAACGTTAAAGGACTCAGGGATACCGGAAGCAGGAACATTCTTACCTCTGATGATTGCATCATAAGTCTTGGAACGGCCTTCGATATCATCGGACTTAACTGTCAGGATCTCCTGGAGAGTATGAGCAGCACCGTAGGCCTCGAGGGCCCAAACTTCCATCTCACCGAATCTCTGACCACCGAACTGAGCCTTACCTCCGAGAGGCTGCTGAGTAACGATGGAGTAAGGTCCGATGGAACGTGCGTGCATCTTATCGTCAACCAGGTGGTGCAGCTTCATGTAGTACATGACACCAACTGTAACTCTGTTGTCGAAAGGCTCACCTGTACGGCCATCGTAAAGGACAGTCTTACCATCCTTATCGATACCTGCGAGCTGGAATGCATCCATGATGTCTGCCTCGTTAGCACCGTCAAATACAGGTGTTGCGATCTTCCAGTTCAAAGCCTTGGCAGCACGTCCGAGGTGAACCTCGAGAAGCTGACCGATGTTCATTCGGGAAGGAACGCCCAAGGGGTTCAAGCAGATATCAAGTGTTGTACCGTCAGGCAGATAAGGCATATCCTCCTCAGGAAGGATCCTGGAAACTACACCCTTGTTACCATGACGTCCGGCCATCTTATCACCGACAGAGAGCTTTCTCTTCTGAGCTACGTATACACGAACCATCGTGTTGACAGATGTCTTGAGGTTCGGGTTGTTGTCCTTCGTGAAGACGTCAACCTGAACGACTACACCCCACTCACCGTGAGGGAGTCTCAGGGAAGTATCTCTAACTTCTCTTGCTCTGTCACCGAAGATTGCTCTGTAGAGTCTCTCCTCAGCCGTAGGATCTGTCTCACCCTTAGGAGAAACCTTACCTACGAGAATATCGCCGGCCTTAACCTCAGCACCGACACGGATGATACCGTTATCGTCGAGGTTTCTTAAAGCATCCTCAGGTACATTAGGAACTTCTCTTGTGAGCTCCTCGGCACCGAGCTTAGTATCTCTTGCCTCGCACTCATGCTCCTCAATGTGGATTGATGTGTAAACATCATCTCTAACGATTCTCTCGTTAATGAGGACAGCATCCTCGTAGTTGTAACCTTCCCATGTTGTAAATCCGATGAGAACGTTTCTGCCGAGAGCGAGCTCACCGTCATCAGTAGCAGGACCGTCAGCGATAACATCGCCTGCGTTTACCTTCTCACCGATAGCAACGATAGGACGCTGGTTGATACATGTGCTCTGGTTTGATCTTCTATACTTTGAAAGCTTGTAGGTATCTTCAACACCGTCGTTTCTTGTGATCTTGATAAGATCAGCGGAAACGAAGCTTACGATACCCTCATTCTTAGCAACTGCGCATACACCGGAGTCCTTAGCGGCACGATACTCCATACCTGTTCCGATGATCGGAGCTTCAGGCTTGATAAGAGGAACTGCCTGACGCTGCATGTTCGAGCCCATGAGAGCACGGTTAGCATCGTCGTTTCCAAGGAACGGAATGAGTGATGTTGAAACAGATACGAGCTGCTTAGGTGAAACGTCCATGTAGTCGACCTGTGAAGGGTCAAGCTGCAGGAACTCATCCTTAAATCTGCAGACGATCTTCTTCTCAACGAACTTACCTGCATCGTCGAGCTCTTCGTTAGCCTGAGCGATGTTGTAGTTATCCTCCTCATCAGCTGTCATATATACGACATCGGATGTAACTACACCCTTCTTCTTATCGTACTTTCTGTAAGGAGTCTCAATAAATCCGTACTTATTTACACGTGCATATGTTGCAAGTGATGTGATAAGACCGATGTTAGGTCCTTCAGGTGTCTCGATAGGACACATTCTTCCATAGTGTGAAGAGTTGATATCACGAACCTCGAATGAAGCTCTGTCTCTGGAAAGACCGCCGGGACCCAAAGCTGAAAGTCTTCTCTTATGAGTAAGCTCAGCAAGAGGGTTGGACTGGTCACCGAACTGTGACAACTGTGAAGAACCGAAGAACTCACGGAATGCTGCAGACAAAGGTCTTGTGTTAACAAGCTGTGCAGCTGTGAGCTTATCAGACTCGTTCTCATCGATAGTGGACATTCTCTCACGGATGTTCTTCTCGAGTCTTGCCATACCCTGACGCATCTGGTTCTGGAGAAGCTCTCCGACAGATCTGATTCTTCTGTTACCCAAATGGTCGATTACGTCGATCGTACCGATACCGTGACGCAGTCCGATATAGTAGGAAACCATAGCGTAGATATCGTCAACAACGAGTGATCTGGGCATGAGCTCATTTCTTCTCTCCTCGAGAGCATACTGAAGCTCAGTAGCATACTCGCTCTTATCATGCTCGGATCTTACCTCATCGATGATCTCGCGAAGTACGCTTACACGTACACGCTCATTGATAGGAGTGTTAGCGATATCAAAGTCCTTAATGTCCTTGGCAGCAAAGCTTGCACGGATGAACTTATCGCAGTCAACTCTTCCGTTACCTAAAACGATAACAGTCTTATCCTCATCGATCTCCTCAAGATCACCGACTCTTCTTACAGGATGAACCTTTACGGAATTGATTCCTGCATCCTCGATCTCCTTGGCAAGCTCAGTAGAGAACTTAACGCCCTTCTTAGCGAGGACCTCACCGTCTGCAGTAACTACGTTCTCTGCAGCGATATGGCCGATGATACGGTCAGAAAGACCGAGTTTCTTATTAATCTTATAAATACCTACTCTTGCAAGGTCGTACTTTCTGGGGTCGAAGTAAAGACCGTTCAAGTGGGAACCTGCAACCTCAGCGGAAGCGGGATCGCCGGGACGAACCTTGGAATAGAATGTAACGAGAGCATCAGCTCTTGTATTGCTTGTATCCTTCTCGAAAGTGGTGCGGATGCACTCCTCATCACCGAACATATCAACGATCTGCTCGTTTGTCTCGAGACCTAAAGCTCTCAGGAATGTTGTGAGAGGGAACTTACGTGTACGGTCGACACGAACGCTCATTACGCCGTTCTCGTCTTCCTCAAGCTCAAGCCATGCACCTCTGTTAGGAATGATCTGTGAAGTATAAAGGATAGCATCTCTGTCCTTCTTACCTGCTTCACGGCCAAAATAAGCTCCGGGAGATCTAACGATCTGGGAAATAATAACTCTCTCGGCACCGTTTATAACGAATGTACCGTGATCCGTCATTATCGGGAAATCACCGACATAAGCCTCTTGTTCCTTGCTCTCGCCTGTTTCTGTGTTACGCAGACGAAGCTTGATCTTCAAAGGAGCCGCATAATTGCTGTCCTTCTCATGACAGTCATCAAGCTCGCACACGGGATTTGTAGGATCGAATTCCTTATCAAGGAAATAGATCTCCCAAATGCCCTGGGAATCTGTAACCGGAGATACTTCCTGGAATATCTGCTGGATTCCCTCATCGAGGAACCAGTTGTAAGAATCCTTCTGGATCTCGATAAGATTAGGTACTTCGATTACTTCGTTGATTCGTGAATAGGACTTGCGCTCGGTCTTGCCCTGTTTGACGGTATGCACCATTATCAAATCACCTCTTAAACATGCTTCAGATGCGTCTTCTGAGCGACTTTTAACTGGAGAAACAACCTTTGTAAGCACAAAATGCTGTTTCCGTCAAGTGAAAGGGCGCAGTACGCCCCCACAATACGACGCATTAAAAGATTATACGCACGATGTCAAGAGTTGTCAATCAGAATTTTATCAGTATGAAAGTCTTCTGATCAAATCGTATGAAATGGCGTAAGTAGGATCTCCTGAAAGGATATCGTTAGACCAGCTGTTAACCATACCGGTAACGAGCTGTGTTCTGGCTGTATACATCCACTCCGGAACACTGTCCTCGAAGTAGTAGATAGTAACATAAGAGCTGTCCTCTGAAGGAAGGACAAGTGTGTCACCGTGAGCTCTTGCCTCATCGAACAGCCATGCACCGAGCTGGGCATCTCTGTCAGATACGGGATACTCCTCTGTTCCCTCAAATCTGGAAGCGTTAGTTCCATCGTTATATCCGCCTGTGACGATCTCGGAAAGAACATCCGTATTAGCCTTAACGAGATCAGCGAAAGCCAAAGAGTCCATAGGTGTGGAAACAAGGCCGTTTGCTCTTGCAACTACTGCATCAAGTCCTGCAGCGATAGTCTCAGGTGTGGCATCAGCCGATGAGGCTGCCTCATTGTAAAGAGTAAGTGTTCTGTAAGTAACAGTTGCATCTTCTCTTACATACCTTCTGTCTAACAGGATTGCATAAGCACCGGACTCTGTCTCGATTACTGTGGTATCGCCTTCCTGTGTTTCTTCACTGAACAGGTAATCTCCAAGACCTTCAGTAATAGTATCAGCAGAAGCACTGGTGTAGCTTTCACCAAATGTAGGATTGTAATCTTCAGAGAAACCTGCAAGCTCCGCTGTCTCCTCGCCGATGATATCAACAACAGCAGCTGCGAAAGAATCAGAATCAGTTGCGGTATCAGCTACCTCATTAGCATTCTGTACAGCCTCGGCAACATCAAATGTACCGTCATCGTTAGCTTCGCCTGCGAAGAAATAGTAGTTAAAGTCAGCTCTCTCGTAAACCGTGGGGTTTGCTTCATATGCAGCATTGAGTTCTTCCTCGGATACTGTGAACAGGAACTGTCTTACATAGTTCTCATATTCCTGTGTAAGAGTCTCTCTCTCGACACATGATCTCATGACTCTTGAAGACATTCCGCTTCCGTAGAGAGCCTGGAAGTACTGCTCAACAGATCTGAAGCCGTACATTGCTGCAGTCTGGGAAGCTGAGTCTACGCTCATCTGTGCATATCTCTGGGCACCTGAATGAGGAAGATAATCTCTTGCACGGGCCTCTTCGTTTACGATTGCGATATTCATGAGCTCGTTGGCAGCACCGTCGAGTACGAGCTCGCGGTATGTCTTGCCTGTATTGGGATCATAGACGGTATCCATATCCATGCTGCCGTTTAAGATTCCGTAGTTATAGTAAGAATTCAATACCTGATAGTAGTGATAGTTTGTCTCTGCAACTGAGAAGTTCTCGATTGTACGTGTAACGCCATTCTCGGTCTTGATAACCTTTACACCGGTCATGACCTTAGGAAGCAGTCCTGAGATATAAACAAAGTAACCAACAATGATGAGCGCGAATGCAACAACTATAGTTGTTACGATTGCCTTGCTCTTACGGGAAGACCTTATTCCCTGATCCGCTCTCTTCTTTGAATTAGCCATATTCTTCAAGCCCGCCTTTATATTGTATAAGTATGTTTATATTAGTTTTCGCAAAAAACACAGATATTATAAGACCTTGCCCTTAGTATTGCAACTTAGGTTACTCTTTATTGTCGTTCTCCTTTTCCAAAGAGGAATCCTTGAGCTCATCCTCGGGAATCACATGTATCAGAACCTTTGATATCCAGCGGTCCTTCACGTGAAGCACCTTAATGCTTAGGTTCTTGTAAGTGATAACAGGCTTCTCGCGTTCCTCGGGAACTCTGTCGAGAAGCTGGATAACGAGGCCTGCGATGGTATCGTACTCACCTTCCTCGAACTCCATATCGAGCATGCCTTCAAGATCTGAAAGCGTGGTGTCGCCCGCGACTATCAGGTCTCCGTTCGACAGTTTGATGAGGTTCTGCCTCTCTTCCTCGTCGAATTCGTCCGTGATGGAGCCGACAAGCTCCTCGAGCATATCCTCTATCGTACAGATACCCATGGTTCCGCCGTACTCGTCAACAATGACCGCGATCTGCATTCCGCCCGTCTTCATCTCATGGAACAAAGATGAGATCTTGCGTGACTCATGAACGATCAGCGGCTCTCGTGCAATCTCGGAAAGATTGTATGTTTCCTCGTTTACACCCAGAAGATCCTTGATATGAAGGATTCCTATGATGTTATCGATGGTTCCTGTATATATCGGGATTCTGGAGAATCTCTCCTCGGTTGCGATCCTGATTGCATCCTTATAAGAAGCGTCATCGGGAAGAGCTACGATCTTGGTCCTGTGAGTCATTATCTCGGATACTTCCTTGTCATTGAACTCAAAGACGTTGTCTATCATTTTCCTCTCGGAATCCTCGATGTTGCCGCTCTCGGATCCGACATCGACCATCATCCTGATCTCTTCCTCGGTAACAGACTTGTCCTTCTCATTAGGATCGATCCTGAACAGGAGCAGCACAGCGTTGGTTGAAGCCGTAAGAAGCTTAACGAAAGGCTTGGTAACGATGCCGAAGGTCCTGACTATACCGTATGCACGGTAAGCCCACCTCTCGGGGTTCTTCTGCGCCACTCTCTTGGGAACGAGTTCCCCGAGGACAAGCGAGAAATACGAGAGGATTACTGTAATAAGGATAGTAAAGACAGGTACCGGCCATCTTTTCAGGCTGTCGGGATCGACCATGACAGCAAGTCGTCTTGCAAAGTTATTTGCTGCGAAAGCGGATGACAGGAATCCCGCGAGTGTTACGCCTACCTGTATGGTTGCAAGGAAAGTTCCGGGGTTATTAAGGAAATTCAACATGCGTGTCGCATTCTTATCCCCGTCCTCGGCAAGTTTCCTCATTTTTGTGTCGTTCAAAGAGATGACCGCCATCTCGGTACCCGAGAAAAAAGCGTTCACAACAACGAAAAATATAACTACCAGAGAGTCAAATATCAGATCGCCCATATTCGGTTAACTCATCACTCATTAAGGAGCTTCTCGAGAAGATCCTTGACAGTCTTCGGATCAGCTTTGCCCCTTAATTCCTTCATGGACTGACCGATGAGGAACTGGATATTCTTAACATTTCCGGCCTTGTACTCATCTACGGCCTTTCCGTTATCGGCAATGACCTTCCTGATGGCAGGCTCAATTGCAGATGCATCGGAAACCTGGGCAAGACCGTTCTTGTCGGCATATTCTTCAGGATCGACATTCTCTTCATATACAGCTGACAGGATCTTCTTGCCGCTCTTGCGGTTGATCTTGCCGTCATTAACCATCTTGATGATAGTACCGAGTTTGTCTCCGTCGAACTCCTTGTCCTCGGGAGTTACGCCCTCATCCTTGTAAAGCTTCAGAAGGTCAGTCAGGATCCAATTGGCGGCATCCTTATAGTTGCCGCACTTGGCACCAGCCGTCTCGAAAACCTTAACTACAGCGACATTGCTTGTGATGATATCGGCATCATACTCGGTAAGACCCATATCGTTTACATAACGCTCGCGCTTCTTATCGGCAAGCTCAGGCAAGGATGCGCGGATCGACTCGAGATACTCCTCGGATATTGATACCGGCATAAGGTCGGGATCCGGGAAATACTTATAGTCCTGAGCATCCTCCTTGGATCTCATGGCATATGTATATTCCTTCTCATCGTCCCATCTTCTTGTCTCCTGGACGACTTTGCCGCCCTCTTCGATAAGATCGATCTGTCTTTCCCTCTCATATTCGATAGCGCGCTCGATAGCCTTAAATGAAGCGATATTCTTCATCTCGGTTCTTGTACCGTACTCACTTGCGCCTCTTACCCTTACTGAGAGGTTAACGTCAGCTCTCATGGAACCTTCCTGCATCTTACAGTCGGAAACTCCCAGATACTGCATCGTGTCTCTTAACTTGGCAAGGTATGCCGTTACTTCCTCTGCACTTCTGAAGTCAGGCTCGGAAACGATCTCGAGAAGCGGAACACCGCATCTGTTGAAATCGACCTTCGTCATGCCCGTTTCCTCATCGTGGATAAGCTTACCTGCATCCTCCTCCATGTGTATCTCATGGATACCGATGGACTTCTTACCGTTGGATGTCTCGATATCCACATGTCCGTTCCTGCAGATAGGAAGGTAAAGCTGGGATATCTGGTATGCCTTGGGAAGGTCGGGATAGAAGTAGTTCTTTCTGTCGAACTTGTTGTTTCTTGTAATCTCGCAGTTCAAAGCAAGACCTGCCTTAACAGCAAACTCGACAACTTTCTTATTAAGCGTAGGCAAAGTGCCGGGCATGCCCGAGCAGACTTCGCATACATGTGTATTGGGAGCGCCGCCGAACTTGGTGGAGCATCCGCAGAATATCTTCGATTCAGTCGAGAGCTCGCAATGAACTTCAAGACCTATGACCATCTCATAATCTTTCATCACTTGCCCTCCTTGCTCAAACGCTCGTACGCGTATGTAAAGCCTAAGATCGTCTGCTCATCAAAGTGCTTACCGATTATCTGCATTCCGACAGGCAGGTTCTCTGAAGTAAATCCGCAGGGAACCGAGATTGCGGGAACACCGACAATGTTGATAAGAACCGTGCAGATGTCGCCAAGATACATCTTGAGAGGATCCGAGAGGCTCTCCCCTGCCTTGAGTGCAGGTGTGGGAGCTACGGGGCCGATAACGACATCATATTTCGCGAAGGCCTCGTCGAAAGCCTTCTTGATGAGGGCCTTAGCCTGCAAAGCCTTGTTGTAGTAAGCATCATAGTAGCCGGAAGACAAAACGAAGTTTCCGAGCATGATCCTTCTTTTAACTTCCATACCGAAGCCTTCACTTCTCGATCTGATGTAAAGCTCCATGAGGTCGTCAGTGTCTTCGGGAGCATAGCCGTACTTGATGCCGTCGTATCTTGAAAGATTCGAGCATGCCTCGGCACAGCAGATGATGTAGTAAGTCGGGATGGCATAATCCATGATGGGCATCGGGAAAGTCTCGACCTTCGCGCCTGCCTGCTCATAGAGCTTAACCGCATTCATAACAGCAGTACGTACTTCCTCGTCCATACCCTCGGAGAAGTACTGATCGGGAAGACCGATCGTCTTTCCCTTAAGATCATAGTTCTTAACAGCCTCAAGATCGATCTTTGAAGATGAAGCTGAAGACTGGTCCTTCTCATCCTCACCGCTTATGAGATTAAGAACAGCGGCGACATCGAGTGCATTGTTTCCCATGGGACCTATCTGGTCGAGGGAAGAACCGAATGCAACAAGTCCGTATCTTGATACCTTGCCGTAAGTAGGCTTAAGGCCTGTAATACCGCAGAAAGAAGCAGGCTGTCTTATTGATCCGCCTGTATCGGAACCAAGAGCGATCGGAGCGAGCTTTGCAGCGACGCAAGCCGCTGATCCGCCCGAAGAACCTCCGGGAACCCTGTTATCTCCCCAGGGATTTACCGTAGGACCGAAGTAGCTGGTCTCAGTTGTGGAACCCATGGCAAACTCGTCCATGTTCGTCTTGCCGAGGATGACCATGCCCTCTTCCTTGATTTTCCTGATTACAGTTGCATCGTAAGGAGGAATGAAGTTGCTTAGCATCCTGGAAGCACATGTTGTGAGGATCCCCTCCGTACACATGTTGTCCTTGATCGCAATCGGAACGCCTGCAAGAGCACCCTTAAGCTTGCCGGAAGCGATGTCCTCATCAGCCTTGGCTGCATCCTTAAGTGCATCTTCCTCTCTTACCGTGATGTATGAATTGTACTTACCGTCTTTGCTCTTGATCTCGTCAAGGAAAGCCTTGGTAACTTCAACTGAAGTAGTCTCTTTATTCTTTATCGCCCGGCCGAGTTCGAGGGCGGAAAGTGTGATTATCTTCTCCTGTTCCATGCTGCCCCCTTAATCGAACGTCTTCGGAACAAGGATCGTTCCGTCAACTGACTTCGGGGCATTGCTTATAACCTTGTCCCTCATGTCATCGTTCGTTACTTTGTCTTCCCTTACGACATTTACTCTGCCGAAAGCATGGCTCATAGGCTCTACGCCTGTCGTATCGAGCTCGTTTAGCTTGTCTATATAACCCATGATGGACCCCAAGTCCTTCACAGTCTTCTGCTTATCCTCCTCGGAAAGGCGGATCCTGCCGAGCTTCTGAAGATAATCTATAAGTTCTCCGTTAATTTCCACTTAGGATCAATCCTCCTTACCGGATGAGGCCTCTTTGTCCTCGGATGTGGTCTTCTTAGCGTTCTTCTTGCCGTTCTTCTTTGTGATGTTCATGACACCTATTGCAGCAAGACCGATGATCGCAACACCGCCTACTACGGACAAGCCGATGAGGAGAATGTCGAGACCCTTATGGCCCGTAAGAGAAGCATTGTGAGGATCCTGTCCTTCCTCTACCGGAATGATCTCGGATACACCGAGCTCCTCAGGAAGTTCAGGTGTTACGGATGCGGGTGTGGGCGCGGGCCCATACGCATCGTTTGTATAGAATTCGTAAGTATTGTTGTCGATAGCGTCAGTGATCATTGAGCTTAAGCTCTGGACTGCGATCTGATCCTTAGCACTCTGATCGACCTCTGTTGTTCCCAGGTAAGCAACTACGAAGTAACCGAAGTTCTCAGAGTAGATAACCTCGATGTCGCCTTCCTGTCTTGACTCATCCCATGCCCAATCAGTGAATACCTGATCGATGCTTCCGTCGTTAGGAACAGCGATATCTCCGTAATCTGCTGCGGTTCCGTTTGTGTAAGCAAGAGCACCGGAAACAGCATAAACATCAACATCACCATCAGCCTCGTCGAAAACAGCATTGGCATTCGCCTCAGCCTCTGCCTTCTGCTCATCAGTCATGTCGGCAGTAACCTGGAAGAGTGTGTATCTTACGTTAGGAACAGTTATCTCATCAGGATCAAACTCGTAATTGTTGATGAAATCCTGTGTGTAGTAGTCAGCCATGTAGTAGTTGACTATTGTCTGTCTGAAAGAATCGAGTGTAACGCCTTCACCGTAGTAGATGGAAAGGTACTCGTCAGTTGTAATGCCTGCGGTAGCTGCACCGGACTCGATCTCGGCAACAAGCGAATCTATCTGGGCAAGCTGATCTTCAGGAAGAGTAAGTCCCTGATCTGCTGCAAGCTTACAGATGATGCATGCACTCTCGAGCATCTCTTCGGAATATGAAACGAAGAAATCGCCGACCGTCTGATACTCGGACTCTGCCTCAGCAGGGAAAGAAGCACTTAAGTCAACAAAGCCGTCCGGTGTTGCCTCGTAGTAATAGCCTGCGTAGTTGCAAAGCTCAGTAAATGTATCGATGAAGTAGAAGTTTGACTCCGTCATTGATACAGGCTCACCTTCGAAGTAGTACTGGTGATTGAGATACTGGGGAAGCTGTGAACCATAAACGGTCTCAACACTCTTACCTGACAGATCCACGGTCTGTTCAGCAGGATCTGATCCCAAAACCTGTTCGGAGGGCTGTGCAGACTCCTGTGTGGCAACACCCGTATTGGATGTGCAGGCACAAAGACCGAGTGCTACTACAAGTGCGGATGACATTAATTTAAGCTTGTTTGTCTTCATATTCTTTATACTCCATTTCCAAAAACGCACATATTATATATTATTTTAAAGTAATTGTCAGCGAGTCTAAGTCAACCCCGCCGGTTTCCCCGATAATAAAGGTTTCCATCCGTCCCATATCAACATCCTGAGTGACCGTCTCGCCAGTCTGCGGATCAGTATAGCTTACGGTGAAACTGTCAGGTCTTGTCGATACAAGAATGAGGTCTCCGTAAGAAACCCAGTCCTCTTCCGGATCTTCGGGATTCGCGACGCCTGTATAAACAGCTGTCTCGGTATTGGGGTCAAAGTAGAATATACCAAGGAAATCGTGATAAGGAGCGGCCTCCACAAACTCATAATCCTGGTTAACAAGTGTTATATCCCTGTCCATCTCATAATCAGCGTAGTCATCGTTGATCATCATGTTGTAGTGTATGCCGTCTGAGCCTTTTGTATAGATAAGGTTCGCGGCATAGGAATGTGCGTAATCACTTGTGAAGAAGGCGTAGAAAGCCTGTCCCCTGTACGACATCTGCTGTCCTGTGACAGCATCGTGACCTTGGAAGACCGCATTGATGCTTATCGTGATGTTGGCGCCCACGAAGAACAGTACCGGCAGAACTATTGCAGCTGCAACCGTGGTCCATTTTCGCTTGTGTACCAGGAAGTTAACAAGGATGGCAATAAGGCAGGAACACATCAGGGCCCAGCCGAAGTAGCACATCGACGAAGTAAGATATCCCTTGGCATTAAGCTCTCTTACCCACATCTGGTAATTGGCCGTAAGCGCGTGGGGGACCGTGAAGAAAACCGCATAGAACAGTCCCGACAGGGCCAGAACAAGAAGCCTCAGATTGATATTCCTGTACGCCTTGTCATCAGAAGCAATATCGGAATTTCTTGCGGAAAAGATAAGCGAGAGTACCGCTCCTGCCGCAAACAGACAGAAGAAAGGCACCATTCTTCCCGCCATGATCGTAATAAAGCCGAGACTTACATCGATATCCTCCATATTCGATAACGGGAACAGCGAGAATGAGAATGTCTTCCAAGTGTTAAGGAAATCACTGACGGTACCATACTCATCAACAGCCGTTGTCTCGACAGTCTCAACTACCGGGTGGTCTTTAAGGAACTTAAGTATCCCGAAGAAGACGGCGGCAGTTACCCCGTGAGGGATAAGGTTTGTCACGAACTTAATGAAAGCCTTCTTACCGAGTTCCTTACGCTTGGGGAAAACGTGCGCGAACGATATGAGTGCGTATATAAAGCAGGCTGTCACGAACGGCTCGTAAACAGTCATAGACTCGTAGTATAAGAACACGCTTAGTATGAGGAATATGACTCTTCTTTTTGAGCCTGTCCGGCAAAGCCACTCGTCGTAAAGCCACAGTCCTATCGTCATGAGCATCATGCCGTAAGCAAAGTCGAACGGATAACAATCCATCATGCTGTGACAGTTATCGATCTGGACGAAAGCCGCGTAGAAGGCAGCAAAGAAGCAGCCGTAAACGGGACGCGTCTTCTTGCCCACAATAAAAGCTATCAGGAAAACCGTGACCCAGACGGGGACCGTCTGCAAAAGCCAGATGGCAGTGAAGTTTCCTGTGCCTAAGACATAGTAGCGCAAACTCATCGCGAGAGCCGCGAGAAATCCCACTCTGCCTCTTGCGAGATTAAACTCCAGGACATGGGGATAATAGCTTTCCGAAGGCTGCATCCTCGCGAAAATGAAATCATAAAACGAGTCGTGACAGCCGAGAACAACATCTTTCAAAAAATAACAGACAATAGCTGCAAGCCCTGCGGCGCACAGCCCTGTCATTATGGTCCAAAACGAACTCTTATTAAGCTTTATCGCCGGACTTCTCATCGAAGTTGATTCGTTCCTCCTCTATTACCAACGGTCTGTTCATGATCCTCTCGTTGATATTAAGAATATACTCTCCAAGGAAACCTATGAAGAATATCTGAATAGAAGCAAGAACAAACATACCGATTGTTACCGGAGCCATTCCTGCCGGGAAATCATACCACATACAAAGCTTCAATATGAGATAAATCAAAGCAACGATAAGACTTAAGGCCGCAAGTATTCCGCCTCCGATGGTTGCTATACGAAGTCCGACCTTTGTATAGGATGTGATGGAAAGCATAGCCGTATCGTAGAGCGTATAGAAGTTGTTATGCGTCTTGCCCGCCCTTCTCTGAGGCTGCTCGAACGGAATCTTCTTTATCTTAAATCCGAGTTCGCCGACGATGCCTCTTAAGAAAGGCTTCGGATCTTTAAGATCTCTCATAACATCAACGAAGCTTTTGTCGTACAGACCTGCACCCGTGAAGTGTTCGATCTGCTCGACATCGGAAAATTTCTTTATGATCTTGTAGTAGAGGCTTCTTAAGAAATAAACAAACGGATTTTCCTTGGATGAAGTCTTTACCGAGACAACTATCTTGTAGCCCTCTTCCCATTCCTTGACATACTTCGGGATCATATCGACTGGATCCTGGAAATCGCATGCCATGGTAACGGTGCAGTCGCCTGTGGTCTGAAGAACACCGTAGTAAGGCGAATTGTTCTGTCCGAAGTTTCTTGCGTTAAAGATAGCCTTGATCTTCTTGTTCTGCTCACATATCTGACGGAGCTTGGGACGTGTCAGATCCTTCGAGTCGTTATCGATAAAAACGATCTCATAATCGTAGGAAGGAAGATCTTCTGCGAACATCTTCACCAGAGCCTCTGATATCGGGCCTACATTCTCTTCCTCGTTATAGCACGGGATCAGTACACTTATCTTCTTCATTGCGAGAACTCCTCTCTAAACCAGGCGACAGTCTCTTTAATACCATCCTCGAAAGTATACACAGGAACAAAACCCGTGTCATTTGTAAGCGACGAGATATCGGCACAAAGATACATGACCTGTCCCGGATAGTACTCGACCTCACCGAATCCTATCGGAAGATCGGGGTTGATCTCATCTCTTATAAGCTTAATGTAATCGGCAAGGGGACGCACACTGCCGGAACCGATGGGATAGACCGCACCGTCTTTTCCCTTGGTCGCCGCAAGGAAGAATGCTCTTGCCGCATCCTTGCAGTAGAGGTAATCCCACATCTGCTCGCCCTTAGTGTAGGGCGCCTTCTTGCCCTCGAGCATAAGACCTATGCCGCTCATGACCATAGTGTGCGCGCCGTCGTAAGGACCATATACGCTTAAGATCCTGCACCAGATGTGCTTAATTCCTGCTTTTCGAGCTTCTATGCGCGTAAGCTGTCCCGCACAAAGCTTTCCTATGCCGTAGCCGTTCTCGGGGAAGCACGGTGTGTCAGGGGCGATCTTGGTGCCGTCCTTTACTCTTCCGTACTCAGCCTGGGAGCCCGCGCCGAGGAAAGCCGTACACTTTAGTTGGGCCGCCGCTCTTACCGCATCTACCGAGTATTCGATGTTCTTAAGCTGAAGTTTTGTATCATCTCTCGAGGCGCCGTGTGTGCCGTCCCAAGAGAAATGGAAGAACAGCTCAGCCTCATCTATAGAAGAAGCCTTCAAAACTTCAGGGAGCGTGCTTATATCTTTAAGGTCCAGCTCGACGACAGTTATCCTGTCATCTTCAGGCAGATTGCAAAGCCTTGAGGTACCGGGGCGGACAACAGCAATGACCTCGTAATTCTCTTCGAGGAGCTTTTCTATCGTTGCCACTCCGAGCATTCCGGTTGAGCCTGTTACTATCGCCCTTTTCATCATTTACTCCTTACCCGGCATTGATGCCTTAACTGATTCGAATTCTTCTCTCGGCAGGAACGGGAACATATCGTCGATCGGCGGCGATACAATGCGGCCGTCGGGAAGAACCTTACTGCTTAATTTGGGTTCAAAGTTCTGTGTCTCATCAACAACAACTTCGCAAAGCACAGGATCGTTTCCTTCGAGTGCCTCTTTCACCTTTGCCTCGATATCGTCTGCATTATCTATCTTCACGTAACGCATTCCGTAAGCGGGAGTAAGCTTAGACAGATCAGGGAACGACAGGCCGTTGCCGTCGCATACTCCCACGAGCGGCGGATTGAACTTTGCCGTCTGCGTCTGTCTTATGGAGTGATATCCGTTGTTGTTGATGATAAAAGTCTTAAGAGGAAGCTTGTTATAGATAACTGTCTGCATCTCCTGGATGTTCATCTGGAATGAACCGTCTCCGTCAACGCAGATCGTCCGCTTATCAGCTCTTGCCACCGCACATCCCAAAGCTGCCGGGAAACCATATCCCATCGCAGCGCAGCCCGAGTTCGTGAACAGTCTCGTGTCTTCCTTTATGTGCATGCCCTGGAATGTGACAACACAAGCGGAACCGTTGCCGCAGATAACCGCGTCGTCCTCCGCGAGCACCCGGGAGAATCTGTCGATGAAAACATAAGGATTAATCGGGCTTTTCTTCTGCTCATAGGAAGGGATGCATGCGGGATACTTCGCATCAACATCGCGGCTCCACTTAAGCCACTCCTTATGGGTGTCGCCGCCGTCAAAGCCGGACGCGATAATCGAATCAAGAACATCGGTTACATCCGCATGCACCTTCATGTCGATCTTGATAGTAGGCTTATTAAGCTCTGCCTCGTCGATATCGACCATGATCTTATACGCATCGGGAGACCATCCGTCAAAGTTATAGCTTATCTGTCTTATGTTAAGTCTGCAGCCCATAGAGATAACGAGGTCTGCACCCTGCATTACAAAGTTACCGCCGCGCGTTCCGACAGTGCCGGGGCGGCCGCAGTAATAAGGGTTATCGTCAGCAACAAGATCGTGTGCATTCCATGCGGTGACGACAGGAATCTTAAGCATATCCATAACCTTGAGCATCTTGTCCTTGACGCCTGCGAATCTTATTCCCTCGCCGACAATCATTACGGGGCGCTCAGCATTCTTAATCTTATCTAATATCTGCGCCGTCAAAGCCTCATCGTAAGAAGGCTTCTCCTTCGCTAGAATCTGTCTTTCCTCATCAGACCCCTCGAAATGCCTTAAGGCGTTCTCATCAACCGGAGACGCCTGAACATCAAGAGGCACATCAATCCATACAGGACCTTTACGGCCGGAGTTTGCAAGACACCATGCCTTCTCGAGGTGATAAAAAACATCCTCGGGTTCCGTCAGCATAACCGCATACTTGGTCATGCACGACACCGCATCCACGATAGGAAATTCCTGGTCACCTAACTGCCTTAAGTTAAGTTCGGGCACGGACCAGGTCGTGGTCTCTCTTTTTACCTGTCCTGATACAACAAACATCGGCACGGAATCGAGGTAGCCGCCCATGACGCCCGTGATGGCGTTAGTGCCGCCGGGGCCGGAAGTGACGCACACAGCGGCAATCCTTCCCGTTAATCTCGCGTAGCCTTCAGCCGCGATCGAGCAAGCCTGCTCGTGATGGTTATAAGTGCTTCTAAGTTTGGGATGGTGGCCTATGGCATCGTTAAGGTGCATCGCACCTCCGCCCGTAACCGTGAAGACATCTGTCACGCCTTTATCCGCAAGAAAATCCGCTATTATCTGCGCTACTTTCTTCATGTCACTCCTCCTCGAAAAGCACCGTCATATCCATCGGATGATCCGCATAGAATACGTGCTCAAACTCATTAATATCTTCGCCTCCGAATTCGCCGAAGCCGAAGCCGTAAGAGACGCCTGCAAAAGACGCACCTGCAAGCTTCGCACCGTTAGCGTCGTGGTTGGAATCCCCCACCATAAGCACACGGGAAACATCCTTTACACCAAGAGAATCAATGCACAGCTTGATGATGTCTTTCTTAAGAAGCTTGCCCTCATAATCGGAGCCGAAGATGTGATCCGTGTAATCAGTAAAGCGTGTGGCTTTAAGAAGCTTCTCCGCATAATCCTGCTTCTTGTAAGTGGCGATTCCTATCGGGATATTTCTTCTCTTAAGAAAATCCAGGAACTCGTAGATTCCGTCGTAGGGCTTCGCAAGAAGAAGATTATGGTTGCTGTACCTTTCTCTGAAGTACAGGCAGACCTCACGAAGCTTATCCTTTTGAACGCCGCAGCGGCCCTCGAACGACCACTCGATCGGCGGACCTATGAACTTTAAGATCTCCTCATCGGGGAGGCTCTTAAGTCCAAAATGTTCTATTGTCTGTTTAACTGAAATAACGATACCTTCGGCAGTGTCGAGGAGTGTTCCGTCGAGGTCGAAGAGTACCGCATCAAATTTTCTTTTCGCTTGTGTCATGTTATATCGTACCTGGTAGTGGTCAGGAAGTTCACCTTGATGTCGTCCTTGTGCGAGCGTATGAAGCCTGACATGTAGTTGTTAAGATAATCCGCCTTCTGCTTGGCGAAGTCGTACTCCTTGCCCTCATCAAGATAGTTCGCATCCGTACCGGAATAACCGTCGAAGCCTGCAAGGTTTACCTCCTTGACGCCGCTTCTCATGAGCACCTTGAGGATCATCATGAGGGAGTTGTCGGCATATTCTGAATCCCTGTCGAGCAGCGCGCTTATATTCATTACATACTCGAACGGCTTGTCCGTGGGAGTAACGTTTGAAGTCGCGATAACAGGTATCTTCTCCTTCGAAAGCAAGGTCGCAACCTGTATGTGACGCTTGGTGTTCGTAAGGAAAATATAGTCGGGCATGAATGCTCTCGATGCATAATTGATCGAGATTATAAGCGGATCCGCACTCATGACAAAATCGCCTATCTTCTTGCTCTCCGTCTTGATCGTGGTGCCGGGACCTGTGACAAGTATCGTCTTTCCGCGAAGTTCACGTGCGAGCGCCTCGATATCGGCCGAGTCGTTGATCTCCTTGTCCTGGAACTCGACGTAGAGTCTTTCCATGTAGTCCTTATCGTAAAGAAGCTTCTTCTCGCCCTGAAGCTTACCCAGAAGCTCGTTTATCTGTTTGATTGAAAGCGTGTGCTTATTGGTAAGCTGCTTAACATAATTCGGGTGGCAGTCGTTGCTTGCCGCAAGGAAGAAGAACAGGCTGTATCCCCATGTGGCGGGCTGATAGAATTCCATGATGTTTGCATCTATCGCCTCGAGGTACTGGCTTAAGTGGTATTCCTTGCCATACTCGTTATTCATGTGCATAGCGACAAGCTCGATGGGAGCATTGCCCGCACTCTTGCCCATACCATACAGCGTGCCGTCAACGAGAAGCTCGCGGTCAGTCTGATCAGAGTAAGCAAGAATCATCTGACAGTTCGCATACGCCATCTGGAAATTATTGTGGCCGTGATAGCCGATCGCTATATCGTGATCGAGGTTCTCATCGAGGATCTCGAGGATGTGCTTCAAATCCTTCTGATGCGTAAGTCCGTAAGTATCCACCATGGAGACCGCATCCGGGTGCGTCGCGTTAGCAAGAGCACAAAGCTCTTTAAGGTCGTCATCAGAGTACGCGGTAACGCTTACGAGCTGCGCGAAAACAATATATCCGAGCTTCTTAAGCTCCGAGCAAAATCTCAACGCCTCGTCCTTAAGATGCTTTTTGAAGATGACTCTTATGCCGTCGAGATAACTCTCGGAACAGGGCTTGATGTTGTCTAAGGAACATGTGCCGTAGTCTATCATGCCGAAGACTTTGGTGTTCTTCTTATCAAGGTCGCCGTAAATCTTACCGACGCTGTCGGTATCAGGCATGATGCTCCTGTCGTAATCGAACGGGCGTCTGTCATCAAGGAATCCCACCTCGATGATATCTGTTCCCGCATCGACTATCCGCTCGAAGACGGAGACGATGTTGTCATGACCGAACAGCCAGTCATTCACATAACCGCCGTCACGAAGAGTACAATCAAGCAGGCTGATCTTCCGGCTCATTGTCGTCTCCCTTCTTTTGCTTATAGGCCCAGAACTTATTCATAACGAAGTTGATGGGCACTGCGATCACCAGATTGATGATAGGTGCGATGTACTTGTTGATCATGAGAAGATCAACGCATACATATGAGATAACGTTGCTTAATACGAGTCCCGTAAACGCATATGCGATGTAAGTCTTGATGAGAGTCTTCCACCATACGCGCTTCTGTGCTCCCTCTTCTTCCTTGAAGACAAACTTGTTGCTCCAGATAAATGCCCAGATGACCGAGAGGAAGAAAGCGACGGTATTACCTATATACTTGTCGATGCCTTCAAATCCGCCGATCGCATCCAGGAAAAGGAGTGTGACCGCATTGATGATGTAGGAAACTATCGTATTCGATACACCGACCAAAGCAAACTTCACGAACTGTAAGAATGCATCGGCGGCCTTTCCCGTAAGTTGTTTGCCGAACGGTTTAAGCAACAGGTTCATGCACCAGAGCACAAACCGCTCAAACCAGTTTCTCTTTATTATCTGCTCTTCGTTTTCCATTACAGTGAGAGCGCTTCCTTTATAGTCTTGATCATGTAGTCGATCATCTCATCTGTCATACCGGGATAAACGCCGATCCAGAATGTATCGTTCATGATCCTGTCAGTATTCGTAAGATCACCTACTACCCTGTAGCCTTCACCCGTAGCTCTCATCTCGTCGAAGCAGGGATGCTTTGTAAGATTGCCTGCAAACAGGTTTCTTGTCTGAACACCGTGATCCTCGATATAGTTAACGACCTTATGTCTGTCTACGCCTTCCTTGACCGTCATCATGAAACCGAACCATGAGGGCTTTGAATTGGGAGCTGCCTCGGGGAGAATGAGCTTGTCCTGACAGTCCTTAAGTCCTTCCCAGAGTCTGTCGAAGTTATGTCTTCTTCTTTCAACGAATGACGGGAACTTAACGATCTGTGCGCATCCTACCGCTGCCTGAAGATCTGTTGCCTTAAGGTTATAGCCAAAGTGGGAATAAACATACTTGTGATCGTATCCGAACGGAAGCTCACCATACTGTCCGTCGAATCTGTGTCCGCAGAAATTGTCCTTACCGGAAGGACATACGCAGTCTCTTCCCCAGTCTCTCATGGATCTGATGCACTTGTTAAGGAGCGGATCGTTCGTGTAGATAGCGCCGCCCTCACCCATTGTCATATGGTGCGGAGGATAGAATGAGGATGTTCCGATATCGCCGATCGTACCTGTGAACTTCTCCTGTCCGTCGATCGTGTACTTGGATCCCAAAGCATCACAGTTATCCTCTACAAGCCAGAGATTATGCTTAACGCAGAACTCCTTAACGGCCTTAAGGTCAAACGGATTACCGAGAGTGTGTGCGATCATTACGGCCTTTGTCTTGTCGGACAAAGCATCTTCGAGACGGGTTACGTCGATATTGTATTGAGGGATCGTAACGTCGATAAAAACAGGTACAGCACCATACTGGATGACAGGTGCGACTGTAGTCGGGAAACCTGCTGCAACCGTGATTACCTCGTCTCCTCTCTTAATTCTTCTGTCCTTGAGAAGAGGACTTGTCAGAGCCATGAATGCTCCGAGGTTAGCAGATGAACCGGAGTTTACGAGTGAGCAGAATCTGACACCTAAGTACTCAGCAAACTTCTTCTCGAATTCATCCGTATATCTTCCTGATGTAAGCCAGAACTCAAGTGCGGAATCGACGAGATTTACCATCTCCTCGTTGCCGTAAACTCTTCTTGCATACGGGATCCTGTCGCCTTCCTCATAAGGCTTGACGGCATGGAACTTATCCGCATACTCTTTTACTTCCTCGAGTATCTTTGCTCTTGCATCCTGTTCATTCATGTTCTCAAACATTTATATTTCATCCTTTCGATATATAGTCACTGATCTGCTTATCCATAACAGCGGGGATATCTCCGCCTTCCTTATAGACCTTCGTCCACTCGATGACTCTCGCTATAGCTTCATCGATATGCCACCTGGGGGACCAGCCGAATGTTCCCTTGACCTTGCTTGAATCAAGCTTCAGGAAGTTAGCTTCATGGGGAGCATTAGCTTCAGTCTTATCCACTCTTCTGATGCCGCCCCACTTGCTTACGAACATATCGACGATGTCGCCAGTGCAAACGCAGTCGCAGTCATCGGGACCGACATTATACCAACCCTGAACCGAAGCGTCCTCATACTGAGCACTAGCTATCATAAGGTAAGCGAACACCGGCTCAAACACATGCTGGTAAGGTCTTGTCGAGTACGGATTTCTTACGATGATGTCCTCGCCATTAAGAGCTGCCCTTACACAGTCGGGGATGATCCTGTCAGTAGCGAAGTCACCTCCGCCTATAACGTTACCTGCTCTTGCAGTGGAGATAGCAGGAGCACTTTCGGTCTGGAAGAAAGAACTCTTATAGCTGTGGGTAACAAGCTCACTGCAGGACTTGGAATTCGAGTACGGATCAAAACCGTCAAGCGGCTCATTCTCTCTGTAGCCCCACGCCCACTCGTTATTCTTATAGACCTTATCGGTAGTTACATTAAGGAACGACTTAACGCTCTTTGAGTTTCTAACGCACTCAAGGATGTTAACCGTTCCCATTACATTGGTCTCATATGTGTATCTGGGATCCTTATACGAATCTCTTACCAGCGGCTGCGCTGCCATATGGATAACGATCTCGGGATCAGCCTTATCAAAAGCCTCCTTAAGCTTATCCATATCTCTTATATCGCCTATCACGGACGTCATCTTGCCCTCAAGGCCAGCCATCGAGAAAAGATTGGGCTCTGTCGGAGCCTCAAGCGAGTATCCCGTGAGCACCGCACCGTGAGTAACAAGTATCCTGCTCATCCACGAGCCCTTAAAGCCTGTGTGTCCCGTAAGGAAAACTCTCTTGCCGTTCCAGAAACTTAAATCGGTCAAATTATCAGTCCTCCCACTTAATCCAGGGTGCCTTACCCTCTTTGATAAGAGCCTCAAGCTGCTCCTTATCACGTTTTGTGTCCATGCACTGCCAGAATCCGTTGTGGATATACGCGTTAAGCTGGCCCTCAGCCGCGATTCTCTCGAGAGGCGCCTTTTCGAAAGGGATCTCATCGCCGTCGATGTAGTCGAGAACCTTAGGCTCAAGCACCATGAAACCGGCGTTAACAACGGAACTGTCGCTTACATCCTTCTCTCTGAACTTAGAGACATTACCGTCGTTATCGATATCGACGCAGCCGAAGCGCTGGTCGACTCTTGCCGCGGTGATGGTCGCAAGCTGTCCCTTTTCCTTATGGAACTTCAAAAGGGCATCAAGATCGACATCACTTACACCGTCACCGTATGTGAGCATGAAAGGCTCGTCGCCTATAAACTTGCCGACTCTCTTGATGCGGCCGCCCGTCATGGTGTTAAGGCCGGTATCAACGAGTGTGACCTTCCAAGGCTCGGTGTGAGTCGTGTGAACAGTCATCTTGTTGTCTGCAGTGAAATCAAATGTAACATCAGAAGTGTGGAGATAATAATCCGCAAACCACTCTTTAATAACGTACTGCTTGTAGCCGCAGCAGATAATAAAGTCATTAAAACCGTAGGAAGAATAGTACTTCATGATATGCCAAAGGATAGGCATACCGCATATCTCGACCATAGGCTTGGGCCTGTAAACGCTCTCCTCGGAAATACGAGTTCCGTATCCGCCCGCAAGTATAACAACCTTCATAGGTCAACCTCCGCACATAGTAAATCAGTATAATTATACTATATAGGCGTGATTATTCCTTAAGATAGTTATTGCACTCTTTTACAAAATTATTAAAATGTTCGGCCGTTTTATATATGTTTGTTATCTTCACGCCCGGTGCATAGCGCTCGCTCTCGATAAGAGCCTGTATGTCTTCGCCCGCGTCATTTATATCTTTTACAAGGGCCTCACGCAGAACCGGGATGTTCATGATATCAAGCACGCTCGAATTGATTCCGAGGCGCAGCTGCTCACTTCCGCCTGTAAGTCTGAAGGATATCTTCTGCCTGATATCCTCTGAACTAAAGCCCAGATAAATGTCATACATACCGTCCTCAATGAGGAACTGACCGTAGTCTTCGCTGTATGCCCCGATATCAGAGATCTTAAATACAAACTCCAAACTCTCCGTCTGTCCGGGCTTTAGCCTGTATTTACCGAATGCCCGGAGTTCCTTAAGAGGCTTTCTTTGCTTTGATACGGGGTCGCCCACATAAAGCTGAACGACCGTTGCGCCTTCACGCGAACCCGTGTTTTTAAGAATAAACGAGACCTTCACAGTGTCACCTAATCCATATTCACTCTTATCTGTCTTAACATCCGACAGATCAAAGTCCGTGTAGGACAATCCAAACCCGAACGGGAACAACGCTTTTGTCCCCCTCTTCTCGTATCCCCTGTATCCCACGAAGATATCCTCACCGTAAATACAGGTGAACCCGTCAGGATAGTTAAGGAATGCCGGTGTATCCTCGTATCTTTGAGGATAAGTAAACGTGAGTTTTCCTGAAGGATTGATCTTACCTGTCAGGACATCGAGGAGTGCCGCGGCTCCTGCCATACCCGGATAGAAGATCATGAGGATGGCGGAAGTGTACCCGAGCACACGGGGAGGAATCTCGACAGGTCCCGGCGTGTTTAGCACAAGTACTATCTTTTGACCTTCGTTATGGAGCTTTTCGACAAGATTGGTATAGACGGGCGGCATCTTGAGGTCGGGACGGTCTGTGCCCTCTGCCGACTTAATCGAGACCACTACGAGCGAGACGTCGCCATCGGCGCTTCCCGGTATAACGTCCCTTAAAGCTTTGCTTCTGTCGGTAAACACCTGGGCACTTCCGCTTCCGCAGATTATAAGCCCGGGGTCGCCCTCGACCTTAATCCTTCCCGCATCTTCCAAGGGAAGGAGGCCGTCGTTTTTAAGAAGTATGAAGCCTTCCGCATCCGCATTGTAGCAGGCATCGTCGCCGGCTTTTATGTATTCGTCATATGTTACAGGGAACGGCTCACCGCATGCGTTACCGATGAGTTCGTCGACACGGGCGGCGGCATCCTTGAGTTCATCCGCGCTGAGCCTGCCGTCATCCACGGCCGCCCGGATCTCGTTTTCTTTCTTCCACGGGCCCGGCATAAGAAGATCAGTGCCCGCAGTCACGGCATCGCCGGTATCCCCCTTACATGCGTCCCAGTCTGTCATTGCAACGCCTTTGAAGCCCCAGCGCTCTTTCAGGACATCCCTTAAAAGCCACCTGTTCTCACAGCACGGGGTTCCGTTTATGGAGTTATAGGCCGACATAACTGTCGCGGTCTTACCCTCCTTTACGCAAGCCTCAAACGCGGGCAGATAAATCTCTTCAAGCGCCCTTCGTGATATTATCTCGTTAATCCCTGAACGGTTTATCTCCAGATTATTGGCAGCAAAATGCTTGACGTTAGCCGCCACTTTACGGCTCTGAACGCCCTTTGTCATTTCTTTTGCAAGTTTCCCCGCAAGATACGGGTCCTCGGAATACCCCTCGAAAAACCTTCCGTTTCGCGGGTCTCTTAAAATATTCACATTAGGAGTTCCCAAAAGACATGCGATCTTAAACATCCTTGCTTCAAGGCCCAACGCAGCCCCGACTTCATAAACCGTATCGGGATTCCAGGTTGAAGCAAGAAGTATTCCCGGAGGATAGCACCCCGGGTGCGGATCCATACCGCCGGTAAGCTCCATGAGTTCTTCGAGGACTATCGCGCGGAGCTTTTGCTCGTCTTCATCGAGTTTATCCTCTTCGTAGAAATACCGGCTCACATGGTCGATCTGTATTGATGTAAATCCTGAGAACTTGTCTGAAAACTGCTTTAGATCACCGATCAACTGTTCATAGTTGATTCCGGTTCCCCCGTCGAGAAACCTTATGGTCTTCCTCCCGCACCGCTCTTCCCCGCCTATCGTGAAGAACGTATTACCGCACAGCAATGATATATCTTTCATTTTTTCATATTACCATACTGACGTTATAGCGGACCCGGCTTTGTCGTTTTTTGTCGTTTTTTGTCGTCATTTCGTAGGCAAATCCCACTTACACCGCGGATATAATCATCATATGGATATATTTACGCATTACATACCCAGAGAGTATCTCGCCATGAAGATCAACTATCTTCGTTCCATCCTTTCAGATGCACCCATAATTAAGGTTGTCGAGCGAAAGCGGGGAGACAAGATGGTACTAAGATGCGTCGTAAACGGGCACAATTACAGCTCCACAAGTAAAAGAGGCCGGGTATTATTCCAGAAATCAGCAAATATCAACAAGTTAAGAAAAGAACTTGATCTATTAACAGCTTTGTGGAATTCCTCTTTTGTGCAGGATATACCCGACGATATAAGACCAGTCAACTCAGAACGGTTTCTTAACCCGGGCAATCCTTCTTTAAGAATAAAGATGGATTGGGAATTCTTCAAATCGTTAAAGAATGATTCGAACAGCGCTCATCCTGAAACCAAGAAATATCCGTACAACGGTATATATTACCGTTCACGTGCAGAAGCGCGGATTGCTAAGTTTTACACAGAGCATAATATCCCGTTTAAGTATGAACCGGAGATTTACCTGGATGGATACAGCAGACCGGTTTATCCTGACTTCGTAATCTTTATCAAGGAACTGAACTGCTGTAAAATCCACGAGCATTTAGGATTGCTCCAATTTGACAAATATAAAAAGGACGTACAGTTCAAATTCACCGCTTTCACAAATGCAGGACTCATACCAGAGTATGATTTGTTTTACACATCAGATTCATCCGATCTCATGTTTGATGAGAAGAATCTGCTGCCGCTTCTTAATACCGTTATCATAAACTCACTGATAAGTTCAATGCCGGATAATGTTCATATAGAGATTCCTTACTCATTTGATGGAGCTGACGAAGAAGACTTCATCTAAACGTACCAAAAACGTACCAAAATCCGGCTGATTCGGTACGAAAAAGTGTACAAAAGCAAAAATGTACACAAAAACGTACCAATTTAACCGTGTTTTGGTACGTTTACGTGTACAAATATAATCGGTTCTGAAAAAAACACCAAAAACAGTGCCACTTTGAATCAGACCATGATCGCGAACTTGAGTGTGCACTGAACGGCGACCTTGCCGTCAACTGTAGCGGTCGCCTCACCGACGCCCATGGGGCCTCTTACCTGAGTGATCTTTGTCTCAAGTCTTAATGTATCGCCCGGTACGACCTGCTTTCTGAACTTGCACTTGTCGATGCCTGCGAAGACTGCGATCTTACCCTTGAACTCCTCCTGGGAGAGGATTGCAACAGCACCTGTCTGTGCGAGAGCCTCTACGATCAGAACGCCCGGCATGATCGGATACTCGGGGAAGTGTCCTCTGAAGAAGGACTCGTCATAAGTTACGTTCTTTATAGCAACACAGTATTCACCCGGTACATAGTCCTCTACCTTGTCGATGAGAAGGAAGGGGTGTCTGTGGGGGATGATCTCCATTATGCCTTTTGTATCAAGTGAGTTAGCCATTGTCGTTAATCTCCTTATCGATGTGATCAGGCTTCGTACTTCTTAAGAAGAAGTGTCGCGTTGTGTCCGCCGAAGCCTAATGAGTTGCTCATTGCGTAGTTGATATCAAGTGTGCGGCCCTGACCCATAGTGTAGTCGAGGTCGCACTCCTCGTCAGTCTCCTTAAGACCGGATGTTACGTGGATAAAGGAATCGAGGATCGACTTAACGCATACGATGAACTCGACACCGCCGGCGCCTCCGAGGAGGTGTCCGATCATGGACTTGGTGGAATTGATTGCAACCTTCTTGGCTGCATCACCAAACGCATACTTGATACCACGCGTCTCGAAAAGGTCATTGTGGTGCGTGGAAGTACCATGAGCGTTGATGTACTCGACCTGGTCGGGTGTAACGCCTGCTTCTCTCATGGCTGCCTTCATAGCCTCGCCTGCACCGGAACCATCCTCAGCAGGGGAAGTGATGTGGAAAGCGTCGTTAGTAGCGCCGTAGCCTACGACCTCAGCGTAGATGTGAGCGCCTCTTGCCTTGGCGTGCTCGAGTTCCTCGAGAACTACAACACCCGCACCCTCGCCGATAACGAAGCCGTCTCTGTTCTTGTCGAACGGTCTTGAGCAGGTGTCAGGATCCATGTTAGTGGAAAGAGCTGTCATGTTTGTAAATCCCTGTACCCCCAAAGGACAGATTGCAGCTTCAGCACCGCCTGCAACCATAACATCAGCATCGTCAAACTTAATAGCTCTGAATGCATCACCGATCGAGTGTGAGCCGGAAGCGCAGGCAGTTACGATAGCAACATTCTTACCCTTCATGCCATACATGATGGAGATGTTTGCAGAAGCCATGTTGGCGATCATCACAGGGATATAAAGAGGGCTTACTTTCTTGCCTTCCATGAGTTTCTGGTGCTCTCTCTCGTTAGCCTGCATGGAACCGATACCGGAGCTTACGATAACACCGACTCTGTAAGGATCTTCATCAGCCATGTTAAGGCCCGAATCCTCAACAGCCTCCTTGGCAGCAGCGCAGGCGAACTGTGAGAATCTCTCCATTCTCTTGGCTGTCTTGAAATCCATATACTTGGTAGGGTCGAAGTCCTTGACCTCTGCGCACATCTTAGCCTTGTAATCTGTGCAGTCGAAGGCAGTAATCTCACCAAAAGCACGCTTACCTTCCTTAAGACCGTTCCAGAAGCTCTCCACTCCCTCACCAAGAGGTGTGATAGCTCCCATTCCTGTTACTACAACTCTTCTTCCGTCCATTCTCTTATTCTCCGATTTCTTTAATTACATGTGCATTCCGCCGTCTACGGAAAGGACCTGACCTGTGATGTAGGAAGCATCATCAGATACGAGGAATCCTACAGCATTAGCGATATCCTCGACCTGGCCGTAACGCTTCAGGGGGATACCTGCGAGCATCTGCTCCTTTACCTTCTCGGGGAGAACGTCAGTCATAGGTGTCTGAACGAATCCGGGAGCGATGGCATTACATGTGATGTTCTTGCCTGCGTACTCTCTTGCGGCACTCTTTGTGATGCCGATGACGCCTGCCTTAGATGCAGAATAGTTAACCTGGCATGCGTTGCCCTCGAGTCCTACGATGGAGGAGATCGATACGATGCGGCCGTACTTCTGCTTGCTCATTACGGGTACAACCTCACGGAAGAAGTTGTATGTACCCTTGAGGTTTACTGCGATAACAGCATCGAAATCCTCTTCCTTCATTCTTACGAGGAAGCCGTCTCTTGTGATGCCTGCGTTGTTTACGAGAGCGTCGATGGAACCGAATGTAGAGGCTACGTCAGCGACTGTCTCCTTAACTGACTCGGAACTTGATACGTCGCATCTGTATGCCTTTGTATCTACTCCGTACTCCTTCTTGATCTCATCGGCTGTCTCCTGTGAGCCTTCGATAGGGCATGCATCTACAACTGCGATGTTGTAACCCATCTTAGCAAGCTTAACTGCGATAGCCTTGCCGATTCCTCTTGCGCTTCCTGTTACGATTGCTGTCTTTGCCATTTTTATAAGTCTCCTTATTATGCTTCGAGTGCCTTGAGATTCTCTTTAAGAGCCTCGGCTTCTTCTACTGTTGATACGTTGATTACGGGGATCTCGGGGATAGTCTTCTTAACAAATCCTGCGATAGTCTTGCCGGGACCGATCTCTACCAATACATCCACACCTAACTCCTTGAACTTAAGCAAAGTCTGCTCCCACATTACGGAAGAGTAGACCTGCTTCTCGAGAAGCTCTCTTGTTTCGGTTGTGTCTTCTATTACTTCTGCATTGAAGTTCGCGATGTATGGGATCTTAAGGTCAGTAATCTGCGCCTTATCAAGTTCCACGCGTAGTTTCTCACCCGCGCCCTTGAGCATAGGTGAATGGAAAGGACCTGATACCTTAAGCTCGACTGCTCTCTTCGCACCCTGCTCGGTAAGCTTCTCCATACCTTCGTGAACTGCATCCTTCTCGCCTGTGATTACGATCTGTCCGGGGCAGTTGTAGTTAGCTACCTCAGCACCCTCGATGCCATCGATGCACTTCTGAACCGTCTCCTTGGGGAGTGCGATGATAGCTGCCATCGTGCCCTGGCCTGCAGGAACGAAAGAGCTCATGAGGTTTCCTCTGATCCTTGTAAGTCTTACAGCATCAGCGAAAGTCATGGCACCTGCGGTTACAAGCGCGCAGTACTCACCAAGGGAAAGACCTGCTGTGATGTCAGGCTTAACGCCCATATCCTCGATTGCCTTTGTCATGATGGAGCAAGCCGTTACAAGACAGGGCTGTGTGTACTCTGTTACGTGGATATCCTCGTTCTCTTCGAAGAGGATCTTCTCCATATCGAAGCCCGCGGCATCCGTTGCCTTCTTAACCATATCCTTTGCCCAGTCGTACTTCTCCACGAAGTCCTGAGCCATGCCGACCTTCTGAACGCCCTGTCCGGGATAAACGAATGCGATCTTCATCTTCAGCAGATCTCCTTTGCATTCTTAAGAAGTGCGTTAGCGTCGTTCATCATGGTCTCGATGATGTCCTTAACAGGTCTTATCTCATTGACCATACCTGCGATCTGACCTGCCATGAACGTGCCGCCCTTTGTGTCACCGTCGATAACTGCTTTTCGAAGGGCGCCTACACCCAATGCCTCGATCTCCTCGAAGCTTGCGTGTGCTTCCTCGAGCTTAATAAACTCGTTCGTGAGCTGGTTTCTGATCTGTCTTACGGGAGCACCAGCGGACCTTCCTGTTACTCTCGTGGAGCTGTCCTTAGCCTTGATGATCATGTCCTTGTAGTTCTGGTGGATGTTAACTTCCTCGGAAGCACAGAAGACTGTTCCGCACTGAACGGCCTCGGCGCCGAGCATGAATGAAGCCGCTACTCCTCTGCCGTCAGCGATACCGCCTGCAGCAATAACAGGAATGCTTACCGCGTCAACAACCTGGGGAACCAAAGCCATTGTTGTGATCTCACCTACGTGTCCGCCGGATTCTGTACCCTCTGCGATGACAGCATCAGCGCCTTCCTTCTCCATCTTCTTTGCAAGTGCAACACCTGCGACAACGGGGATGACGATGATGCCCGCTTCCTTCCACATGGGAATGAACTTTCCTGCAGAACCTGCGCCTGTAGTTACGACCTTTACTTTCTCCTCAGCAAGGACTTCTGCGATCTGGGGAGCTCTCGGGTTCATGAGCATTACATTCACGCCGAAGGGCTTGTCTGTCAGTTCTCTGCACTTATGGATCTGATCTCTTATCCAGTTCTCGTCAGCGCCGCCGCATCCGATGATGCCGAGGCCGCCTGCATTAGAAACTGCAGCAGCGATGTGGTAATCAGCTACCCATGCCATACCACCCTGGAAGATGGGGTACTTTATGCCAATCATTTCTGTAATTTTTGTCATGACCTTCGCTCCTTTATTCTCTTGTTAATATTCAATGTAGTTTGCGTCCCATGTAAGACCGCCGCCGAAGCTTGCGAAAACAAGCTTCATGCCCTTCTTGAGCCTTCCGTCCTTCTTCATCTCATTAAGAAGAGCGGGGATGGAAGCACTTGAGGTGTTACCTGTCTGCTCGAGAGTCATCGGGAATTTCTCTATGCCGATGTTAAGCTTCTTCGCAGTGGACTCGATGATACGTGCGTTAGCCTGGTGAAGGATGAAGTAATCGATATCATCAAGGCTGAAGTTATACTTTGCCGCAAGGTCCTTAATAAGCTTCGGCACCTCAGTTATCGCGAACCTGAAGACATCTCTTCCTGCCATGTAAAAGTAAGTGGACTGCTCGAAATCATCCTCGTCATATCTTTTGGGCTGCTTTCTGTTCTCACAGTGCAGGCACACGCCTCTCTTGCCCGAAGATCTCATTATGATCTCGTTCTTTTTCCCCTCTTCCGCTTTTAAGACGGCTGCACCGGCACCGTCTCCAAAGAGGATGCACGTGCCTCTGTCAGTCCAGTCAACATAATTGGAAAGAGTCTCCGTACCGATTACGAGAGCGAGTTTGGAATTGCCGGATTCGATAAAACCCTGCACAGTATTAAAAGCCGCAAGCCAGCCGGGGCAAGCGGAGTTAACATCAAAACATCCGACATTCTCCGTACAGCCCAAAGCTTCCTGAACAGTAACGGCGATAGACGGAAAAACAAGATCGGGGGATGTGGATGCGGCAACGATAAGATCTATATCCTTAGGATCAATACCTGCATCCTCTACTGCTTCTTTTGCAGCTTTAACAGCCATCGTGGAAGACTTGTCCTCGATGCCGTCAGCGATATGTCTGCTTTTGATTCCTGTCCTCTCGGTGATCCATTCATCGTTGGTCTCAACCATCTTCGACAGATCATCATTTGTCAATGTTTTCGGCGGAAAATAAGAACCCAGTCCTATGATTTTTCCTGTGATCTGAGACATTATAAAACCCCTCGTGCAATTTCCTTTGATTATCAAAGTATTACACAACGAGGGGTTATAGTCAATAGAAAGGCGCGCCACTATGAAAGCGCCAATACGCTCGATACAACATTCATTAAAGTAAATGAACAGGTTGCGAAGTAGATCCAGGAGCGGGACATGTCCCTGCGTTTAAAGATTGAAGCGATGACCATAACAGCGCCCGCTGCGAAGATCAAAGTTCCCCACATCGCAAGAAGTCTTTTGGGGGTATATCCGAATCTTGAATAGTACAACGCAAGCTTCGAGAATGAGATTATGGCAAACAACACGCTCTCACTCATTAATGCCGTTATCGTTAAGTTACAAGCTTTGCGGCCGATAACATCCCTTTTCGAGAGGTAGGAGACGAGCAGGAACACGAGCATGTTGATAAACATGACACCTGTAAGTTCGAAGAAGCCTTTTCTCGCATACTCTGCCGCTGTGAACTCTTCGGGAAGCTTGCCTGCAAATGCACTGAACAGATAGCTTCCTTCAAAGGCGAAGAAGATCAGATATAAGATAACGAACATACCTGTTATCACGGAGGCAATTATCGGAGAGAGCTTATGGCATCTTTGTCTCCAGCCTACAAGTTTTCCGTAATCTGCTTTCTCTTTCGCGCCTTCACTTCCCGCGCTTTGGGAGATCATACCGTAAAGATACAAGCAAACCGGGAAGGCGAATATAAACAGGTGGAAGTTCTTAAAGAACCACTTCAGATCAAATTGATTGAGCACATCAGTTACCGCCGCATCAAACGAGGTATTAATTCCACAAAGAAGCGCGGTTGCTATTGCGAACAAAGGAAGCACAAAGATAATGCTCAGGATACCTGCTGTAATGGAAGATGAGCTTTTATCCGTCTTCCCGTTTTTTCTAATTTGCGTGATATCCCTGAATATATTTCCGAAGCCCGTGAAAGGCTTCAGAATACTTGCATTGAAAAGATCTGCAATTATAAAACTTCCGGTTTTTCCTTCATAAAGGATTCCGCAGCTTAGCACAGCCACATACCAGGCACAAAGGTGAAGTGCAAACATCGATACCGGGTCCGATATTCCTGTCACGGAAGTAACTGCCGTAACCGCCATTACCGAATACCAGAAATATGTTTCTCTTACCGGTTTCTTCCCGCTGCCTCTGACGACCAATTCGTTAAACAGAATGTACCCGAGTACGAACAGGATCCTTCTTAAGAACGCAAACCCGTCACTGTCTTCCGCCATGAAATACTTCAAATAAGCGAAGGCTAAGGGATACGCCAGGATAATCCCGGCGCCCCTGTAAGTTTTTATGATATCCATGTGAGTTACTTAGTCCTCTCTATACTCCAATATATCTCCCGGCTGACACTCGAGAATATTGCATATCGAATTAAGAGTCTCAAATCTTATCGCCTTCGCCTTCTGGTTCTTAAGGATCGACAGATTAGCGGGTGTGATACCAATCCTCTTCGCAAGTTCCCCGGAGGACATCTTGCGCTTAGCCATCATAACATCAAGATTAATAACGATCATATCTTTGTCCTCCTTTCATATAGTAAGATCAAGTTCATCCTTCATGGCGATAGCCTTATCAAAGACCGCTCTGACACAAAGAATTATCAATGTCATGAAGAAACAGATTACTGCAAGGTAGATAGTTCCGCTCCAGGCGATCGTACCCACCATACAATCAACTCCCATGAGAAGGCACGCAAGTGATATGCGTTTCATAAGGTTTGTATTGTCCTTATCAAACACTATGTCCTTACTCATATTGGTGAGCAGTTTGTAAAGTGTGAACAGGACTACATAAGCGAGTACCGTACCAACGTAGAAGATAGTAGTCAGTATCACAACTGACAAATTATCATATTTCTCTGCCCAGAAATTAGCTATGTATCTTGAGATTACGACACCAAATATATCTGCAACTACGACCAGTCCAATGAAGATTGCGGTAGTTATCTTGGTATATCTGAGTATTTTGTTTGCTTGTTCCATATCAAGTCACTCCTTTTCGTTTTTTGTGATGACTTGATAATACTACACACTTATCTGTTTCGCAATACCTTTTTATCGTTTTACGATATTCTTTTATTTTCCAACAGAATTGTTTTATCGTTTAAGTTATAACAACCTCAGCCCACGCGCCTTCTACCGGCATGTCGTAAACCGGCGCGACACCCTTTTCGAGCAAGGTCTTCGTGCTCTCGTACTTAACCTTCCCGGAGTGAACGGGAGCGAGGTAAACCTTAACGCCGTTTTCCTTTGCCCTGGCGACGAGCTCCGGCAGGCCGCGTACCGACTGGGTGCCGCTGTGGTAAGCCTCGATCAGTATCGCATCTATGGCAGCGGTATCAATTGCTTCGTAGGGATACCCCGGTACATCGGGTATGGTAAGGATCTTCTTTATGGGAGACGCAAGATATGCCTTAGCCTCTTCCTCCTTCAGGATGGTGACATCAGGCTTGCCGCCGAACTTCCCGTAATCACCTGCAAAGTTCGCATCCGTAACGCGCGCTGCAGGAGTAAAAACGGTGTCGCCCATAAGGTCGTCGGAGAACACAACACCGAAAGTGACCGCTCCAATCTTGCCTTCACTCGCCGCACCCAAAAGTCCGAGCGCATACTTCACATTTCGTACGGCATCGCTGTGCGGATCATCCATAGGGAGCTTGGAGCCCGTGATGATGACAGGAAGATCAAGGAAAGAAAGCACCCTTACGGCAAGCTGAGCGAAATGCGCGGTGGAGTCCGTGCCGTGAAGAATGAGAATGGCATCAGGCTTGTTGCTCCCGCACTCCTTGATAATGGCTTCAAACGCCTTGCGAAAATATTCCTCATCCGCATTCTCGGACGAGTACAGGATCGGAGTCAGAAACGAAAGCTCGTTTTTGCCCTTTAGATTCTTCCAGAAGTCAGCGTCAGGCGCCGCGTGAAGTTTAATAGTGTCGCCGCCTTCTGTAGCGGAACAGATCGTGCCTCCGAGTGTTACAACCAAGATCCTGCTCATTTGTCTTTCTCCGTTTTACAAGTAGAATATAGAAGATTATATCAAAGAACGGGGTTCATATATGAGACTTGTAAGCTGGAATGTAAACGGAATTCGCGCAGTCGCAGGTAAAGGTTTTCTTGATTCATTTAATCAGATGGATGCTGATATCCTCGGAATCCAGGAGATAAAGGCACTGCCCGAGCAGGTTCCGGATGAGATAAAGAACATCCCCGGCTACAAGAGCGTTTTCTATCCCGCAGAAAAGAAAGGCTACTCCGGCACAGGTCTTTTTTATAAAGATACTTTGAAGCCCGAGATTACGCTGGGGTTCGGCGTTGAGGAATTCGACCACGAGGGCCGCGTCATCAAGGCAGACTTCGGCGACTTCGTTCTTTTTAATATCTACTTCCCGAACGGCGGAAGAGGCGATGACTTTGTTAAGTTCAAGCTCCGCTTCTACGACTGTTTCCTTGACCAGGTGAAGCAGCTGCAATCGCAGGGGCGCGAAGTCATCTGCTGCGGCGACGTCAACACCGCACATAAGGAGATCGACCTTTCTAACCCCAAAGCTAATTCCAAAATATCGGGATTCCTTCCCGAAGAGCGTGTCTATATGGATCACTTCGCGGAGGCGGGACTTATCGATTCTTTCCGTATGCTCTATCCCGACAAGGCTGAAGCGTACAGCTGGTGGTCCTATAAGACATTTGCCCGCGAGAGAAATGTAGGATGGAGAATCGACTACTTCTTTGTAACCGAAGGCTTAAGCAAAAAAGTGGCCGAATCCAACATGATGAGTGACATCATGGGATCCGACCACTGTCCGATCTTTATTGATTTGAAGTAAGGCTATTAATTCTTCATAGTTATCTCAAACCTACTATTAAAATACAATCTCGGCATCGGGGTAGTTTTGTTGCAAATACTCCATTTCAGCATCGGATATTTCTAGGGTATAAACATAAACCTTATCTATATTCAATGGAATACTTTCAGTATCAATGCTATTAGTGATACACGCTTCACTTAAATCCACAGCTGATACATATGTAGCATCCAATCCAGCTATTTCATAATGAAGAGATATCGGTGCAAATTTCACATCATCATTGAAAGGGCCTAGATTAATCATATCAATATCTAAGTAAAAAGGATGACTAAGTAATGCTTCCTCATTCTCTTGCATATACTTTTCTATAAATATAAAAGCTTCGTTTGCTTCTGGGATACTATCTATTCCTTCAACCTCAAAATGTGCAGATATATCGCCATTTTCCCGCATACTTGCATTTATAATGCGCATTTGTCCTTTTCCATTATCGTTATAGCACTGGACAAGGTCATTTAGATTATCCGAACAGTCTACTGAAGGTGTTTCAGAAGGATACATAGATATAAGCTTTGATTTGTAATAATAAAAGAATCCAATCGTAAAAACTATGGAAAACAATAGCAGGGATTCCAGTATATTAACTACCATTGGTCGTTCATTGATCTTAGTTGAATATATTCTTTTCATAATAGAACCATCCTAATCAAGCGTCGCATAAGGCGCCTAATTAGGATGACATTCGTACTTTTTGAATTTGAGGGAAAACTGCGGTATGGGGGGTAAACAGTTTGTGAACTATGGAGAGATTCACGGTGTACCAAATTCGTACCTAAATTGCCCGATTTTGGTACAAAATCGGCACGTTTGTCGATACCGGTTGTACGTAGCGTGGAAGCTGCAGCTATCATTCAATCACTCGATTATAATCTCTGCACACTCCACAACTTAATCATGGAATCAACCCAAAACGATTTCCGTCATATCATCACATGTGGGAAGGCCCAATTCTTCGCAGCGATCCAGATATCGGTTGTATTCTTCCACATATAGGTCGCCATCCGGCATATAATAATTCAGATAGTAAGAAATAACGTAATTATCAACATAATAATATGCACGAAAACCTAACGAATTCTGACACGATCTATCAAAAACAAAGAAATAGCCATCTTCTACAGAACTCGTATTGTGTATTTCATTGTTATTCATTCTATACTCAAAATGATTTCTATAAGACACTTCTGCCCAATACTTATTCTCATACTCATCGATTGAAATATCATCAATAGATAAGCATCGAACAATATGGTATTCATACTCCTCCGGTTCATCAAACATCTGAATAGGTTCACCATTGAAATCGTAAGTCCAGCTCATGCGTTGCCAATCTTCTAAGTATGGGGGGTAATCTGGAATATAGATAAAACCATCTCCATGGTAAGAAGTATAATCCGCGAGATGGCTTTCCATCTCTTCCGAATCTATGTCCCACATCTCCATATAACGGGTTAACAACTCGTCGAAGTCTAAGGATATATCGAGCATCCCAACTGAATAATCTGGTAACTGAGTGGGTTCCTCTTCACTCGTTGTAGTTGAACACTCGACAGTTTCAACAGCCGAATTGTTAACAGTTTCTTCAGCGGTCGTTGATTCAACGATACTTTGATTGTTCGTACATGAACAGAGCGAAAACAACAATACGAAAGTAACTATCAATTGGATATTATTCTTCATAATAGGCCTCAATCTATTATAGGATCGTGATAAAAATCGTTCCATGGCTTATAGGCAAAGACTAGATAACCTTCACCCTTAGAATCGGGCAATACATACATAACCCCCGTATAAACATCATCTTCATATACGTTTCTCTTGATTATGGAATTATAATCGCCCTTTGTAAAAACCAAGAATCCTTCTGGATTATCATACTCCTTATAATTATCACATTTTAAGCAGATGAGTTCACCTTTGGAATTATCATTCTTCTCAAACTGTGTATATTCTTCATCAGAAACAGTTATTATCATTCCGTATCTCATAAAGAAGAATCTTTCGTTGCCTACATGTAAAACTGTATCAGGAGCAATTACTTGTTTTATACCTCTGAAGGTATGCAAAAAACATTCAGCAACACTATTACAATCATCATAATTTCTTCCTGTTAAACAGCTATATAGATTCAATGACTCTATTCGCCTATTTGTTAGTTTTTTAATGTAATGACAATTAATTGGACCTTTATATTGAACATCATTTATACTCAGAATTTCATCGTCATTACCCATATTAATACATGTTGAAGTTCCATGAGTAAATACCACTACATTCTTTGCATTATAGTAATACTTATCACCATAAGGCTTTGTATCTTTAAGAAAGAATGACAAACCGATGCCATCCCATGCATCCTTAAATGAATCAAAACTGGTAAATTGATACAGACAGGCCTTAAGGTTATGTTGTTCATAACGTTCTTTGATATGTTTTGAATGCTCAAGACAACTTCCTGGAGCAGTGAATATGTATATAAGATCCTCATTTTCAACCAAAGGTCTTGCATCCTCTGCATCATTATAACCATCTTCGTCAGAATCTATCTTCCTGGCATCAGAATAAGGAACACAGAAGCTGAGAGTACGACCTGGTTCAACCATATTGAAGCGATCCATCAAAACATAATACTGAGAATTCTCTTCAATAGTTCCGGTCGTAGACTCATATACAATTTCATTATCTAAACGTATATACACATGTTTCTCGTCTGAACAGCGGGAGATTGTATAGACCACACCCAGTTCTTCTGAATCCTTCAAACCATCTCCATCACCATCCTCTGATTCCGGAGAAGAGTAATATATTTTTCTGTTGGAACCTAACATACCTGTATACTCCATGGCATCAGGCAAACCATCGTTATCGTTATCTGTAGGATTCATAACAAGCCATGTGAACATAAACGTATAAACACATCCACTTTCATGCGTACAAGTTGCATTAATGGTTGCCAACTTGATCATCTGTCGCTGAGTAAAAGTCCACAAATTCCATGAGCTTCCTTCCTCTTCCTCAACCGTCGGCAAATAAGAATTAGCTATATATCCCCCGCCTGATGTTGCTTCAGATATATAATTGGTATCTTCCGGCAAAATAGGATTATTCCACTTATCCAAATCAACTAATACATATGAGCTAAAGTGATTAAGAGTAAGAGTGATTGTATTATTCTCAGTATCAACCACTGCCTGCTCCTGCTCAACAAAGAATCCACTTTCTTCGTCGTACCATAAAACGCCCAGTTTTGTTTCGTCTGTATCGCCCAACAAACTCTCATCATATCCAATGGTAAGTGTCATGGATTCAAAGTAACCTTCAGATTCGATGTTTATTGGTACACCGACTCGACCATAAACATCGGTACAGTAGAAATCTGAATTATATGTATCTTCTATCCTGGTGTTGCTGGTTATTAGACCTGATATATTTCCGCTTATCTTCACCGAAGTAATCTCGTGCGGATGGTCATCTTCTATCGGACTCATAGACAGAGACTGGTCAAAAGTAACCAAGTCATCCGTTATTCCATCTGAGTCAGAGTCATTACTTCCCGGGTTTAGACCCAAAGTCAATTCATCGCCGTCTTTTATTCCATCTGAATCCGAATCTTCATTTCTCGGATCAATTCCATACAAATAGATCTCATCATGATCATTTACACCATCATAGTCGCTGTCATAAGCAAACATACATGTTCCGGTTGCATATTCACCGCCATTGTGGATACCGTCACCATCGAAATCTTCCTCATAGTCACTTATTCCGTTTCCGTCAGTATCACCGACTCTCGGATTAGTATTGATGTTGATCTCATCGCCATCAAGCAAACCGTCTCCATCTGTATCTTTGTTATCAGGATCCGTCATATACATATCTTCAAGATAATCAAGTAGTCCGTCACCATCTCGATCTCTCATATAATATTGAGGATCATCAACCGGTGACGGGGGCATCTCATCTTCTGGTGCTTCGGTAATAACAGGTGTAACTGTTGGCTCATCTGTAACAGTAGGTTCATTGGTTACCTCTGGTACATCCGTTACAGTCGTATCATCAGTGGGTGTTCCTTCAGGTGTCGGTGTTACCTCGGCGGGTGTTCCTCTTCCTATAAAGTCCAGGTAATCAGGATTACCGTTGGCATCTGTATCAGAAGTCAGATCATATGCGGGTGCTCCTTCGCTTAAGATATACCATTCGGGTATATAGTTGACTCCTTCTTCATTGGACGAGAGTGTAAGTCCTACTGTTACCGTTGCTCCTGGCTGCAGTGTCCGATTCCAATCGGCACACTTGATAGAATATGTGCCGTTATTATCTGTCTCAAATACTGATGCTTCCCATATGTCATCTATCGAACACGGTACTTTAAATGTCAGGTACCAGTCATTTATAGGATTACTGCCTGTATTGGTGATCACGATATCTTCATTTACATGATCGGGCCACGTTGTAGATATGGCCGCTGACACATCGTAAGAGATCGTATCAGATACCTTATACATATCAGGCTTATTGATTTCTTCTGCAAGTACGACTCCGGGGAAACCTGTCAAAATGACAGATGACAACAATACTGTTGAAAGTATTCTTTTCATAATAAAACCATCCTAAATTAAGCGTCGCGTAAGGCGCCTAATTAGGATGACATTCGTA
>JAILNR010000009.1 GCA_024691325.1 Saccharofermentans sp. | reverse complement strand
GATCACGCCGCCGAAGGCGGCGTGCCTGGCGTTGAAGAGTAAAGAAGAGAGGGGTTGCCCCCTCTCTTTTGAGTTATGCTATCTTAATTGTCTCGTCTTCGATATCAAACTCATAAATGTTATCTGAAAGTCTCTCCTGTGGCGGTACTGATTCGGCATTTACGTTCCTTACGATTTCAGCAAGTTCTTTTGCATTTCTGCCTAAAGTAGCCGGGACTATAAGGACTTCGTGGATGGATGAAGGAAGGATATAGTATTTTCCAAGCTTCTCGGCTATCTTTGCCATTAAGGACTTGTTAAAGATAATGCTTGCTCCGTGAACCTTCTGTCTGTTGCTCAAGATGTAGAACGGCATTTCATCATTCATCGGGTCTGCGGTCTCGAGGTCGAATGAATTATCAAGGTTGCTTTCAAAAAGTGCCTTTTCAATGCTCATAAACACAGGAGTCTGATTTGAGATGTTTGCAAATGCTGATTCCTTAATATCTTCAACGCTTACGTTCCAAAGATTCATGAGGTTGTTATCTATTGGAGCGTCTGCAACACCATCGGAAGATTCTTCTACTCTTACTGCAAACATTACTGAAAGGTCTGCAATTTCAAAATGAGGCTTGTCTGCGAGATAATCAGCGTTGCTTGCCGTATTGATAAGTCTCGGAAGGATTTTGTCCTTGATACCGTCAAAAGTAAGAATTGACTCCTTGTCAAAACCGCTGAGTTTTGCGTTCATACGAATATCTGCGAGTTTAGCGAGGATCTCGTCAAGGTCTGCACCCTTCTGATATTCCTTATAGGCTCTTGTGAGGTCAAGTGCGGGAATGATGCTGCACTTCTCACCCTTCTTGTTGATTCTCAAGGCTTCGTATTCGTATCCGTTTGACTTGCGGATAGTGCTGATTGACATCTCTGCACCCTCATAGTCGGATGTGAGATAGTTGATGATGTTCTCTGTGGCATAATTCTTAAACTCTGAAAATAACATTTTGATTTCCTCCTGAAAATTAATGGTAGATATTTCCGGTAATGCCGGAGCTGGTGGGGTTAATCTTTCGAATCGTTTGAAACAATCATAGGCATCGCCTCCTTTCTGTCTTTTCTGTATTTCCGTTTAAAGCCGTCGCCGTTTGGGGTTATGGCTCAAATGAAATGAAGCGTTTTAAGCGGTTCTGTAAAGGCCGAGCATAGCGAGTACCATTTAGTCTTTACGGGTTCGCGGCGCGTAATATAATGGAGCCTAACCATTAACGGAGATGGCAGTAAATGGAATAAAAAGATAGAAAGGCAGTAGCCGATGATGTTTCAAGTAAACGATTCGAATTGCGGAGCAACAAAAAAGCTGTCACAAGGACAGCTTCTTTTCAATAATTCAAATATATTAATACAATACTCTACCGATTATCTCTTCTCCAGTTATTAACTGATTTATACATTTCTTCAAGGCGTATTATCATGTATTACCTCCGCGTTAAGTGCAACAACTCTTCAATTTCCCCAAATTAGCTTTACTTCTTATCCAGTTTTGAATTAACGACTGCAATACTATTCATAGTAGGAGCCGTATAACTGATTTCAATTTTCAATATTTCAACATTACTTACATCAACCTCAATAATGTTGTCAGCCGTAGTATGATTATCAATTTTCTTCTTAACTAATAACTTGTTATCGCCGTAAATTCGTATATACGCTTTATCATCTTTCTTTAATGAACAAGCAAGTACAGCTGCAGTTCTTAATGATTTGTATTTCTTGTCTAATTTGAACTCAGCGTTTGCTACTCTTTCAATTCTAAACCAGGCACCACAAAACTCATAATCCAGAGCATTTTTTGAATACTTAACATTTGATTTATCAGTAAAGGTATTTTCTTTATTGATTTTTATCACTTCTGCGCCGCTTTCGGCATTAACAGCCAGAAAACGATCCATTAGATCTGTTGGCTTTCTTTCTCCAGCGTAAGCCATCTTACTCTTTATCTCTTCAGAATCAGGCACCTTTTCAAGAGCTTTTTCACACTCATCGTATGCAGCATCATAATCCGATTTACTCATAAGTTCTTCGATCTTAGCAAGTTCCTGCTTAACATATTGTTCAGCAGCATCTTTGTAGGTCTTTTCGATCAATTTGGAATCAGGATACTTTTCTTTGATGGAATTAATAGATTCTAACGCCTTTTCAAACATACCGTCAGAGATAAGGCCTGCAACTTTTGAATCGGATAACTCCTTCTCTACAACCTTTTCAGTAATAGTGTTTTTTGCTTCTTCAAACTTTTTACTGTCAGAAAACGCATCCTGGTTTTCGTTGATAAGCTCGATGGCCTCATCGTACTTTCCTTCATTGATCAAAGATTCAGCGTTGCTCACAACTTGCTCTTCCAGTTTCGACTGGTATGAGACAATGAGACTGTTAATCTCACTATCATCACCGATCAAAGAAGCAACCTGTCTAAGGAGCTGGATCGGATTTTTGTAATCACCGTTATGTGCAAACTCTTCGGCTTCCGCTACCTTTAGCTTCTTATACTCCTTTATACATTCAGCTATATTTTTCTGAGCGATCTCATAGTTCGTATCATCGCTGACAACTTGCTTATAAAGGCCTATTGCCCTTTCATATTGCCCGTCTTTATACGCGAATTCGGCATCGACAAAGGCTTCTTTTGACTTTTCAACGGCATATACTTTTAAGTATGTGTTTCGACCATATTCATAGATCTCACCGGAGTTTAACTTCTCAAGATCATTGAGATAATTCGCAATATCATTGATTTCAACTTTACCTTTTAAGTAGTCCTGATACATCTGATCTAACGCTTTAGTAAAAGATTCTTTGGCTTCGTCCCTGGATATATCATCTTTCTTTTCAAGATAGTACTGGATAGCTTCGTTGTATTTTTTTGCTGATACAAGGCTGTCCAATTTAGATTTGGCACTGAAACATGCTGTCAACATAACCAAAACTGAAATAAGAAAAACTGCAGTAATAGTATTCTTACGGGTCTTCATAAAACGCCTCCCAAATAAAAAGTGCGGCAACCGAAGCTACCGCACCGAAAAACGCCAGCCTCGATTGTTGCGACACAATTCATTCAAGAGCTGAACGAAGAAGCCGACGTTTTTACCAACGTCAGCAGCTCTTGAATATATGAAATTGTGTCGCACGTATATTATACACCCTTTTAAATTTGAGCGTTTTTTGCCTCAATGGTGTCAGATATAGGACTAATGGGTAAAGAATAGATTAAATAAGGTATACCTTGTAAATATTGTTTAACAATAACCCGAAACCAATTTATAAGGTTACTTGAACATGTTATATGTTTGGTATATAGTAGGCATAGACCTCGCATGATAGGAGGATTATTCGTGCCTATATCAAAAGAACTACAAAAACTACTTGTCTTTAGTGATGTGAAAACCAAACGATTTGTGGAGAATTATGCAAACGCAGAATCTTCCATTACTCGCTTGTCCGGCTCTGCAATAATACAACATCACTTGCTAAACGATATATATCCCAAAAATCAAATTGGACAAGAGCTCTTTTTCTCGTTATATACCGATATGTCCGTTAAAGATGTTCTGGCATCCATATTCAATAGGAATGCATCTTGCGATGAAGGATTTAAGTGCAGGTGGTCTCCTGAATCAATCCTGCCCTTTGTTGAGTTTGCACGTGAAATGATGATCATAAACAATTCACGCAGACAGCGTGGGAAATACAATGAAGCAGAACAACCCTATCTAATATCCCAATTAAAGACTCTGTCCAATATTCTTGAAAACAAAGATAAAGAAGACAAATTGGCGATGCTTGGTAATACCATAAAGCATTTTAACGATTGTATTCAATTAACAAATAAGAACCTTGAGGAAATCAAGCTCCTTACATATATAGACATCATAAAGGACAATTGGTTTGTCCTGAAAGATTCAACTTATACGTATCGAGCCTTGTATGCAATTCTTCAAACTGACTACGAGTGGATAGTATACCCGGAAGAACAATATAAGCTTGGAGAACTCATCAGGAAGCACTCTCAGGCATGGGATTCTTAAGGTTTTACTAAATTGCTGCTGTGGGAGGTGATTCTATGATCTATAAAAAAGAAGCCTAGATGTGCGCTAACACACCTAAGCTTCATACCCCATCGTAAAATGGGAGATGTAAAAGTTTGGACGCTCTACATCTCCTCCATTTTACATTGAAGAACTCATTTTTCAATCAAACAGGAGGAATTAGCATGAAAAATCGCATGCTTCAAAGCACCATTATCGGTGTTGGTTTAGGCGGCACTTACTATCTTTTAGGCCCAACGGTGCTGCATTCGTTTTACGATTACCCTATCTTTTCAAGGGAATATGCTGCTGCCATAGCGTTATTAGTCTCAGTTGCCGGATTTAAGATTGCTTATGACTTTATCGGTGATACATCGGAATATGAGGACGATGTTTTCAAAAAAAGCCCAAGCAAACAAAAGGCATTAAGACGCGCTCCGTCAAAAGAATTTCTTTCAAAACAGCCAAACGGGCTTACAGTCGGAAGATTCAAAAGGCATTATGTCGGTATTCCCTTCTACTCTTCACCGGAACATCAGCTCATTATCGGTGCTCCGGGCGAAGGCAAATCCGTCACCATGCAGAATGCGATCATATATGATTTTAACTTCGCAACTTCGGAAGAAAAACTCTGCAGTATGCTGGTTTTGGATGTTAAGCCGGAACTGTCGCGCAGAGGTGTTTATGAGGGCAGAGACGACATAAAGATAATAAATCCGACTGTTTTTGGTTCATGTGGATTCAATATTTTCTACGGGCTGACGTCGAAAACAACCGATGATGAATTATCTCAAAGGTTTTCTATGATCGCGGATACAGTTATTCAGGATTCAGGTGCGGATAACCGGTTCTTTTCGGATGCGGCTAAAAACATCTTTACGGCTTTTCTTATGTACGGTTTTGTTACCGGCAAACAATTCGGAGAATGCATTGAGGAAATGCGTAATGTTCCGGTAAGCGATCTGATTGCACAGATCATAACAGATGATCGTATGGATAATCACAGTAAGATCAAGCGCCTCATCAGTGAATTTGACGGAAAGACATCTGACGGCTTTCAGGATGTCGCAATGACACTCAAGAATGACCTTGCGGTATTTGATGATGATAAAGTCAAAGCCTGTTTTGCTTCTACAAACCCTAAAAAGGTCTCCCCTCTTGACCTCATTAACGGAATTTCCGTGTTTTTGGCAATTCCCGAACATGAGGTAAAGCGTCTGGCATCAGTTCAGCGTCTGATCGTAAATACATGCCTTGAGTGCCTTATGTCTCAAGATGAGGCCAGACGTTCCAATAAGCGTCCTATCTGGGTGCTTATTGATGAAGCCGGCTCTATCGGCAAGCTGCCGATTCTGGGCGATGTTTTGGCCAGAGGCAGATCAAAAGGCATACAAGTCAGCCTTGTTATTCAATCTGAAGGTCAGTTGGACACTACATATGGCCGTGATATGACACGCGCCATCAAAGACTGCTGCAAAACTACTATTGTCTTTGGTTCCAACGACCTTCCCACTTGCGAAGCAATATCAAAGAGGACCGGTGTTTTTTCGGAAAGAAAAACATCGACGACCACAAGGGGCAGTTCTGCTTCTTCTACAAGAAGCAGTTCGCAAGAATACCGCCCCGCAGTGGACGTTGCGGATATCCAGAATTTGTCCAGAGATAACAAATTACTGGTATTCGCAAGAGGAGACTGGTTTATCGTTAAGAAAGCTCCGTATTTTACAATTCCCATGCTTAACGATAAATCAGCAGAAATTGAGAAGCTGAATGCCGAGCTCCACGATGAGAGCACGTCATACTGATTCTCAATTCATCCGTACGAATGTGCGGATGCCCGGTTCGCTTCCTCACCGTCTGAGGAAGTAGTCTCTCCGACAAGGAGTTCCTTCTGAAAAGAATCGCTCTGCGAGAGCTGCCGGCAGGCGTCCTGAGACTTATCGAGTGCGTATGCACGAAGATAAGTCTAAGGACTTATACCTAATAAATTAGGCGGGCTTCGCCCTGTGCTGTCCCCAAGGAGATAATTATGAGTTTTAATGTCGGAATCCCCGTAATGAAATGCAGTCTCAATCCATCAAAAGTAAAGAATAGTAAGTCAGGAAAGAAATCCAAAACCTGTCCTATTGATAAAGCATGGAACGAAATGAACGATGAAAGAATCGGACGAGATAAAACAATTGATAAATCCATGACAAACAAGAATGTGTGGATGGAAGGCTCGTCTCAGGATGATGTTGTTGGAATTGTGCAGAAAGAGATCGACCGGGTAAATGAGCAGCGTCATGCGGTTGGAAACAAATCCGTCAGAAGTGATACTGTGTCGGTTATATCCATCATAGAAAAGCCTTCAATGACATATATGCAAACTCTTTCGTATGAGGATAAAGTCAAATTCTTAAATGACGGACATAAGGTCATGACAGACCTGATTCATAACTGGAATCCGAATTGGCGGATCATTGAAGCGGTTCAGCATCACGATGAATTCGGTGGATTGTCTGCTCATACACATAGCATTGTTCTAATCCCTTCCATCGACAAGAACGGCATTCCGTTTTTCAACGCCAAAGGCGAAGTTACAACTAAATTCTTTCACTACATTCATAAGAATTACCCGATTAAGATGCAAGAACTGGGGTACGACATAAAAGACTGCCGCACCTATGACATGCTGACAGAGGAAGAAAAGGCTGAAAGAAAACTCAATCCGCCCAAACATGGCCTCAGCTCACAAGAGTACAAGCAGGCTCACATGAAGGAATTGGCAGAAGACTATAAAAAACTGCTTGCCGAAAACAAAGCCTTAAAGCAAGAACTGACAATAAAAGAAAGCATCATACAAAAACTCAAAGAAGACCTTGAACAGTACAAGGCTTATGTAATCAGTCTCAAGGAAAAACTTGAAGAGATCACCCGCAAGGCCGGGGCTCGCCTTATGAGAATATTCGGTATCAACGTGCCGGACGAGACACCGGAATATCCTTCCAAAGACGTTAACGAAGAGATTAAGCGTATGCAGAAAGGATTGGATGAGAAAGACTCTCGTCTGTACCGAGTTATCCCTGATAACGAGGACGGGAAATACCGTGTCGTTTACAGAAATGCAGCCGGATTATACGAAACGGTCGCGGGCGGCTTCTCAAGCCGTGATCTGGCAGATAAATTCCGTAAAAACATGAGCGAAGCCGCCCGCGAGTTGGGAAACGGCATAAAAAACGGCTTAAAAGACGGTATTTCCTAAGCTCGTTGATTCAATAAATTGCAGGAAAGGAGAAGGTCGGATTTGTGAGACGCGGCTAATAATATCAAGATGACTGATGAGGAAATGATGATATTATTAAAAAGCAACCCCGAGATTGTCTCAAGGTTAATTACGATGAGTAATGCAAAAACTGAGGCAAAAAGGATATATGTGGGCGAACATCACAAATTCAAGATCTCTCCTTTGCATGCAAAAGGCAAGAGTCGCGAAGGTTACTGGTACACTCACATAATTGTTAACGGCAAGAGAAAGGTGGTGCAAAAACCGACAGAAGACAAATTGTACGACTTCTTATATGGTTTCTACAGGGATATGGAAGACATTCCCAAGACCTACGATGATTTGTTTGAAGCATACATCAAATCCAAGCGGTCTTACGGCAGATCAGAGTTGACCTTAAGAGAATATCGGCGTATCAACGGGTTTCTCAGCAAGAAGATCAGGAACAAAAGCTTTGTGCTTATATCCGAAGACGAACTCCGAGAATGGTTGATGTGCGATTTCCTTAAGCGGAATCCCAAAAAGGAAGCATTGAAGAAAATGCTCCAGTTGATAAAAGCGGTATATACATTCGGAATCCGCAGAAAACTCTGTTTTGATAATCCCGCGCAGGATATTTTGGTTGAAGACTACTTTAAGTTTTGTAATCTGAAGACCAAAACCAACGAGGAACGGTCTTTCTCTGAAGAAGACATCGAAAAATTACGGGAATATGGTCTGAAGGATTCCAATAATCCTCATGCGGCGGTAATGCTGGTAGCGATCGAAACAGGAATGCGTGCCGGAGAGCTGCCTGCATTGAGAAAAGATGATGTTCGTGACGGCTACATCTATGTTCACCGTCAACAACTCAAAGAACCGAAGACCGCTTCAGGCAAGAAAAACCGCTTTAAAGAAGTCGATTACACCAAAAACGAAAGAGCTAATCCGAGGGGTGGCAGAAAGATACCGATCACCAAGGAATGCCAAAAAGCTTTGGAAATAGCTCTCAAACTGCCGGGTAAGTCAGAGTACTTATTCCATCATCCGAACGGCAAACCGGTCTTAAAGGATTCCTATGAATACTATTTAAGACGCAGGTGTGCCTCGTTGGGCATAAATATCAGCAATAACCATGCTTTCAGAGTTGCTTTTAACGCAAGACTCATAAAAGCCGGAGTTGATGCTAATCAACGGTGTTATGTGCTTGGTCATAATATGCAGACCAACGAGAAGAACTATTCGTTCGGTGATGAAAGAACGGTTGAAGATGTCAGAAAAAAACTGTTTGGAGTCGCATAAATGATTTTTCAACCATTTTTCGTGAATTTCAACCATAAAAAAAGGGGTCGGCCGGAACCCGAAAACCCCTGATTTTATTGGTGATCGTGAGCGGATTCGAACCGCTGGCCTTCCGCTTAGGAGGCGGACGCTCTATCCAGCTGAGCTACACAATCGTACAGAAAATTATAACACAAGTTCTCCGTATTCCAACAAGATTTCAAACACCATAACAATAATGGAAACTGACATTAATTCCAAAGGAAGACCTGCAACATATCTGCTCCTCGATGACATGATAAGACGTCTGTTATGTGTATACAGCAGACCATTAATGACAGTATCTGCAAAAACACCTGCCAAAGTCAGTTTAATAGCATTCTCGATATCAGTGCATCTCGTAACACATACTGCAAGGATTATTCCAAGCTCGAGCGTAAACTGAACCTTGTGGTGAGAGTTACGACCTCTGATAAAAGCAAATGAAAAAACCAAAAGGATAGAAAGCACATGCTTCATATAGGGAAACCCCAGATTGAAATTGCTGTTAATATAATCACAGGCAAGACACCCTGCGGCAATTAGAACAAAGCTGATAATGAATCTAAGTCTCCTCAGAAGAAAACTTCTTAAAGCCGTGTAGCTTACTGTGGGAAGTCTTGTCGGATCGCTTAAATTCTTAGACGAGATGATAAAATCCTTCCCCCTGATCTTACTTACGGCAAATGAGATAAACATAAGCAAAACCGAAGCAATAAACACTCTAAGTCCCTTACTTGAAACTCCTGTCATCTTTTGCAATATAGCAACGGCTACAATGCTTATATAAGATGTCAACAAAGCGAGCGTAAGCGGAACAAAAACCTCGGAAGACGGGTCAACAATAATAAAGTCATTCGCCTTTACAAATTCTCCGTTAAGAAAACCAACCTCCTTAAAACCCTTCTCAGTAAGCTTGCTCTTCTTAATCTTCTCGGATGATGTGATTGCAAAACATGTAAGTCCGCCACTGATAAATACAAGTCCTTCCAAAGATATCTTGTCACTTAGGAAAATACCTGCGATTACCGCGGGCAGAAGATTCAACACAACATCAACAGGAAGCATATCGGGATTCTCAAAAAATCTGAAAGTGAAAGTCCAAAGCAAGACCATAGCAAGGCTTACACCCATAGACACGAGCATCGATAATACCAAAGCACTCATATCTCCGGCAAAGGCCGGAACCATAAGACAGATTCCCACGACTGCATACGCAGTAAACAGCGAAGATCTGGTACTTAAATAATCTGCACCGGTAAGTGATCTTTCTTTAATAACCTTGTTGATATCTTCCAACATGCTCATATTATGCCATCCAGTTAAGATAATCCTTGAGGAATTTATACGACGTGTTTATCGCCGTAACGATATCCGCAGTTCTCATGAAGTGATCCGGTATTCCGTCAATAAATGTGTTAATCTCAGACATAGGAAGACCATCGATGCTGTCTGCATCTATGGTTGAATCACCGGTCCTCACGCCATCCTCATTCCCGTCAACGGTAACAGCCATCTCCTCCCCTCCGTCTACAGACGCGGAATCGAAATCAGAATAGTCCGTCATATCACCTGTAATTCTCTGTCTCAGATTAAGCTGACTGCCGTCTTCACTCAGGAAAACACCGGGATAATCATCAAAGGGGAACACTATAAATCCGTCGTCATTAACTACGCCGAGTGACTCGAAGTCACCTGCGAAAAGCCCATCTACCACCTCCTGCAAGCCTGCAAAGTAATCGTCCTTATCAAAGCCTGCCCTGGAGTTCTCGATGCATTCAACGCAAAGATCGTAGAATGTCCTTATGTTAACTGTAACACCATCAACTATGTCGGTAGTACCATCTGATTTCATAGCGAGCAGATCAGGATTCTGAACATCCATAAGTGCATGACACAGAAGATATGACTGTGACGCCCAGTTTAACCCCTGAACAGTATAAACTCCGTCGAGAGAAGCCTGCCTTCTGTTTTTATAATTCATATCGATATTGAAAGCATCCCACTGTACAAGTGTTATTACCCCATTCTCAATCGTCATCTCGACATAGTCGATGTAACCTGAATTGTCGTCAGATAATGACTGTGCATAATAGACACCATCATTAAGATTGGCAAGTCTGGGCTGATCCGAAGTTTCGGCCTCCGATTGCTGACCTTCCTGCCCATATGATACGGGTATTCTTCTATGGATAGTCTGCTCAAGTATGGTCGCAATATCCTCATCCGTTATCGATGAGTTATAATTGTCACTTCTTGACCTCATCATGCCCGTAAGCTGAGCCGTGTTATAGTCGATACCGATAAGAAGCCTTAGAGGATTACCTGTTCCGCGATCTGTTACTTCAATCTCAAAAACATAACCAATTGGAGCACCATTAGCATCAACGCCTTCATAAACTTCATTTATACCGCTGTATCCCGCTATAAGAGGACTTACAACCTCCTGATAGGAATCAGCTTGTAAAACCTCGGTAAATTCACTTCTGTAGCTTTCCTGACGGCGATCGTACTCGAGTCCTCTCGTCGAGATTATTCCGAGGAACAGAACAATAAAGCTCACTACAGCTATAAGTATTCCCTCTATAGTAAACTTGATTACATCATTACGACTCAGCACGCAGTTTGTCCTCCGTGTAAGCTTTCATAATGGTTCCCGCATATTTGATTACACCTGTAAGAACAGCCGTAAGAATATAAGGAACAAGAACAACATCTATTCCGTTTGTCTTGAACGACATAAGGAATGACAAAGCAGCACACATGACCGCCTCAAGAATGGCCATTGGTCCGAATGCCAGGAAGGAACTCTCGTCACTTAAAAGGTAAGCCACCTGAAACAACACGCCTGAGGTAAGTATGTAAACCAATGCATTATCTGTATGATAGACGCTGTCTTTTATGATAAGAAGAATAACAAGCGAGACCGTGTATGCTAACGGCACATAGAATCTGTAGGCCTTCTTCACTATCATGTAGATCATTCCTGCAGTGATAAGCAAAGCACATGACATTCCTATAAACGACGGATACTTACCCACTACCAGTTCAAACAGATGAAAACTTTTAATATCAACTCCCTCAAATCCCTGCGAACCGAAGATCAGACTTCTCAAAGCAAATCTGTCCTCAGTCGGGAATGCGAAAGAAGTCTCGTTCATAGGGAAAATGATCCTTATAAATATCCTTCCACCCGCAGCAGGACAGATAAATTCAGATCCTCTTCCTCCGGAAAGCTGTCTTACTATGACCGATCCGAACAACACTCCCGTAAAAGCTATGTATAAAGGTGTATCCGGCGGGAGCATCAAAGCAATCAGTGCGCCATTAAAGAAAGAACTCATATCTCTTGGCTGGTGCACATGCTTAATTGCAGTGCAAAACTCATCAAAAGCGAAGAACATCACTGAACAAAATGCTATGAGTATTAAAGCGCGCAAGCCGTAAAAAACAACCGCTGCAACAATAACAGGCAACAATGACAGAAGCCTTATTGCAGATATGTAAGTAAGGTTCCGTTCCGTCTTTATGAAAGGTGCGCCCTGTCTTACTATCATCTGTTTTCCCACCCTTCAAACGGCAGCGTAAGTGAATCATCCTTTTTCTTCAGATTCTCCGCTACCTTAACGCTGTCAGCCGACAATAAAGTAACATCATCAAGCCACCTTCTGTCGCCCACGCTCGAGAACGGGAAGCTGACAGTTTTTCGCTTGGCTGATGCATATTCTCCGATAACGGAAGCGAGGTTAAGGTAAGAAGGACAGACGTAGGAGCACGCACCGCACCCAATGCATCTGTCAGCATGTATCTTATCCGCAGCCTTGTCCTTGCCTGCTCCGATAAGCCCGTAAAGTATGTTGGGTTCAAGCCCCATAGGACACGCATCCTGGCACCTTCCGCACAATGAGCACGGCGCCCTCAGGTCCTCTTGCCTTGTAATAACGCAGATGCCTGAAGTAGTCTTGATTATCGGCGTGTTATCAGGATCCGTTAACTCTATTCCTGTAAGGCAGTTGCCCCAGATCACTCTCTTCGAAGTACTCGAGATACCATTTACATTCTCGAAAAGCTCGCTTACCGGAGTTCCTATCGGAGCCACTACATTGTGCTTAATACCGTCTTCCGTGCTTATGCTTATCACGCGTGATACAAGAGGCATACTCTCTGCAATCGCATTCCAACAGGCATAAACGGTAGAACAGTTAAACATTACGGCATGGCATATATCCTCGAGGCACTCACCTTCCTCAAGATTAACGTCATAAAGAGCTTTCGCAACCATGCGGTAATAGCCCTGAGGGTATCTTTGCTTAAGATAGATAAAGTTAAAAACATATCCGGAATATCTGGTGGATGTTCTCTCCATTGCAGTACGCAAGGTTGAGATCTCGTACTTGTGATCTTTGGAGATAAGGATGTTTATTACATGCACGCCGCATGCTCCTGCAAGAGCTACGGCACCCATTATGACATAATCAGCATACTCACTTAAGGTAAGATAGTCAGATGCAGCATATGGTTCACTTTGAAGGCAGTTAATGAGAAGCTCCTTGACCTTGAGTCTCTTCGCACGGTTGATCTTGGCTACCGTCGGTGTTCCTTCTCCACCGAGGCCGACGATACCGGCATCACGTATTATTCCCATAACCGAAGTGGCACTGATATTTACATTATTTCTGGGCCTTACAGACGGGTGATAAGTCCTTTTGTTATCGCCCTCGATAAAAACGGCATCGCACATGACTCCGTCAGGAAGAACTATAGGACGGATATCCTTGACCTTACCTGATATGCCGCTATGGACCGGAACAGCCATGGTTCCGGGATTAGGTGCTCCAACACACTGACCGATGGTTACGGACTCACCTGCTTTAACTACCGGAACGCAGTTTTCCCCGTAATGCTGACGCATCGGGAGGATGATCCTTCTCGGATAGATCCTCTCGAGCATAACATCACGGTCAAAAGACGAACGCCTGGAAAAATCCAGGTCGTTGTCACTGCCAAATCCTCTATAGAATGAATAGATGTGCCTGCCTGCAAGCATAGGCCGGCTTAATCAGTATATCCCTCAAGGCGCTTAGCATAAGAAGATCTACCGAGCTTTCTTATAGCCTTAGCCTCAATCTGTCTGATTCTCTCTCTTGTAACGCCGAGACTTCTGCCGACCTCTTCAAGAGTCCTCTGCTTATCATCATCAAGACCGAATCTCAATCTGATTACCTTAGCCTCACGCTCAGTAAGAAGATCGAGAACCTTGATAAGGTCTTCTCTCAACAGATCCTTGGAAACCTCATCGTCAGGAGATGTATATTCCTCACTAGGGATAAAATCAACGAGATGTGAATCTTCCTCCTCACCGACAGGCTTGTCGATGGATACGGGATCCTGGGAAATTCTCTGGATATCTCTGATCTTATCAACAGGCATATTCATCTTCTCAGCAAGTTCATCGATAGTAGGCTCTCTTCCGAGATCCTGAATGAGCTGACGCTGCATACGCGTAAGCTTGTTGATCGTCTCGACCATATGTACAGGGATTCTGATCGTTCTTGCCTGATCGGCAATAGCTCTCGTAATAGCCTGACGTATCCACCATGTAGCATATGTGGAGAACTTAAAGCCCTTGGAATAGTCGAACTTATCAACAGCCTTGATAAGACCGATATTACCTTCCTGAATAAGATCGAGAAGACTCAATCCTCTGTTCATATACTTCTTGGCGATGGAAACAACGAGTCTTAAGTTAGACTCAACAAGAGTATTCTTAGCCTCGATATCGCCATCCTGCATCTTCTGTGCAAGGTCTCTTTCCTGATCAGCGTTAAGAAGCGGAATCTTACCGATCTCCTTAAGGTACATACGTACAGAGTCATCAACGCTGATCTCTTCGGATGTAGAAACTGAACCGTCATCCGTAGAATCCTCATCGTCATCTGTATCAGGAACGATCTTTATCTTAGCAGCCTGAAGCTTGGCAAGAAGTCTCTCGGAAGTCTCAGGAGAAACATCCTTCTCAACCATGAGAAGATCGAACTCACCTTCAGTAATAGAGTTATCTCTGCCTGAAGCCATGAGCTTCAGTTGAGCCATCAAGCCGCTGATGTCCTCGCCGGAATCAGAGACTTCAGGAGTAACTGCTGTCTCTTCTTTAACCTCCTTAGCTGCCTTCTTGGATGTCTTAGCAGCTTTGGTTGTCTTCGCAGGTTCTGCCTTCTTTGCGGGTGCTGCCTTCTTAGCAGGTGCTGCCTTCTTTGCGGGTGCAGCTTTCTTTGCAGGTGCTGCCTTCTTTGCAGGTGCTGCCTTCTTTGCAGGCGCTGCCTTCTTAGCAGGTGCCGCCTTATTTGCAGGTGCTGCCTTCTTTGCAGGTGCCGCCTTCTTTGCAGGTGCTGCCTTCTTTGCAGGTGCAGCCTTCTTTGCAGGTGCTGCCTTCTTTGCAGGTGCAGCTTTCTTTGCAGGCGCTGCCTTCTTTGCAGGAGCTGCCTTCTTTGCAGGCGCTGCCTTCTTTGCAGGTGCAGCCTTCTTTGCAGGTGCTGCCTTCTTTGCAGGTGCTGCTTTCTTTGCAGGCGCTGCCTTCTTTGCAGGTGCTGCCTTCTTTGCAGGTGCAGCCTTCTTTGCAGGTGCTGCCTTCTTTGCAGGTGCAGCTTTCTTTGCAGGTGCTGCCTTCTTTGCAGGCGCTGCTTTCTTTGCAGGTGCTGCTTTCTTTGCAGGTGCAGTCTTCTTAGCGGGTGCCTTAGCAGCAGCCTTCTTCGTTGAGGTCTTAGTCTTTGCAGCAGCCTTCTTGGATGCTGGTGTATTCTTCTTGCTAGCCGTAGTCTTAGTCCTCCGTAATCTCTGCATCTGCAGTGAATTCAGCGTTTACATCCCCGCCGTTTCCTGTGACAGTAAAATATCCGCCGTTACAGTAGATCTTCAACTGCACACCGGCGTAGATATCACCGCCAAGTCCTAACTTTTCTGCTCTTAATGTACAATAATTATCGAAAATGGTTTCAGCATCTTCATCACTGATCTCATCCATCGTAATAGCGTTCATGTACTGACAAGTCTGTCCAAAAACACTAAAGCCCTTGAAGTACACATTCTGCTCATCACTCGATGTATCGATATCAGCAATTCCATCGAACACGGTCTCGATAGATGCTTCTATATCACTGCGAAGAGCAATACGCTTTGTGTACATAGGATATGCAATGATAAGGATAATCGCAGCGGCTGCCACAATACCCGTTATCAACCCGATGAGAAGCGGCTTCGGTGCCTTGACATCCGATGCCTGTACTTCGTACTCATTCTTCTTCTGATCAGGATTGTTTGCTCTCTTTATCTCATCCCTTGCAATCTGCTTCTCAAGACTCTCAGCTGAGAAAACCCTGGTAGCATTATGCTTGGTTCCGTCATTAGACGGCTCAAACTTCTCATTTGCAAACGTTCTTCCTTCAGGTGCATTAAGTATCTCAACTGCTTCCGCTGAAGGGAAAACACAATGGCAGAAAACGCACTCACATTTATCATCTCTGTCATCAAACATAATGAGAGAGCCGCAGTTTCTGCACATGCCTTGAATAATAGCCATTAAAACCCGCCTTCATCTTCCGTTTATACACTTAGAAAACACAGTACAAAGACCTCAAAAGGGCATAGTACGGCATTAAAGTGCACTATCTATAATATCACGGATTTTTAATGTGTCAACACATTATCAGGAAATGTTTTTCTTCCTGAATAATGCATATCCTCCGGCAAAGTAGATAATACCCCAGCAAATGGACTTCATATTGTATTCAAGTTCAACCTGTTCCACCTTTACCGTTACACCGTCAATATCGTTTATATCATCACTATCTATCATATATGCCATGTAGCTGTGGGTAGTGAGTGCCGCAATAATCGAATTGGAAAATCCGTTGCGGTATACCTTCTTGGGATACTCCATAAAATCATTCCCAAATAAAGCATTAATCCCGGTTTGGGGCATAAGTTCTTTGGGTAAACTTGAGTTTGTAAGAATGAAAATGGGATGCCCGATATACCAACCAACATTAAAGTATGCGTCTTCATCCAATTTTTCATAATTGTATTCAGGATTGTCATCAACCACTTCGTTATAAAGCTCAACATATTCGTGAACCATTCTGCGGTTATAATTGTAGCCGCTCGATAATAGCGAGAAAATACCGTTTGATAACACAAACACGATAGCAAGGACTACAGCTCCGGCGCGGCTCTTAATAACAAACGAAAGCGCACAGAACAGTAGTGTTGTAGCACAAAGCGACAGTATCAATGTAAAAGCTCTTACTAGCATTTCTCCGCCATTAAGGTTTACTTCGATAGGTGTAAAGGCCAAGGCTATAATCGCAAACAGAATATAGACAAATGAGAGTGCTAAGGTAACCGTAACCTGTGTAATTGCAGCAGCTGAATAAACTTGCAATCTTGTGTGTCCGGCTGTCAGCTTGTTTCTGATAAAACCATCCTTATAATCTCTTCCGAGAAAAAGAGGAACAAACAGCGCAATAGCAATTGGAAGTCTCTCATAAAGAGCTGAGATGACATACCAGTTGGCAAGTTTGATATTAGATGAAGTAAGATGCATATCTGCAATTACGTCAGCATGTCCTCCAATCATCGATATAATTGACATTAAACTCATAACAGTAAGCACCGGGATTACTGCCGCTATTGCAACTAAAATCCATATAAATACACTCTTTAAGATCCTGTAATACTCAAATTTCAGAAGCTCAACCATTCTTCTTACCTCCTACAAGACCTACATAGAAATTCTCGAGATCAGCCTCGTCTGTCTTTATATCCGTAATATTAAAGCCATTCGTCTTAGCAAAGATTGCTATATCGGCAATATTCGCATCACCGTGCAAAGTAATCTTACCGGGATGCGAAGCGGTCTCGGCCTTATAACCCGCATCTACAAGTTTCTGGCTTAAGACTTCGAAGTTATCAGCTGTAAGGATCATCAGCTTCTCACCTGTGTGCTCCACCTCATCAGCTGTAGCTTCACGGATGATCGTACCACCGTCTATAAAACCGTATCTTGTAGCAAGCTTGGATAACTCAGAAAGGATGTGACTTGAGATCAATATAGTCATTCCCTTCTCCCTGTTAAGTTTTAAAAGAAGATTACGAACTCCGATAATACCCTGCGGGTCAAGTCCGTTGATAGGCTCATCGAGTATAAGAAGATCGGGATCACCAACCATTGCCATCGCAATACCGAGTCTCTGTCTCATACCAAGAGAGAACTTGCTTGCGGGCTTATTTCCTGTTGTATGAAGTCCTACAAATTCCAAAGTCTTATAGATGGAGTCATCAAACTTAAGGCCCAGATTAAGATACTGGAACTTGATATTCTCTGCTGCAGACTTATTCGAATAAATAGACGGCAACTCAACGAGAGAACCGATAGAACCCAATCTTTTATTGTCGAATCCGAATTCGATAGTTCCTGATGTGGGAAGCTGAAGACCGGTCAGTGTCCTCATAATAGTCGTCTTACCTGCACCGTTTCTTCCTACCAGACCGTATATATCCCCTTTGTTGATAGTTATATCAATATCTTTGAGGACTTGTTTCTTGCCATAACTTTTGCAAAGACCGGTAGTCTTCAACATAAATCCATCGCTCATGATAAACCTCTTATTCGTAAAAATACTTTAAAAAGTATAGCATAAAAAAAGCCGTGTCTTGCACGGCCCGTAAATATAAGAGAATATACCAATCAGAGATTCTCTTTGAAGAAGTTCTCAAAGGCATCGGCTGTCTTCTGCTCATTGCCTCCGCTAACCTCAACAGTTATCCTGTCTCCGCACTTTACACAAAGATCAATGATAGCCATAAGCATAGTAGCCTGCGCCTTCTTGTCTCCGTTTCTTAAAATGACTTCGCTGTCAGGATACTCCTTGGCAAGTTTTCCAATGGATACAGCAGGATTAGCATCGATTCCGACTTCATCCGTTATCGTATAATCAAATGACTTCATAACAATGACTCCCCCCAGTTTCTCCCAACAAAAATGGGACAGTTTTCTGTTCTGTCCCATTATAAAATATCGGCGATAAAGCATTCTTTTATTGTGCGTTAACAAACAGTAAACCTTGTTAGTCCTGAAAGTTAAGAAAGCTCGATATTAGCCTGCTCCAATTCCTCTATACCGGTATTAACATCTGATACAACACCGCTTATATCGTTTGACATACTCTCGATCGTATCTCCGATGCTGTTGATACCGTTTGTGATAGAACTCTTATTCTCAGCAAGTCCCGTTCCTGCATTAATTACAAAAGCGATAACTGTTGCAATACCAAGAAGGATCGAGACAACCAAAGAAGCGATTCCTGTGATAATAAGTCTTACTTCAGATTTCTTCATAGTGTCTTCCCTCCCTTACAGACCTTCATGCCATGTCTTTCTGATGAATGCGATATACCACTTTGTTCCAAGCACAAAATACTTAACTGCAAAATAGCTTAAAGCATATCCGAATACAGCAAGGGCAATCAGCGCAAGACCTCCGAGAAGACCGGTTGCCTTAAACGGTCCGAAAGTCCAGAAAAACGCCAGAAGCGCTATACCGCCCAATGCAACAGCAATCTCTGACAAAACAATCGTAAGTACAACTGCGAGAAGTGAGAAGAATGCGGGTATTGCTACAAATACTGTAATAAGTACACAGAAGCAAACCGTAGCTGATGTAGGCTCAGGTGCCTTGGGCTTCTTCTCGTTAACAGTCTTCTTCTCAAGTATCTTAGGAAGATCCATGCCTTCCTTATAATCAGCGGCAAGAGCCTTGGGATCGCCAAGATCATTAGCAATATCCTCTTCTGTCTTACCTGCAGATATTCCGACTGTAAAATGATCTTCTATATCGCTCAAGATATCTTTGACATCGTTATAAGACATCGAGCCGAGCTCTTTGGTGAGCTTGTCCAGATATTCCTTCTTTGTCATTTATCCTCATCCTCCAATATTTCTCTTACCGCTTTTGTAAATACGTCCCACTCCTGTTTATCTGCTTCAAGCTTCTTTGCTCCCTCGTCAGTCAGGTGGTAATACTTCCGCGGCGGACCATTCTGTGATTCCTTGAGATATGTGCTTACAAGTCCGTCAGAAGCTAACTTACGCAGTATCGGGTAAACTGTCCCGTCTGAAACCTGTATCTTTCCTGAAAGAGTGTCAGCTACGTCATAGCCGTAGCTGTCACCTTTCTTCAGGATGGTAAGCACGCACAAATCAAGTACACCTTTTTTGAACTGGTTGTTCATATCTATCCCCCTGTCTCAAATTTGCGCGGATTCAACCTACGGTTCTAAATATAGCACAGTATTATACATTGTGCAATACTGAACTAAAAATAACTCCTGACAGTTCAAACAAAGCTTTTAAGACTTAAGCTCCATGGAAATATTAAGTATTATTCCGAACGATATGAAGTTAACGAGCATGGCCGTACCTCCGTAGCTTACGAACGGAAGCGGAATACCGGTTATAGGAAGAAGACCTACAGCCATACCCATATTCTCTATATAGTGGAAAGCAAACGATGCGGTAAGACCTACGATCATGTATGAATATGCAGGACGCGATGCTTTGGCCGCAACATAAAGGCAGCGGCACAGGAAGAAAAACGCAAGAACGATAAGCGCCGTTGTTCCGATAAAACCCAGGTGCTCAGATGTTGCTGAGAATATAAAGTCACTCTCCTTAACCGGAACCGTGACGATTACTCCTGTGTGGTTTCCGGACAAACCGCCTGACGCTATAGCAGCCTTAGACTGGATAAGGTTCCACTCACCCTTAGGGTCAGTACCTTCGAAAATAAGAGGCAGTATTCTCTTCTTCTGATAGTCCTTAAGATAGAAATTCCAAACCAAAGGAAGACCGATAACGATAATTCCCGATGTGGCAAGAAGGAAGTATCTGTACTTAAGTCCTAGGACAAAGACGATACAGACAAACGAGGCAACGATAACCATAGCTGTACCGAAGTCAGGCTGACTTAAGATAAGGAGCATAGGAGGACCGTATGTAAGAGCGAGAAGTCCCATTCCCTTCAGAACAGAAACCTGCTTTAAATGTATACGTTCAAAGATATCTCCTGCAGCCATCGCAAGTCCGATTTTCATGAGCTCGGAGGGCTGAATATTACCGATAACAGGAAGGTTAAGCCAGGAATCCGCTCCCCACTTCCATGTAAGATCATAACCATCGATAGGGACAAGTATCAAAAGGAAAAGTGAAGCACCATAGACCACCCATCCGAAGACTCGCAAGATCTGCGTATCCATGGCACACAGAAAAGCCGTAATTACCATTCCGATTACAGCAGCGCCTATCTGTCTGTACAGATTATTGGGATATGCTTCGTATCCGTCCTTAAGAACCTGATTAAGAACATAAAGACCGATTACCGTAATAAGAAAGATCGGAACTATAAGGAAATAGTCGACCTTTCTGAAGTATTGCGTATTGCGGAGTCTTTCTATACCGGATTTGCCGGGCATATTATGCTTCCTTTTTGTCCTCTTCGGTCTTCTTAGACTTACCTGCGTCAGCCCTTAAGGAAGCAAAGGCAGATGAAGGCAAAGCTGTTCTTCTCATATCATTCCAGTGAGATACCAAAGTCAGGACAAGACCTGCGATAATGATAACAATGGACAGAAGCTGGGATGCTCTAATACCTGAATTTCCGATATAAAGAGAATCTGTACGGAGTCCTTCGATAATGAATCTTATAAATCCGTAGCAGACCATATATGCTGTAGTCGTCTCGAACTTATGCTCACTGTAGTTTCTTACATAAAGAAGGAAACCGAACAGGAAAATATTAAACAAAGACTCATAAAGGAATGTCGGATGAACCGGCATAGAAGGATCGAGATTCGGGCAATTAGCCGCGATATAGTTATAGATCCTCTGAGATGTCATACCCCAGGGAAGATTCGTAGTCGTGCCGAATGCTTCCTGATTGAAGAAATTACCCCAGCGTCCGATTGCCTGACCTAACGGAATATAGACGATTGCATAATCAAGAACTGTGACAAAGGGAAGTTTCTTGATCCTGCACATAATGTAAACAGCTATAACAGCACCTATTACACCACCGTAAACGGCAAGACCGCCGGAGTGGATATCGAATATACGTCTGATATCCTGTGAGTAGTAATCCCACTCGAATGCCACATAATAAAGACGGGCGCCGATCAAAGCTCCGGGCAGACCTGAAAGAAGGATGTCATAGACAAGGTCCTCACTGAATCTGTGTGACTTAGCCTGTCTTACTGCGAGAAACCCGCAAAGAAGAATTGCAACGCCGATTATTATTCCGTACCAATAGATCTCAAAGCCTCCGATACTGAACGCTACCGGATCCACATTTACGGAGAACCCCAGATATGGGAACTTAACTTCATCAATACTCATACTTATACCTCATATTTGCTCAGACGATTATACCGCTTTTCGCAAGTATTGTCTTTGCATTCTCCTTATCGCCCTCCACGGCTGTCTTAAGAGCATCAACAGAGTCGAATTTGCACTCAGGTCTTAAGAATTCCATAAGCTCGACCTTGATCCTCGCACCATAGATGTCATCGTCAAAATTAAAAATGAAGGTCTCGGCTATAACCGGGGAGGCATCGTCAACAGTAGGCTTAACTCCCACATTGGTTACACCGTAAAGTTTGTTAGAGCCGAGCATGACACGCGATGCATACACACCACGCTTGACCTTAATCTTATCCTCCGGCACCTCGATATTGGCAGTAGGAAACCCGAGCTTACGTCCTAACTGATTGCCCTTAACAACCATCCCCGAGTACGAGAACGGCCTTCCGGCACAAAGTGCACTGTATAACTCCGGCTTACCGTCACACAAAGCCTCGCGAAGCCATGTGGAGGAGATCCGTCTTTGCTCATCGCCGTAAAGCTTATCCTTAAATATAGTAAGATCCGCACCAATCCTGTCAGCAAAAGCCTTAAGGGCATCCTTATCCCCTGATGCATCCTTGCCGAACCTGTAATCTTCCCCTGCGAAAAGCGCACGTGAGCTCATCTTCATGTTAAGGATCTCATCACAGAACAACTCGGGCGACATGTTTTTTACGGCATTGAAATCAAGCACGAGCATCTCATCCACACCCAAAGAAGAAAGAATCTCGCGCTTCTCTTCGATAGTGGTAAGAACGCCCTCTTCACTTTTACCGAAGTTAATAAAAGTCTGTACTGTTGAAGTCATCCCCTCGAGGACCGCGGTCTTTACGGTCTTTCTTATGATATCGAGGTGACCCATATGGATGCCGTCAAAAAAACCGAGTGCAACAGCACGGCCGTTAAAAAGATACGGAAGTGTATCCAGATAAAAAACATCAGTTCCCTTAATCAACTGCAAGCATCCTTTCTATTCTCATAATACCGCCGTCCCTGTAAATGACGGCTGCAATGCTGCCATTATAAAATGCAGCAATCTTAATTCCTTCACCTATATGATCAAAACCGGACGAGGATATCTTCTTACCGAGTTTTACATCAGCATACTGCTCTTCGTTAAGCTCAACTTTGGTAAGCAGAGTCATACAGCTTTCTCTGGGTAATATGAATGAATAATCCTCTTTGGCGATCATATCCGATATCTGCTCCTCAGTATGAGCATCTTTGATATCAAACGGACCTGCTTTTGTTCTTCGCAAGGTCAAAGCATGCGCGTAGAATCCGGTCATCATACCTGCATCATCACAGATAGATCTTATGTATGTACCCTTGGAACAGGAAACACTGATATCCGCGAAGATCTTGCCGTCTTCGTACCTTAAGTCATTAACCGTAAGTGAATGTATCTTCACAGGATGGGGCTTAAGTTCCACCTCGACTCCCTTACGGGCAAGATCGTATGCCTTTTGCCCGTCAATCTTCTTGGCAGAAAAAGAGGGCGGCACCTGCGAGGTTATTTTCGCAAGGCTTAAGAAAGCTTCGCGGATCTTATCGAACTCATCAGCAGAGCCCGTAAGCGTATGTGTTCCCGTGATCTCACCTTCAGGATCCATGGTCGAGGTTCTTACGCCGAACACTGCAGTACAGTCGTATGCCTTATCGTAGTCATCGGTATAACGCATGACTTTCAAAGCACGTCCCGTAAAGATCGGGAGCAGACCGGTTGCAAACGGATCGAGTGTTCCGCTGTGACCTGCTTTCCTCGTACCGGCCACTTTCTTGATAAAGTTATCAGAGGCCATCGACGAGATGCCCTTCTTCTTATCAAGAAGGATGATGCCGTCCGGAATCATAGATACTTTGAAGCCTCGCTTATGATCTCCCCGGCAAGGTCATTTATATCCCTGCCCGTAACTCTGAAGCCCGCTGCACGCTTATGTCCGCCACCACCGTATTTCTCGGCGAATTCGGAACAGTCAAACTCGGACTTCGATCTAAGATTGGCTCTTATGCTGCCATCAATTTCCCTTAAGACGCAGGAGAACTCAACGCCTCCGACATCACGGAGTTTCTCGGCAACTCCGGCAAGTGCATCTTTGCCGGCATTGTACTTTCTGAACATCTGTTCCGGAACTACTGCAAGTGCAAGCTTTCCATCCAGACAGAATCTCGCCTCATAACAGGCGGCTGAAGTTATCGAGAACTCTTCAGGCGTCTTCATATCAAACAGGTTGTAGCAAACCTCTGTTATGTTTCCGCCAAGATCCATAAGCGCACCTGCCGCTTCCAAAGTCTCCGGCTTGGTATTCGTGTACGTAAACCTTCCGGTATCAGTTACGATACCAGCCATAAGACATTTGGCGGTTCTTACATCAACCACCTCACTGACAGGTTTGCCAATAAGCTCGGATATCTTAACAAGAACATACCAGACCATCTCACACGCGGATGATGACCCGGGATCAATCCACTTAAGATCGGAAGATAAATGCAATACCTCATGATGATCGATATCAAGAGCATCGTCATAGAGTTCGAACAACTTACAGTTATTGTCCCCCATGCGGTGACCTTCGGAACAATCGACAGAGAAAGCAAGATCATAGTGTTTGCCGTTAATCAGAAGATCCCCGCAGGTAAACTCTTCCGTCGGATAAAAAAGAAGATCCTCAACGCCGAGAAAGCTCATGTTGTCAGGAAGTTCTTCCGGCATGGAAACCCAGGCACTTACACCCAGGAACCTTAAAACCGAAGCGACGGCACAGGCGGAACCTACGCAGTCACCGTCAACACTGCTGTGCGGGAACACAAGAGCAGCGCCGTCTTTTGACTTAAGCTCATCTCTTCTTTCCAAAATGAGCTTCGCCATTCTGGTTGCGCCTTCGATGTAACGTTCCTTCATGAAGTTATCCTTCTTCTTCCTCAGTATCATCAGGTTCGGGCAATCCGAGTTCTTCCCTTCTTGCCTTGTCTTCAGCTTTTACCTTATCGATTATCGCTTCCATCCTGGCTGCTTCCTCGAGTGTGTTATCAAGCTTGAAGTGAAGTTCGGGAGCAAGTCTCAAGTTAATCCTCTTGCACATCTCATACCTGATGAAACCCTTGGCACCGTCAATGGCGTCAAGAGCCTGCTTCTTGTCGTAATCATTGCCGAAGACGGAAACAAAGACCGTGGCGTGAGACAGGTCACGGGTCATCTTGACCTGCGTGACCGACGTCAAAAGAGGAACACGGGGATCTTTAACCTCGTTGCTGATGATGTCCTGCATCACCTTCCTCATCTCATCGCCAACGATCTGTGCTCTGTCTCTACGCATCTCTTTCTACCTCTTGGCTTGTGAATGCTTCAACTACATCGCCGACCTTGATGTCGTTATAGTTAGCAACAGAAAGTCCGCACTCGAATCCGGAGACAACTTCCTTGACGGAATCCTTAAGTCTCTGGAGAGAAGCAAGTTCACCTGTATGGATAACAATATCGTTTCTTAAGATTCTTACGCCGCAGTTTCTGATGATCTTACCGTCAGTAACATAGCAGCCTCCGATCGTACCGACACCGCTGACCTTGAACAGTTCGCGGATCTCGGCATGACCCAGTACAACCTCTTCGAAAGTAGGCTCGAGCATACCCTTCATAGCCTTCTCGATATCCTCTGTAGCCTTATAGATAACGTCGTAAAGCTTGATCTCAACGCCGGCTTCCTTAGCCTTCTCTGTAATTATGGCATTAGGTCTTACATTGAAGCCGATGATAACCGCGTTACTTACGTCTGCAAGAACGATATCGGACTCATTAATGGCACCTACAGCACCGTGGATAACCTTTACACGTACCTCGTCGTTCGAGAGCTTTTCGAAGGACTGTGTTACAGCCTCGACTGAACCCTGGATGTCGGCCTTAACGATGATGTTAAGATCCTTGATGTTACCCTCGGCCATCTGAGCTGCGAGAGTCTCAAGGCTCATTCTGGAGCTCTTTCTGATGTGCTCCTCACGCTGCTTGATCTTTCTCTTCTCAACAAGCTGTCTTGCCATCTTCTCGTCCTTAACGGCGTAGATGGACTCACCTGCATCAGGTACTTCAGGAAGACCTAAGATCTCAACAGGAATGGAAGGACCTGCCTTCTTGATAGGCTCGCCCTTATCGTCGTACATAGCTCTGATATTACCGATCATAGCGCCGCAGACAACAGCGTCACCCTGCTTTAACGTACCTCTCTGTACGAGGATAGTAGCAACAGGACCTCTGCTCTTATCAAGCTGTGCCTCGATAACGGTACCCTTCATCTGTCTCTTCGGATCAGCCTTCAGCTCCTTGACGTCTGCTACAAGAAGAACATTCTCGAGCAGCTCGTCGATACCGATACCCTGCTTAGCGGAAACGGGAACCATGATAGTGGAACCGCCCCACTCCTCGGGGATCAACTCATAATTTGAAAGCTCCTGCTTAACCTTATCAGGATTAGCACCGGGCTTATCGATCTTGTTGATAGCAACAACGATCTCGGTGTTAGCTGCCTTAGCGTGGTTGATAGCCTCGATAGTCTGGGGCATGACACCATCGTCAGCAGCAACAACAAGAATTGCGATATCGGTTACCTGCGCACCTCTGGCTCTCATCGTTGTGAACGCCTCGTGACCAGGCGTATCAAGGAAAGTAATCTGTCTTCCCTTTACTCTAACTGTATAAGCACCGATCTTCTGCGTGATACCGCCGGCCTCGCCTGCAGCAACAGAAGATGCACGGATCTTATCGAGAAGTGAAGTCTTACCGTGGTCAACGTGACCCATAACAACAACTACAGGAGGTCTTGTCTCCATGTTCTCTGTGATCTTCTCGTCATCATCATCAAAGAGGATATCTTCCTCTGTCTTCTCCTCAAGGAGCGTAGCATTGATGCCGAATCCGTCAGCAAGAAGACAAGCTGTATCAAAGTCGAGCTCCTGGTTGATCGTAGCCATAACTCCGAGCTTTACCATGAGTTCCTTGATAACGTCAGAAGACTTCTTACCGATACCCTCTGCAAATTCCTTAACAGTAATGAAAGGCGGGATCTGGATATCCGTGATAGTCTGCTCGACTACACTTGTCTCCTCGTAAGAATTCTTCTTCTTCTTCTTTCTTCCGTATGAATAATCATCATACTCGTCGTCACCTGAAGACATACGGCCGTTGAACTGACCGCCTCTGTTCTTGAGACGTCTGTCGCCGTTACCGTTCTGTCTCTCGCGGTCTCTATCATCATGCTTCTTGTCGAAAGCAGACTTCTCAGCATATGAGGTCCTGCTCTTCTTGATGTCTTCCATAGGTGCATCAGACTTCGGCTTGGAAGGTCTTCTTGCAGCAGGATGTGCATTAGAACCCTCTTCATCCTTATCCTTGGCAAAACCGCCTGCAGGTCCTCTTCCGGGACCTCCGGCTCTGAATCCGCCGCCCTGGCCCTGAGGTCTGGGTCCTCTTCCCTGAGCACCGCCTCTGTAATTGTTGCCCTGGTAGCCGCCTGCTCTGTTGCCGTATCTTCTCTCAGGAATAACAGTTGATGTTCTTACTGTCTCAGGCATGGCAACAACAGCGGAAGATATCTTCGTTCTGTCGATAGCAGGTTCCTTATTCTCCTTAGCGGGAGCCTCGGGAGCGGGTTCTGCTTCAGCAGCAGGGGTCTGTTCCTTCTTCGGTTCCTGTTCAGGTGCAGGCTCAGGCTTACTTGTTTCCTCTTCAGCCTTAGCTTGTGTCTTTGCCTTTGAAGTCTTAGTTGCCTTAGGCTTCTTCTCTTCGGCCGGCTCCTCAGATTCAGCTGCCTTCTTTGTTGTTTTCTTCTTAGCAGCAGGCTTAACCTCTTCTTCCTTGGACTCCTTAACAGGGGCCTGCTCTTCGGAAGCCTTAGTGGTTTTTGTTGTCTTAGCAGTTTTAGTTGTTTTAGTAGCTTTCGCTGCTTCCTTCTGCTCAGCGGGAGCAACTTCAGCAGTAACAGCAGGAGCTGCAACTTCCGCTGCCTTTACAGGCTCAGCAGCAGGCGCAGCCGAAGACTCGGAAGTCTTCTTCTTATGAACACGCCTTACACGGAGTTCCTTTGTTCCGGAAACTCCTTTGCTTATAACCTGTGACTTATTATCCTTATCGGAATTCTCACTCATTAATGAATATCCTCCTTGTTAATCATCGATTGAAGCATGGCGGATAATTTATCCGCGAACCCCTTGTCCGTTACGGCAATGAGAGCCCTGTCAGGTTTGCCTATTGCCCTGCCGAGTTCATACTGCGTTCCGAAGCTGAATGCTTCCGGCATTTTTACGCCTTCCTTACTTCCTATATCAAGAAGCTTGGACAATGTGTTTCTTGATATGTCGGTAGCTATTATCAGAAGCTCGGCCTGTCCTCTTCTTACCGAGGACGTAACCTGATCAAATCCTGATACGACACTTCCCGCTCTTGCTGCGAGACCTAAGAACTTCAATGTGTTAAGTCCGTCCGTCAAAGATTCTCTATCTCCTTTGCAAACTTCAAAAGTTCATCTTCACCGGGTTCGGCTCCGAGACCTTTCGATATGCGGTGTGCCTTGAGCTCCATCTTTATGCAGTTAATATCTTTACAAAGATAGGCTCCTCTTCCGGGCATCTTACCCGTCGGATCAACGACCAGCGTTCCGTCATCCTTGAGCGTTACACGGACAAGATCTCTTTTGTCGCGTCTCGTTCTGCAGCTGACGCACATTCTCTGGGGCTGCTTCTTCGGCTTTACTGTCGTCATTCTTCAGTCTTTACTTCCTCTTCACTTGCCTCATCAGCAACAGTGAACTTATCGATAACGGACTGAGTTGCCTCTGTCGCATCATCAGACTCTCTTTTAATGTCGATCTTATAGCCTGTGAGGTGAGCTGCAAGTCTTACATTCTGACCTGCTCTTCCGATTGCAAGATTGAACTGCTGATCGGGAACGATAACCTTGGCATAACGCTCAACATGACCGTCTTCCTTGGTTGTTACCTCTGTATCAACTCTGATTGCCTTAGCAGGCTGTAAAGCTTCGCTTATAAACAGTGCGGGATCTTCATTCCAATCGATGATATCGATCTTCTCGCCGCCCAATTCGTTCATAATAGTCTGAACTCGCTGACCTCTGGGACCTACGCAGGAACCCTTGGCATCGATGTTCTCATCTCTTGAGTAAACAGCAACCTTGGATCTTGAACCGGGTTCTCTTGTAACACCCTGGATGATAACTTCACCGGACTTAACCTCGGGGATCTCAAGCTCGAAGAGCTTCTTAACAAGCTCAGGAGCTGTTCTTGATACTGTGATTGAAGGACGGTCGTTGTGCTCCTCAACTCTTAATACGAGGAACTTCATTGTCCTGTTTACTTCATAGCTCTCGCCTCTGATCTGTCCGTTTCTGGGAAGAACAGCCTCAGCGTGATCGATATCAACGTAAACGTTTCTTGCATCCTTTCTTACGATGATACCGGAAGCAAGCTCACCGATCTTGCCGGAGAACTCGTCGTTGATTCTCTTATACTCTGCGCTTCTTACCTTCTGTGAGATAGCACTCTTAGCTGCTGTAGCAGCAAGTCTTCCGAGCTTATCGGCATCAAGGCCGTACTCGAGGAAGTCGCCAAGCTCTACATCAGGATCTGCGGCCTTTGCCTCTTCAATGGAAACCTCATTAACGGGATCCTCAACCTCGTCAACTACTTCCTTCAACTGGTATACATAGATCTCACCTGTCTCGCGATCGATCTCGGCTTCAACAGTCTCGATGATACCTGCACTTGAGAACTCTCTTTTGTAAGCTGTGACCATACCGTCTTCTACAGCCTTGATGAGTTCTTCCTCGTCAATTCCTCTCTCTCTTGCAAGAAGCTTGATAACATCAAGCACATTATCTCTGGGCTCCTGCTGAGACTCCTTTTTCTTTGCTGCCATTTTTATATACCTCCAAATATTAAAAAACTATGTGTCTTACGGCCTTGCTTATGTCAGTAAGTTCAAGCTCAGCCCCGGTTCCGTCTTCCTTCTCGAAAATAACCGTCGTGTCCTTTGCCTCGAGTATCTTGCCCGTAAAGCTCTTGGTCCCCAGCTTCTCCGCCGTAAACAGCTTTACGTCAACAAGCTCACCCTCGTACCTTTTGTAATCCGAGATATCCTCCAAAGGCCTTGTTAATCCCGGCGAGCTTACCTCGAAGTAATCAGCATCGCATTTAAGCTTCTCATCAAAGATCGGATCTATCACCTTGCTGAATGCTTCGCAATCGTCAATCGATATTCCGCCTCTTCTGTCGATGAAGAGCCTCAGGAACATGTCCTGCCCTTCCTTCTTGTACTCGGCATCAACGAGGTCATACCCCATCTTTTCCGCTTCAGGCTTAGCAATGTCGTATGCTTCCTGAGCGATCTTGGATCTTTTTGCCATACCCACTCCTGTTGTTTTTACTAAAAGAAAAACGAGCTCCAAGAAGCTCGTTTACTTAATAAAGTAATCTGACCGCGTACATATTAACATAAAGGACGCCGTCTGGCAAACTTTCTTTTTTATATATAAAAAGAAGGAGCCGTTAAGCTCCTTCTTCCTTCAATAATCTGTATTTATCAAAGATATGCCTTAATGGATTCAGGGAAGTCATCTGTCTTGCCGCTCAAGATGATCATTGCCGTTACAGGAGTGTCCTTGAGGAAAAGGTCAAGCTTTGTAAGGAATGTCTCGAGCTTATCCATGCCCTCTTCGTTTGCTACCTTAAAGATACTGTCGATGTAGATGTGAGTAAGGTCATAATCCTTAGAACAGATACCGCCGACGAATGCCAAAAGCTGGTCAAATCCTTCAACCGGATATTCTTTCATATTTATAAGTCTGACATTAGGCTTAAGAAGCTGGTCTAATCTGTTGCCGCGCTCAATGCAGACGATATTGTTGTCCTGTCTTGAAGCTGTGTTGATATCTTCAACAAGCTTCGCTGTCTTTCCTGTTCCCTTTTCACCTGCGATAATCTTAATCATATAGAAGATCTCCTTCAGTTGTGTTCTTTTTCCGACTCTCATCGGATAAGTCTATTTTAGATTAATTGCACATTTTTTTGAATAGATAAAAGTAAATATTATGCGAATAATTCAAAAATGCCTCGATATTACGAGGCATTTGTACTTATTTCTTCTTTTTCTTGTCTTTTTTCTTCTTTTCGCTCTTCTTTTTCTTCTTACGGTTCTTGTCTTCGGAAGCGTTTTCCGTCTTAACCGGAGGCGCCACTGCCACATTGTCTTCACAAAGTGCGTCGAGAACCTGCTTTAGCTCGCCCACAGCCTTTTTGTTGATGCTGTATTGCATAAAGCGTCCGCTCTTAACCGCAGTGACGATCTCATTCTCGATCAGCACACTCATGTGGTGTGACAGGGTCGGCTGAGTGATATCAAAGTGCGCAAGAATATCTGAAGCGCAGCATGTGCCCGAGCTGCTTATTACCGCAAGTATATCAAGCCTCATCGGTTCCGCGAGGATTGATAAACGGTGCATAAGAATCTCGAACTGTGCTGCCATTATGCGATAAGTCTGTTCTTCAATGCTGATTCGAACTCAACGAGATTAGCACAGGCGATGATCTCGGTGTTGTCTTCGAGCAAGATCTCCTCATCACCCTTAACAAGAACCGTCATCGGCACGCCCATCTTACGCAGAAGAAGCAGCTGATAGTCCTTTGAAGTCTCCTTCGACAGATACTTGCAAAGAAGTCTTAATACCTGCTTGGCATCCTCAAGGTAGAAACCCGAGAGCTTCATGAGATGATCCACAACATACATGGAGAATACATCGTTGAAATCAAGCTTATCCTTCGTGGGGAAGATACCGGTAAAAGCCGTAAGCGCAAGCTTGGATACGATATTAAGATCGGAAAAATCCTTCAAAGGGATCTTGAAGCTCTTAACATTCGCAGAGAAAAGCTCCTGCATCTGCTCGACAGTAAGCTCGCTTTTAAGCTCCTGTATTCTGGCAATTCTGGTAAGCACCTTCTCACGCGGAAGGTATGTTGCCTGACCGATATCAGTAGCTCTGTGAATAAACCAGCTCTCAGGGATAAGACCTAATCTTTTCCATCTGTAGAGGGTTCCGTAAGATATCTTGGTTACCTTAAGAAGTTCAATCTTGGAGATTAACTGTTCTTCCATTGCTGACACTTCCTCACTTTCACGTTATTAATCTCATTGTAAGTTAACAATGTTACAAAGAGGGGTCATCAGAGTGTTTTAAATGATACAAAAAGACCGTCTCCGAAGAGACGGTCCTTCTATTCTTCTTTATACTCTTAAGTCTTTATTATCCGACAGATACGGATGTGATGTGAGGATTAGGACCCTCGTACCAGTACATATAACCGGATACATCGATCGTATCACCGACATTCAAGCCCTCAACAGCCTGATAAACATCTGTATCAGCGCCTGTCAGATAAGCCTCAACTGTGAATGTACGTGTAACTGTACCGTCAGAAACTGTGAAGTAGAGGTCATCACCCTGTGTACCGGAATTATCCCACTTATAGAAGAAAGCCTCGCCGTTATCGCCGATTGCCTCAACTGTAAGACCGCTCATTGAGAAATACTGATTCTGATGTGCAAGCAAAGCATCGTCATCAGCAAAATCAGCTGTAAGATCAACTGCTGCAATTGCTACGCCGTCGACATCAGCAAACTCGAATGTAGCATCAGTAATCTCGATCTCACCTTCCCACTCAGACTTGTAACCTGTTACAAGGATTGTTGTTCCGGCTGTAAGATTAGCTGCATCCTCTTCAGAACAAGCCATCTCATAGATGAAGTAAGCACCGTCCTGATCAGCAGCATAAACTGTGATCTTATCTTCCCACCAGGACTGTGTAGCCATTACTGTACAAAGGACTGTAACCTGTGTATCAATTGCTGCTGCCTCGTACTCTGCATATGAGAGGTACTCAGCATCCACTTGACTCTGCGCACTCTCAGCAGCCTCTGTCTCAGATGCATCATTCTTAGCACAACCAAAGACAGAAAGAGCCATTGCTGCAACTACTGCAAGGGACATAACCTTCTTAAATGTCTTCATAATAACCTTCTTTCTTACCGGTCGCGGATATAGTTAATGCAAGCCGGTAACCTAAGGGTAATTATATATGATTTATCGGGGTATGTAATATCCTTTAAGCCTTTTTTCGCTTTTTTACCAAATCGGTTATAAAATAGGCGCCTATTCCTATCCAAACTACACCAAGCAAAGTCAGCAAAAACTTGGATTCAGCAGGCAAAGGTCCCAGATCCGTACGGCTGTCCTTGGCACCTGACAACTGATCGAGACGGTATAATGCCGTAACCTCAGCATAAAGATGATCAAAGTAATCGTCATTAATGGTCTCGTGCCTTCTTACCGACTTGACCGTACTGTCTATAAGCTGGGCAGCCGCATTACGCAGAGAAGTTGATCCGTTAAAGACAGCCGTTACAAATGTATTGTCGATATTATCAAGGAACATGTTGGTAGCCGCTATCTTGATACTGTACTGCGCAGGATCATTAAGATAATCCTGGTACTCCTGCGACTGCTGTGCCATCGTGGTGACAGGGACATAGCCTTCAGTACCTGCATATGCAATCTGAACTTCATTGGAAAGAAGATACTGCGCGAAAAGCCAGGAAGCCAGTACCTCCTGGGGATCTTCCTTATTGAAGATACAGATTGAAGGTCCCTGGGATATCATCCGGGGATTAGCAGTATCAAACTGGGGAACCGGTCTTACGACAGTCTCAAAGTCAACGATCTCGCTCTCGTGGATATCGGACAAAGGTGCATCAGAGCCCATCCATGTGGCACCTGCAGTGGAATCCACGGCAAATATACACTGACCGGCATTAAGGAAGTTCGCGGGATAACCGGATACGGTAAACGTCGAGAAAGCTCCCTGTCCGACTTCATCCGCAACAGTTCTCAAAATTGAAGTGGTCGTGTTATTAAACAGGCCGATATTGCCCATGTTGTCCGAATAACCTGCATCAAGCTGCCTTAGCATAGTTATCATCATGTTATCTGATGACTTATAGATGAAGGGAATCATAACCGACTGGCCGTTAACTGCATAAGTACCATCGGCATTTTGAGCCATAGCCGCGTTACTTACCTCCCAAACAAAATCCCATGTAACGATATCGGGGACCTCGTATCCCAAGGCTTCAACATATGTTTTGTTGATGTAAAGAGCCTCCGTAGATCTCATGTACGGGATGGCATAGTGCCGGTTATTGATAACGCACTCGTCCAAAAACTCGGGAACCACCTGATCTACAGAAGGCGAATTAAATCTTACAAGAGCTCCGCCTAATCCGTAGTTCGGATCGGTGAACAGATTATCCAAAGGTACGACCGTATTCTCACCCGAGATATATGTGGCAATATGGTCAGGATAAGTGATACAGACATTAGGAGTAGTATCCGTAGCGATATTAGTAATTACATCGTTATATATCTTGTTGTAGTCAGTATAAAGCCTGATGGTTACATGGATATTAGGATACAAGGCCTCAAAGTCTTCTATCGCCTGATTATAGATCCTCGTCTGATTGATATTGGTATCGTTCTTTGCCCAGAATGTGATCTCGTACTGGTGCATCGAGTCAAAGGCATCAGGCACGATAAACTCGTGACGTTCAACCTGCTCATGGCACGCACTCATAAGAAACGACGATGCGAGCACGGCAAAAGATAATAGCAAAGATAATGCTTTACGTGACTTTATCATCCTTTTATACCCTCCCTTGAGACTCCTGCCATTATCTTCTTTCTGAAGATCAGGAAGAGGACTATTAAGGGCACGGATACCGCAACCACAGCTGCCATCATTGCAGGAATGTTATCGCGGCCGAAGCCGTTTTCGCGTATCTCCTGTATGCCGTTGCTGACGAGGAAATACTTGGGGTCATCCGTGATGAGCCTGGGCCACACGTACGAATTCCAGCACTCTATTACCTTAAGTATGATGACGGTAATGATAGTCGGCCTGCATATCGGGACCATGACCTTGAACAGATACTTAAGGTCTGACGTTCCGTCAACCTTCGCCGCGTAGTAAAGCTCGTCAGGAACCTGCTCGAAATTCTCTTTCAAAAGATAAATATAGAACACCGACGTTACCGACGGAAGTATAAGACCTGTGAATGAATTACGCAGATTAAGGTCCGTTATGGTAACAAAGTTCGTGATGACAACAAGTTCGTTAGGAATCATCATCAATGCGAGGATCGCAACAAACATCAGGTTTCTGCCTTTAAAGTTTATCCTCGCGAACGCATAGGCCGCAAAAATGATAATTGCCACCATAAGACCAGTGGTCACCACAGTGAAAATAAGAGTGTTCGAGAAGTAATTTGCAAGCGGCACTGACATGAAAGCAGATGAGTAGTTCTCGAATGTCGGATTCGTTGCAATGAATCTCGGTATTCTCTCACCTGCATATGAAGCATAGCTCTTAAAGCTCGTCAGTACCATCCAGTAGAACGGGAACAGTACGATGATGGCCCATATCGTAAGAAGGAAGTAAATGATAGGCTTTTTAATCTTCATACTCCCCTCCTCATGTATTATCGGTAGCCTTGCGGCTGACGATCAGGTTGATGACTGTAATGGTAAGAACTATCGCGAACAGGATGATGGCAGCCGCCGAGGCATATGAAGGATATCCGCCTCCGTCTCCGTACAGCATGTCATATACATAACCTACGATAGTATTCATATCTGCAGCATTGAGGTTGACGCCAAAGATGGCGACAGCATCGGAATATGCTTTGAACGCTCCGATGAATCCCGTTATAACAAGATAGAAGATCATGGGTGAAATAACCGGAAGAGTAATACGCCAGAATACTCTCCACGATGAGGCACCGTCGATCTTTGCAGACTTATAGTAAACCTCGGGGACGGACGCGATGGCCGAAGTCAGGATAAGGATCTTGAACGGCATAACGATCCATATTACATAAATGGACAGCACCATCATCTTCGCCCAGTAAGGTCCGTCGATAAAGTCGATGGGGCTAACGCCGAACTTACCCAGAATAAGATTAACAAGGCCATCCGTATAAGGGGTCTTCCTGAACAGTATCATGAAGACGAGTCCTACTGCCAACGTATTGGTAACATAAGGCAGGAAGAATATAGTCTGGAACCAGTTTCTGAACTTCTGGATTGAGCTTAATCCCAAAGATATGAGAAGAGACAATCCCGTCGATACCGGAACAGTAATGATAACAAGTATAAATGTATTCTTAACCGCCTTTATGAAGTAGGGGTCTCTTAGAACGTACATATAGTTATAAAAACCTGTACCGAATGATGTCTGGGATGCGGAATTGAATCCCTCCTCAAAAGAATAGACGAATACATCTATCAGAGGATAGACCATGAAAGCTCCCAGAAACAAGAGTGCCGGCAAAAGGTAGAGCCAGCCTCTTACCTGTGTCTTGACGCTGTTGACACCGCTTAATTCCTTTCTGGAACTCATGAGAACTTTATCCTCTCCTCTGTCTCTTTATCAAACAAATATGTCTTGTGTGGCTTAAGATTAAACTTAACAGTCTTGCACTCGCGGTCAACTTCGCTCTCCGCACTGATGATCGCACGGATAACATTCTCACTCGACTTATGGCTGCAGACAACACTTATGTCGCGGCCCATGACATCGATTCCGTTAAGGTCACATGTGAGGTTACCATTCGGATCCGCTATGAATCCCTCAGGTCTTACACCGACGTAAACAGGTCTGTCACTTACGCCTTCCACATCAAGGACCTTCTGATTACCGATATATAGTCCGCCTCTTTTTACCTCCCCCTCGAAAACATTAACAGCGGGGGTGCCGAGGAAGCATGCGACAAACAGGTTCTGCGGATCGTCATAGACTTCCTGAGGCTTTCCGATCTGGTGAAGCACTCCGTCCTTCATAACCACGATACGGTCAGATATACTCATCGCCTCTTCCTGGTCATGAGTAACGAATATTGTCGTAATACCTGTATGTCTTTGTATTCTTCTTATCTCTTCTCTTGTCTGGAGCCTTAATCTTGCATCAAGATTGGACAAAGGCTCATCCATAAGGAGGACCTTCGGCATCTTAACAAGAGCTCTTGCAATAGCAACACGCTGCTGCTGGCCGCCGCTCATCTGACCGGGCTTTCTGTCGAGAAGTCCGTCGATCTGCACTATCTTGGCAGCCTCGACCACCTTTTCCTCCATCTGTTCCTTAGTAAGCTTATCGGCTCCCTTAAGATTCTCAAGCGGAAATCTTATATTCTGCCTTACCGTCATATGGGGATACAAAGCATAGTTCTGGAACACAAGACCGACGCCCCTCTTCTCCGAAGGAAGATCTGTAACATCGGAATCGCCAAAGAATATCTTGCCTTCCGTGGGACTTTCAAGACCGCAGATCATGTAAAGAAGTGTACTCTTACCACAACCTGAAGGACCTAACAAACAAACGAGTTCGCCATCCGGAATATCTATCGTGAAGTCTCTGACCGCGACGACACCGGTTTTATCCTTCTTGTCACGGCTGGGAAACACCTTGGTGACATTATCGATCTTTACATTCATATATATCCGTCCTCCGGTTTATGGTTCGAGGAAATACTCGATCTTTATCTTAAATTCTCTCACATCTGTGAGCTTAGCGATATCAGTATAATCGGGAATAGTGTTAAAATCGTTGTTTTCTTTCTCAATTTCCGGACCGTAAAAGAAAACAACATCAAACCCGTTTCCGACCGCACTGTCATACTTAATGCCGTCAAAACCGTGCCCTCTAACGTATTCTGCAACCAACTGGGTAGCTACATACTCGATATTCTTGGCTGTCTCGTTAGGTTTTCCTACCTCGATAGCAAATCTTCTTAAGAAGTCCTGATACACGGCCATCGAAGGAGAATACTTGGGAGAGAATATATCTACAGCCTTCTCGTAGATATTCGCCTTGGTCCAGTCGATAACCGTGAGTTTCTTTATTGTGTTGAACCTTCCTATAAGAACACGCTCATTAGCCCTCAAGCGTCCTTCCTTAAGAGCCGTCGCCTCATCCTCGGCAACATAGAAGTAGTTGATCCCCTCCGGATTCATTCTTCCGGCCTGGGAATTGGACTTATCCGCAGGACCTATGGAGACTTCATCAAGGTCGTAATCTCTTCCCCTTTTAAACTTGGAATCGATAACCCTCGCTCTGAAAAGCTCAGTACCGGGCTCTATCTCCTCCTTTAAGTTCTTAAGACAAGACTCATATATCTTCTCGAGCATCTCGGTACGCTTGTTGCTGTTCCCCTCGCCTCTCGGAGTAAGATCGAAGAAACGGTTAAAATACTTGCAGTCGTGCTCGAAGTTGCGCCAGATTCTGTACTGTTCCTCATCATCTCCAATAGACTCAAGCTTAAGGCAGTACCTTTTGGCATCGATGTCTTCATCTTGAGTTCCCTCGAACAGATCATGAGTCAGCTTTCTTTCCTCGTGGTTCTCCCACTCAAACAAGATAACGCGGTCATTAAGGATCTCGAAGACGGAAAGCTTGTCCTCCCCTTCTTCACATTCATCGTAAGCCCTGTCTATACCGGTCTTAATAAACCCGCCTAAGACTTTTGCATCTATCTTTATTCCGTCAGTACTCTTGCAGTACGGACACAGATTATTATTTATTACCCCGTGCTGCTTGATGAAGTGATGGAAAGAGTCTCGCTTCGGGTTAAAACAATTACTGCAGCATATATTCGTCATCTTAAACTCCAACCGCAAAAGTAAGTATCATCATAAGGCAGAAGAAAACCGCGAACGAGATAGTTCCCTTATCCGAATGATTTCCCGTGTGCATCGAAGGTATCGTCTCTTCTAACACAAGGAATGTAATAGCTCCGCCTGTAACAGACATAATAAATGATAATGTACCCGGCAGGGCATTAACAAGTATTATTGTACCAATACCGAGAATAGGCTCAACTACGCCCGATACTACTCCCATCAGAAAAGATTTGCTTTTATCCTCGCCGCCCGACCACAAAGGAGAGGAAACGAATGCTCCCTCGGGGATATTCTGTATCGCGATGCCGATAGTAACCGCGGCAGCCGCAGCAATACTTACATCACCGGAACCGTTAAGTACCCCTGCGAAAATAACTCCTATAGCCATTCCTTCGGGAACATGGTGGATCATCTCCGAGAGCATAACCTTGCTTGAATGGGTAAGTTTACTCGAGGGACCTTCTTCAACACTTGTAAATACATGAGTATGGGGGATTGCCTTATCAAGCAGATATTGAAAACCTATACCTATGATAAATCCTGCTGCTGCGGTATATACTTTCCCTTTAAGTATGGAGGGATAAATGAGCGTCCACATCGAACACGCCATCATAATGCCTCCCGCCATACCCGTCAAAACAAGTTTGATGCCTTCGTTAAGCTTCTCTTTGATAACGAAAACAAAGGCTGAACCTACTATCGTTCCTGCAAACGGAATGAGAAGACCGAACAGAACATCTCCATCATTCATGAAATCGATAACACCCAGATGCTCGAGCAGGACTTTAAGTCCGATAAAGATCAGGATGAAGCCGCCTGCTGCCTCAGCACCGGACTGGTATCTTGTACCGAATGCGTTGCCGACTTTTACACCGGCACAGGCGAAGAAGAAAGTGATCACGGATATGACCAAGCATCCGGTAACCGTATTTACAGTAACCGAAGCTTCCATAATATGAACAGGGACAGCTACAAGCGTAACGCCTACCGCAAGTGCATCTATCGAGGTTGCGACTGCCAAAGGAAGCATTGTCTTAAAGTTGAATCCGGGCTTCGTCTGCTCATCATCAGAAGAAAATGCCTCTTTTAGCATCTTCGCGCCAAGGAAAGCCAGAAGGCCGAATGCGAGCCACGGAGCTACTTTATTAATGAATACGGAGAAGAAAGAACTTAAAAAGTAGCCTGTCATCGGCATTATGAAGTGGAAGCACCCAAACCATATACCGCAGATCATGACCTGCTTTAATGTCGCCTTCTTCGTTTCAATACCCTTGCAGACAGAAACCGCGAAAACATCCATCGACATTCCTACCGCAAGTAAAAATAACTCTACTATACCCATACTGGTAAATTATACACCTGATATATGGGTTACCGCATTATCTCCACTCTATGTTAATGCTTGTTAATTCCCCGTTCCTTATAATTACAGGATAGGCAAGACCGCCGACAGGAAGCCATCCGTTCACCACCTCAGGCGTGTATTCTGACAAATCAACCTCGTAGAACCAGAAAGCAGTCTTTAGAAGTGCATTGGAACCCGCATCCGGTGACCAGACACTATACATAACCTGTTCATCGTCATTGAACAAATACTCGAATGTATCAGTAATCTCACAGTCGGCTGCCACATCGACAAGTACAAGACGGGGATTAAACCACATCGGATTATCACTTGATGTCATAAGAATATAGTCCGTAGGATTCTCGGTGTATCCGCCCTGGTCAAACCAGCACTCCGCACCATCATCAAGTTCGACATCTCTTCTGCCGTTAACTTCAGTAATATCTGTTACCGTCATTCCGGGCTCATCGCCGGTGTAAAGCGACGGAACATCGATTACATCCCCGATCTCGAGTGAATTGTACTCTTCTTCAGTAAGAATGAACGGATCGCCGATAGATATCAGCATCATAGAACCGTCAGCAGCACAAGCCTCGATATTACCGAAGTATCTTCCGTCAACAGGTTCAGCCAATGAGTCGCCGTACGAAGAACCATAAAAATCGATCATACAGGGAAGTTCACGGAATAGTCCGTAAGACACCCCGTGTTCATCATAGTAATCGAGTGCGCCGACATAGGAAACTGCACCACCGTTATACTCGTAAACCTCGGTCATATTACTGTCGGGGTAGGATATGATAAGGCTCCATTTTTCTTTGCCGTCAGCAAAATTTCTTTCAAATCTGAAAAGCAGTTCCGATTCAAAGTCCTCAGCACATGTAGCTGCAAACTCCATATACGCATTGTAAGCAAGTTCAGCATCTGAAGATCCTGATTCAGCTGTCGGATCTGCAGCCGTTACGTCTGACTCTTCTGCCGATGCCGTTTCATCAGATGTCTCTGTCACAGATTCCCGGGTGTTTGTTTCTTCACTTGTTTCATCCGATTCATGAGACCTTCCTGCTGTTTTCTCACACCCTGCCGCACTTATAAGCAATGAACAAGTCAACATCAAAGACAGAGCTTTTACTTTTTGTGACATAATTACCTCCTACAATAGAAAGGCTTCTCACATAAAAGTATGTGAGAAGCTCTTAATAGTACCTAAACCCGTGTTATTCAACCACAGACAATCAGTTAGGATTAATTCCTGCTGATGCACAGATACCGGCAAACTCAGCTGAACCTGTGAATCCGTAGAATACTTCCTGTCTGGATGCACCGTCGGCGATTCTCTGCAGCCAGTAAGCATAACCGCCGTTATCGGGATCTCTGTCAAGGAATGTCCTGTAAAGTCTTAAGATGAACTCTTCATTAGAAAGATTTGCATTCTGGAATTCGGCACTGAAGAAGAAGCCGTAAGCAACTTCTGCACCCGAGACAGCTCTCGTAGACAAACGCTGTGTCCAGTAATCAAGTCCTGCCTGATCAGGCGCTCTGTTCAATGCGATAGAGTAAAGTCTCGAAGCAAAACCTCTAATTCCGGCTCCGTCAGTAACACGGACACTTGATTCATAGGTTACACCTGCAATCCTGCAGCAGACACCGACCATACCCGGAGCCTTTCCTGTAGCATTTCCTGCGCCGTCCAAAGTAAGCATATTACCGTTGTTGCACCAGAAAGATGAAGGAAGAACTCTGATATTAGTATATGTATGTCTCTTATTGTAACCTGCAGCCTGAATCGTACAAACAGCAATCGCACGGCTGTTCTGTCCAATAAGGAAAGAACCTGATGTGCTTGCTAATGTTACCATGGATACAAAAGCTGCCTGGATCTCAGCCAACTGTGAATTGTACTGGGCAACATTGATCTTAGACTCATCAAGTCCGCCCTGTGATGTAAATTCACCTGCTGAAGTGTTATTGAAAGCGGAAAATGCACAATATGTGTTAGACGGGTTAATGATCATTGCATAGTGACTGCTGTTTCCGTTACCGCTTATCCAACCTGGCTTCTCTGCATTCCACATTGAAATACCGGCATTAATGCCGCCGCCCCATGCAAGGACTTCTCCAAAAGAAGCAACGTTATAACTTGAATTGAAGCAATCCTCACCGGTAATCTTGACATGATGTAAAGTATAGGTAGCTTCTGCGGCCCTAAGCATAGCCATCTCCTCAAGTCCGCTCGACCACTTGAGCGGTACATAATCCGCCATTGTAAGAGCACGTCCCCTGTTTCTGGGATCGGGATAACCGTTCTGGCAGGCTTCAAGTCTGATGCTGTTGACCTGACTTAATATTGAATCTTTTGAAGTTCCATCGAAGGTACCCATCAGCTGAATAAACACATTGCCGGATCTCGGGGCATCCACATTACACCTGTGTGCACCTGAAGCAAGAGCTGCGTTTATGATGGCCGCAGCATCTGCGCCATCATCAGCACGTACTGAGGGGTTAAAAAGAAACGCCGTGGGTACGATTGCCGCAACAAGAACAGATGCAATCATCTTGACAATATATTTTCTGAACATCAAAAATCCCCCAATCATCTGAGTATAATTACTGAATGATAATAACCATTATATCATTTGAAAGTGTGGCATATTATAAAGATTTTAATTCCCGGCAAACAAAAAGCGGGCGATTACTCGCCCGCCGGTCAGTCTTTAAGATTACTTAATTAGTATTCATCTACTGCATACGTACTGTACATAGACATAAGTGAACCAAGCGAATCATCGACTGCATCCATGATAGCAACAGGAAGATCCGCATTAGCAGGTACCTTTGAAGGACTCTGTACACCGAGGTCAGAGCAGAAAGAATCAAGAAGTGTTACATCGCTTCCGATAGAGAAGCCGACAACTATAACTATGTTCTCGCCCTTAGCATATACAGCTACACAAAGATTACCTGTAAGATTGTCAAGAACATCCTCGAGATCATCCATATCATCTCCGGACATGTCACCAAGGTATCCGTAAATATCAGAATCACGGAACGCTGCAACAAGATCTTCAACGGAAATATTGACTCTTAAATAACCCTCATTCTTACCCGTGTAGTACTCATTGCCGCTGAAACTGTCAACCTCGTAGTCAAGGCCGTCATCAAATGCATCAGCGATAGCATCAAACAGTTCAGGAACCATATCAGCCTCTGTCATCGTAATCTGAACGCCGACAACACCGTTGGTCTCGATATCACCGAGATCTTCCGGATCGCTGACGCTGTCGATATCATCGACTCCATTCATCTTGGCGTAGATAACCATTGACTCGATGTCATCTGAGTCATAAGGAATTTCAACACCCATCTGCGATATGGACATCGAAGTATACGGATCATCCATGATTTCCTCGATCTGATCTGAATCGAGAACTGTGTAAAGACCGTCCTCCAAATCATCCGGATCTGCATCATTTGCATCGTCATAGTCAACTTCCTGTGCATCTTGCTTATCACAAGCAGAGATGAAATCATCGCTAGAGATTGACTTAACCTTAGCGCATCCTGCCACTGAAGCAACCATAGCTGCGGCAAGAGCCAATGACATAAACTTCTTTAACTTCATAACTTCTATCCTCCTATGAATGTATAAAACATATTTAATATACCTAAACAGCAGTTGAATGTAAAGAATTCACAGACTAAGACTTCTTAAAGTTCGACAGACAATTTAATGAGATCTTCATCCTTCGAACTGTGTCCTGCCATGATAACGAATTCACCCGGCTCAATTACACGGGTCTCATCAGGAAGGACCACAGAGAAAGAATCGTCTTCTAACTTGATGCTTACGGTCTTTGTCTGTCCGGGTTCAAGCTCGACCTTATCAAATCCGGCAAGATTCTTAACTGCTGTCATAACTGAACTTACGACATCATCGATATAGACCTGAACAGTCTCAACTCCCTTTACTGAACCCTTATTGCTGACATCTACCGACACAGTCTTAGTTTCTTTATCAAACTTAAGATTGGAATACTCATACCATGTATAAGAAAGACCTTCGCCGAATGCGAACAAAGGCTCCTTGGGACAATCAACATATCTGCCCTCGTGCCATCCGGGGAACTGGTTGTAATAGACAGGAACCTGTCCGGTCATAACAGGAAAAGATATGGGAAGTCGCCCCTGAGGATTAAAATCGCCGAATATCGCCTCTGATGCCGCCTGACCGCCATACATGCCTCCATTGAAGGCACAGACAACTGCATCTGACCAATTAACGATCTGAGGAATCGCCAAAGGCTTGGAAGAGATAAGAACTGTAATGATAGGAATCTTCATAGTGCTCAGTATCCTTACAAGCGCTTCCTGCATTCCCGACAGATTAAGATCGGCTCTGTCGTTATATTCACCGGCCTGGTTATAGTTGTCTCCCAAAGCCAGAATGATCAGATCAGCTTTCTTGGCAATCTCTGCTGCTTCGTTAATGTACGGCATCTCCTTGGAACCGTCATTATCGTGGCTGTTATCCTGATAGACCTGCTCCATGAAAGCACCGGTATCAGGATAGTCTCCCTTATAGTAACCACGTCCGTTAACACTGCATCCGTATGCGTATGCAACCTCGATATCCGAATCCTTCAAAGATTCCTTTATGCCCTCAAGCAAGGTTACATAAGGCCTTTGGGGTTCAGTAAATCTGCCTGGGACGGGATGCGTGAAGTAAGTCCAGTCACCATACTGAGCCCTGATATCATCCGCATTAGGTCCTATAACAGCAATTCTCCTGATATTCTTCTTGTTTACAGGAAGGATACCGTCATTCTTAAGCACGGTTATGCTCTTGCGGGCAGCCTCTAGTGATGTCTTTCTGTGTGCTTCACAGCCGATGCTTCCGGGCACGCCCTTCTTGTCCGGCTTTTCGAAAAGCCCCATTCTAAGCTTGATGGTCAGAATGTGTCTTACGGCCTCATCAAGATACTTCTCCTCGATCTTGCCGGATCTTACCTGCTCTATAATGCCTTCATAGAATTCCGTGGAACACATGATCATGTCGTTTCCGGCCTTGGCAGCAAGTGCGGAGGCATCGCCGATGTTATCGCATACTCTCTGTCTTCTGATAAGAGCGTTTACATTGTCCCAGTCTGTGATAAGGAAACCGTCGAACTTGAGTTCTTCCCTTAAGATGTTATGTAATGTCTTCCTGTCGATCGTAAATGGAGTGCCGTCAACGGATCCGTATGCCGTCATGAATGTGGCACATCCTGCTTCGACTGCCTTCTTAAACGGAGGAAGGAACTCATCCTTTATCTTACGGTAAGTAACTTCCGTGTCATAAGCATCTCTCGCGCCTGTAGCTTCACCATAAGCTATGAAGTGCTTGGCACACGCAAGAACGGAATCATCAGCAGAAAGGTCATCACCCTGATACCCCTTAATTATCGAGGCACCGAGTTCTCCTGCAAGATACTTATCCTCACCGAATGTCTCATTTATCCTTCCCCATCTTGCATCTCTTCCCAGACAGAGCACGGGAGAAAAAGTCCAGTGAAGTCCGTCAGTTGCGACCTCGGCAGCGGTAGCATGACCTACACGCCGGACAAGATCCCTGTCCCAGCTCGAAGCCATCGCAAGCTGCGAAGGGAAAATCGTTGCATTGCGGTTAAGGCAGTGGCCGTGAATGGCATCAATACCGAACACGACCGGTATCTTAAGTTCGGACTGCTCAACAGCTATCCTTTGAAGTTCACGGGCATCGTCACCAAGAACATGGAGGAAAGAACCTACGCCCTTTCTTGCCCACTCCTTTGCCTTCTCCATACCGACCATGGCGACAGGAACCTGGATCATCTGAGCAGCCTTCTGCTCGAGCGTCATCTTCGAGATAAGTTCATCAATCATACTCTCACCCACATTCTTCGATGTAACTGTTTACTTCATCCGATATCAGCTTCATTCTTTCATTTGTCTGCGGATTATCATTTCTGAAATCCATAACCTTTTGCAGGAACCCCTGATCCTTAACCACTTTCAAGCTTACAGGAAAATACAGCCCGTAAACAAGACTTATATGGCTTACTATGTAGTCGACAGGCGATTTCCTGATTTCCTTATCGACGGTAAGATGCTTAAGGCTTGCGTCCAGGACCTCGTCCGATATAGAAGCATCCTTAAGAGCCTCTTCAGTAGTATCGTAAACGACAGCCGCAGAAAATTCCACGGCAACCCTGAAGATATCGGTCTTATCAGCATCCCTTATTATCTTCGCGAAAAGCAAAGTCCTCTCATCGATATCACAGGGAAGCACAAAGTAATTATGAAACCTGATTGCACTCTCGATAACAGGATAGAGCTTCCCGTCTACTTTAAACCTGTCTATAAGTCCTTCATTAAACAGAAGATTGGCACCGAACTTAGCGTGATCGATAGAGTCCTTATCGATGAATGTGTGGAATCTTCGAAGCTGCTCGAACCTTCCTATGTCATGAAGCATACCTATCAGCCATGCAAGATCAACGTCTGAAGATGACAGATTAAGACTCGTGGCGATATTCTCGCAGTTAGAAGCAACCTTATAGGTGTGAAGGACCTTGAGTTTTATCTTGTCGTCATTGATATCGTAACCGGATACGTATGACTTGAATTCCCTTTTTACAAGTTCGCGGTCGATCATCACATGTGGCCGTCCCTGAACATGGAGAACTTATCCATAGGATACTTCTCAAGATTATTGAGAACCTTTCTGTCATCCGCCTTATCAAGAAGTTCGTTACGTGCCTTGGTAATCTCCGCCTCGGTCTTGTGCTTGGAAGGTCCTCCGACGCATCCTCCGGGACATATCATTCCTTCGATAAAGTCGGCATCTATGCGGCCTGCCTTAAGAAGCAAAATTGCTTTTCGACACTCATCGCCGCCTGCACAGCGCTCGAGTTTAATGGAAGATGTGTCGATGCCTCTTTCCTGCATAACCTCCATAACTGCGTTTGCAACGCCGCCGCTCGTGGCAAATCTCTTACCCCAGGATGATGCTTCCTGGTATTCTTCCGTAACAGGCTTGATCTCCATATCCCTTGAGCGTACGAGAGCACGAAGCTCGCCGTATGTAATGGCATAGTCTGCTGTATCAGGAATGGATTTGTCATTCGCCTCCGCCTTCTTAGCGATGCAGGGACCTATAAAGACGGTCACGCATCCGGGATGAATTAACTTAAGATAGCGGCTGATCGCGACCATAGGAGAAACCGTCTGTGACATGTTCTCCTTATACTGATCGGGGAAATGCTTTTTAAGCAGATTCTTGAATGCAGGACAGCACGACGTCGTCATCTTGCGGCCCTCTTTCAAGGCTTCTGCCCACTCGAGAGCTTCAAAAGCCGCTGTCATATCCCCGCCTAATCCGACTTCAACCATATCCTTGAAGCCCATATCCATAAGAGTCTTACGGATGGAACCCATCGTGATGTCGGAACCGAACTGGCCTTCCGTCGCGGGAGCAGCCATCGCATATACTTCCTTGCCGTCACGGATCGCATTGATGATATCGACAAGATATGTCTTTGACGCGATAGCACCGAACGGGCAGCTGTGGATACAGTGACCGCAGTGGATGCACTTCTCCTCATCTATAAGGCACAGACCGTATTCATCGTAAGTGATGGCGCCGACAGGGCATGCTCTCTTACAAGGACGGATCTGGTGGATGATAGCTTCGTAAGGGCAGGCACCTGCGCACTTACCGCATTCCTTACACTTAAAAGGGTCAATACGCATGCGAAGCTCACCCTTCGAAATGGCGTCAAACTTACAGGAGTTAAGGCAGGCTTTGCCAAGACAGAATCTGCAGTTATCGGTAACAACATAAGACTGCAAAGGACAGGAGTCACATGCAGGGTTTATTACCTGGACTACATTATGGTGCTGCTTATCGGGGTCAGCCGTCGGACAAAGACCTTTGGCAAGACGGATTCTCTGACGGTTTATCTCACGTTCCTTATAGACGCAGCAGCGGTACTCGGGCTTAGGTCCGGGACTGATTCTATAGACAAGCTCCTCCTCATGCTCAGCATCAAGGTTGCCATCCCATGCAAGCCTGCAGACCTGCTCTAATATATGATGGTTAAGCTTTACTATACCTTCATCATTCTTTACCATATCGTCCTCCTCAGTTATCAAATTCCTTAAGCTCGGCTTTGCCGTCCTCGATAGTGATATAAGAGGGCTTACAACCCTCCTTCGGTATCGAAGGCGATCCCGGGTTCATGAATCTGATTCCGTTTTTAATAACATCTTTTGTCACATGAGTGTGACCGCTTACAAAGACTGTCCCTTCCGTAATAAGCGCAGGAAGAGAATCCTCGTTATATATATGTCCGTGTGTGAAGAAGAAAGTAGTCTGCCCGGAGACCAGATAGATGTAATCCGCCATGACGGGGAACTTTAAGACCATCTGATCGACTTCGGCTTCACAGTTTCCTCTTACGGCGAGGATCCTGTCTGAGATATTGTTCAGTATCTCAATTACTTTCTTGGGTTCGTAGTGTGAAGGAAGGTCATTCCTCGGACCGTGATAGAGTATATCTCCCAGTATAACCAGATGGTCGGCCTGTTCTTTATGCATCAGCCCGGCTACACGCTCTGCCCAGTAACTATCTCCGTGTATATCAGATACGACAAGAAACTTCATCTTTAATTCTCCGTGTATTAATCACTTGATTATACTATAATCAACTCATGAGTACGGTATGGAAAAAAACGCTGCGCGATATTGTCATCTTGCTTGCAGCAGGTTTCATCTACTATCTTATATACAGGCTGACCGGATTCGGATTCACCTGCCCCATCAAGCAGATCACAGGTTTACCCTGCCCTTCATGCGGAGTCTCGCACATGGCTATTGATCTTATAGCTTTGGATTTTAAAAGCGCATTTAAAGATAACCAGTTCCTGTTTATAACCTGGCCCCTTGTAGCTTGCGAGATCATATATATCATCTATAACGTTGAAGCAAAGAAAGATCTTCCGAAGTGGAATGTCATTGCTATTACCATATTTGCGATCTGTCTCATTATCTTTGGTTTCCTAAGAATCGCATTATCTTTGTAATATCAGAATATTATGATATATTAATGACGAACTTCTAAAAAAGGGGGAAGAGTTTTTATGGAAAACAATCAGTACTATCAGCAGCCTGAGACCACATGGAACAACGACGAGCCCGCTAATTCCACAGCAGGAAGAGGCCAGGCCATCGCATCATTGGTAACAGGTATTCTTGGTGTTGTTTGCTGCGGACCTTGCGCTATCGCTGCTTTGATCCTTTCTATCGTAGCTAAGAATCAGGGTAACAAGTCCGGTATGGCAACAGCCGGATTGGTCCTCGGTATCATCGGTATCCTTATCTGGATCGGTAATGCTATTTACTTCGGTCTCAATCCTGATGCTATGTCAAACATCACAGACATGTTCAACTGATAAGAACCTAAACTGATAAGAAAAGGGAACTTCGATTGAAGTTCCCTTTTTATTTATATGAAATTGCCTATGAGTAAGAAATAAAACCAAATACTTAGGAGGTAATCATTCTGCGAGACCTAAGTCCCGCAATTGAAAATTCTTCGTACATCGGCCTCACCCCTTTCTGTATGTGTTTTTCTTATGGCTTTATGTTAGCACATATACTTTTCGAAGTGTGTTAAATAAAAATGAATAAAATTTGTACTGATGTTAATGAAAGAGTTTTCACTTTCATTTGAAAAGTGCTTTATAAAGAGTCGGCAAACTGCCTTGCCGTCCTCGCAGAACGTCCGCCGCTTCTTGTGGCGAACTGCTCAGCCTTCAAAGCCATATCCTCTTCACTCATCTTGATCTTACGAAGCTTAAGAAGATTCCTGACTATCTCAAGATATGTATCCTTATTAGGCTTCTCAAACAGAATCCTCAGACCAAAGCGCTCTGACAGACTCATCTGCTCTGCGATGGTGTCCGAGCGGTGAACCTCATTCTCTCTTGCTGAGAAGGTCTCCTTTATCATGTGGCGCCTGTTACTGGTCGCATAGATAACAATATTCTTTCTTCCGCCTGATGCCGCACCTTCTATAACAGACTTGAGTGAACCGATCCTGTCGTCATCAGCATCAAAAGAGATATCGTCTATAAATATGATGAACTTCAAAGGAATCTCGGTTAAGTGTTCAATAATATCGGGAAGCCTGCCTATCTCCTGCTTGGGAAGTTCAACAAGCCTGACGCCTTTACTGAAGAACATCCGCGCAGAAGACTTGACGGCCGAAGACTTTCCCGTACCGGCATCACCGTAAAGCAAAACATCTGCGAAAGGCTTTCCTTCACAAAAGGCCCGTGTGTTATCCACTACTTTCCCTCTTTGTGTCTCGTAGCAGAACAGATCCTCACTTCTTATGGGATCAGGATGCTTTACAACACACAATTCCCCGTCTTTTATCCTGAAGATATTACAGCGCTTATAGACCCCGTAACCTTCAGTCTCGATGGATTCGAGCATCCTTAAGTATCTGCTCTTCAGATCTATATGGGATGTTCTGAAGTCAGGAAGATATCCGTCGTAGTACATCTCGTTTTTGAAATCAAACGAAGAGTAGTTTCCAATCCTCGTCAAAAGATCGAGCTCCCTCGTCGCAGTAAGCTCCATTAACCTGCTCATTCTGTTAGCAGTCTCGGGATTATTAATAAGATCGATCTTGAATCTTAAGTAGGGATTCATATCGTCAACAAGAGCATCCCAGATAGCGGCGGAGAGGTCGCAGTCTGCTCTTAACTCATAAAGCTTCGAGCAGAAGTTACCGTAGCTGTCGATCATCTCCTCGATAGAGTAATCGGGCTCCATTTTCTGAAGGAAATCACACAGACTTTTGAGAGGTTCCTTCTCCTTTACGCCCCTGAACAAAGCTATAGAATCAATCTCCCTTAAAAGCTCAGACATAACACCCTTTTGTCAGACTTCCTGGTACATCTTTCTGAAGTTTTCCTTACCGATAATAAAGATATCTTCAGGATCATTCTCCTTAACCGCCAGGTAATCTCCGACATCCCCTTTAATATAAGTCTTCATCATTTTACCAAAAACTTTGGTTACATTATTAAGTTTCTTAACGAGGACGCGCTCGCCTCCGGGGAACATACATGAATATGTAAACGGTGCAAGATCGATACTTACACCCGTCGTATTAACACGGATCGTAGGGAAATAATCCACATTCGGAGTATAAAAACAATCCTGAGGCACATAGTTCTTATTAAAGTGATCTGTATCAGTAAGGAATATTCTGCCCTTGGAGCCTATCATGATAACCGTATCCTGAGTAACCACGGTCTCTATATCATCCATGAGAGTTCTTACGATGATAGGAGATCCCGTAGGAACAAAGTGCGAGGGGATTACATAACCCATAATGTGAGGAAGTCTCTCGTAAAGCTTCATAGTGCCGTCCTGCGGCACAAACTTGCCGGAATAGATAATCGTTGTATCTGAGAAGTACTTATCAAGTCTTCCCTCAATAATAGTTCTTACAAGATCACTTCTTGAAGCACGGCTCTTTACATCAACCGCATTAAACGCCTGATCGATCAGATCGTTATCAAGAAATCCGCCCGCCTTATCACGGTGTCCGCCGCCAGTACCGATCTCATGAGCAATATAACCTGCAAGCTCGTTCGCCTGAACTTCAGTCTCACAACTTCTGATGGAGTATTTTACGCCGCCGTGGACGATCGAATAAACGGCACATACATCAACCTTATCCACAGACAACATAAGATCGCTTATAAGGCCGAGAAGGTTGGGATCGCAAGACTCGGTCTCAACTATCGCATACCTGTACTCGTCATCATATTCAAACCCGAGAAAAGCCTTACCTGCTACCTTGGCCTCTTCCAACGTGATATTCATATTAACAAGCTTCTTCACGACACTCTGGTCACGCCTTACGAAAAGCTCGTCATACATATCTTTGTCAAGAGGGTGCGCAAGCTCAGTAAGAGCATTGGTATCCATGTAAAGTCCGTAGAAAAGGATAGTTGCAAGCCTGTCATCAATGTGAAATTCCGCTTTCTTCAACATATCCCATACGATAGTTGCACAACTTCCCATACCGGGCCTGACTTCACTTAAATCAGGAATATTGCCTGAGATCTGGTGATGATCGATCGTCGCATAATTCTCGGCCTCAAACGCCTGCACATTACCGTTGCCGAGCTGGCAATCACAGGTAACAAGCAATTGAGGCTTTTTCCTTAGCACAGTCACGTGCTCAACCGGAATGTCATACACTTCAATCAGATAAGACAGATTCGACTTACTGATTCTGCCGCCTCCGCCATATATGAACTTTACCTTTTTTCCGTTAGCCTTAAGGTAGGAATAGACTCCATACCCGGAAGCGATTGCATCCGCATCCGGAATATCGTGGCACTGAACCACTATATCATCATAATCAAGCAAATCTTTAAGTGTCATAAACCGTCACGACTCATTAACCAGCTTCCCTGTCATACGCTCGATGGAAAACTCCGTCATAAGCACACGGCTGCCGGCTCTTTCTATTTCATTTGTTACTTCTTCATCGGAAGTATAATACTTTCTCCCGAGTCTTTTTAATGAATCTTGAAAGATTGTCTCCTCAGGATCTATAAATCTCATCTTTCCGTAACAGATAACACTGTTGATATTAAGAGCCCACTGCCCATCCTTCTTAAACCCTTCATCGTAAACACAAAAGCACGCCTTCGGGTTAAGCTTAATCAGATCAACCTTATAACCTTCCTTCGCTCCATGAAAGTATATTTTCCCCGTCACACAGTCGAAGAAGTAATCCACCACAATGCTGTGGGGATACCCGTTATCGCCTTCAAGTGACAGTACGCCTCTCCACTGCTTTTCCAATATCTCATAGCATTTCTCATAAGGGATCTGCTGACCGAATCTTCTCATCTTGCGAAAAGCTCCCGCCGCTTCCTGCAGCCTGCTCCTTAAAAGCTCATAGCGCAGCCTCTTCTCCCTTTTCGAGAAGTGGTCCTGCCTTAACTGCAGTGGGTTGCCCTCGTACTTAAGTGTCCCCGCTTCCTCCCCGAACTGCTCAGAGGTCAGGTCAAAGACTTTGCCGTCAACCACGTTATAGCAGTGGTAATTGCCGCCCGGCCTTAAGATGCCGTAGACTTCGCCTCCATAAATGTCCTGCACAAGAAATGCGGTTATGGAACACTGGCCTAAAGTCTTGTTGGATTCACTCCATTCAGATGCCATTCTCGGAGCACAGGTGTCCCGCTGCCAGATCTTTGAAAGCAGATCATAAAGATCGCACGGGGTGCCGACATTCTTATAATTGGGATCAGTGGGGAGAACATCAGCATTCTCCCAGCCGTAAAAACCGTATGTTTTGTTAGAGTCACTCATAAATAAACCTCGGCTTTAATTATCACATTTGAAGCAAACCCTATCAACAACACTTTGCGATAATTCACGAATAAATGTTAATTTGGTATAATCACTACTCGGATGGGAGATTATGAATATGGAAAATACTGAAATTCGAAACAACAAAGTTTTGCCCTGGCTGCTTTTGATCCTTGCGGTTCTTTTTACCGCTGTAAGAACTGCTAACAACGTTTTGGTCGTGACCGATTCCGGGAACAGCATTCTTAATTATCTGCCTTTGATATACCTTGGTGTATCGGCTTTGTTTCTCATACTTTCAGTAGTCACGGGAATTATAAACAAGGTCCACGATCCATTAACTTTACGCGTCGATTCGGTTGAAAGAGCATTCTCGGTTTTGTGTATCGTAACGACTGTCTTCCCTTACCTCATAAGACGTGCTCTTATAAGCTCCAAAGACATGACTGACTTTTATGAAGCACACTACATAAGCATCGCATTCCTTATGACTATCGTAACCATGTATGTGATAGGTTTCCCTTCACTTGCTTTAAGTGCGAGGAAAACTCCCGCAATGAAGATCGGGCAAAAAGCACTCGGACTTCCGAAGTTCCTTATGTATGTATCCATTGTCGCCGGTCTTTGCATGGTCGGGGCATTCATCGGAGCGCCTGTACATATGGCTCTGACAATCCCCTTCAATTCAAATGCGAGCTCCACCATCACCGAGATGATGCTTAACTCCTCACTTTTCGAAAGGGTTTTAACTGTCGGTGTACTCGCTCCCATATTCGAAGAGCTTATGTTCAGGAAGATCCTCATCGACCGCACTATCAAATATGGTGAGTTTATAAGCATCGCCCTCTCGGGTCTGATGTTCGGTCTTTTCCACGGAAACTTCCAGCAGTTCTTCTTCGCGACTTTGGCAGGTGCATTATTTGCTCATGTCTATATAAGAACCGGAAGGATCCGCTATACGATATTCCTTCACATGGCAGTTAATCTGTCGACATCCGTCGTAACGACATCGATCTTATCAAAACTGTACCCTATTGTTCACGATAATCCCGATCTTGCAGATAACATGGATACATTCACGGCTTTGATCATGATGGGATTTATGGGCTGGGTTTTGTTACTGCTCCTTATCGCCGTTACGGGTATCGTGCTTCTGTGTGTATTCTATAAAAGATACATTAAGATCTACCGTGCACCCGGGGAGCCTTCAAAGTCGGCTTTGATAGGACAAGCAGTTAAGTCGCCTGTATTCTGGTCCTTTATAGTTCTCACCCTGTCGGATTTCCTGTCAGAATACCTTCCCGGTATTGCCGGGTTTATTGTTAACCGTTAATCCTCGTCGGCATCCTGACCGTATTCTTCCTGAATCCTGTCAGTAAAACCGTCTTCTATCATACTGATGATTACGGGTACCAATTCAGGATCAAACTGTGTGCCTGAGTTCTCTTTGAATTCTGAAATAGTCTTCTCGCGGCTCAGAGACTTTCTGTAGCGGCGGTTGGATGACATCGCATCATAAGCATCTGCGATACTTGCAATCCTGGCATACAGAGGAATCTTCTCACCCTTGAGACCTTCGGGATAACCGTTACCGTCATATCTTTCATGGTGATAATAAGCAGCGTCGGATATCTTGGGAATAGCCGTGAAGTCCTTAAGCATATCCTTACCCTTTGAAGGATGAGTCTTGATGATCTCATACTCCATTTCATTGAGCCTTCCCTTATTTCTTAAGATCTCATCAGGAATGCCTATCTTTCCGACATCATGAAGCAGTGTTCCATAGTAAAGATCCTGAAGTTCGTTATCATCAAGTCCGATCCTTCTTCCGATTTCCTTGGCATAGATAGCGACACGAAGTGAATGGTTTCTTGTATAACTGTCCTTCGCATCAACAAATGATGTGAAAGTTCTGATGGACTGGTCTATGATCTCAATGTCATGCGCTCTTTGCTTAAGAAGGCTCTCGATCTTTGCATATGAGAGAACATGTGAACCCAGATAGACAAGCCAAAGAGCATACATAAAAGCAATGAGGTAAGTAAGCGGCATCATGAAAGGATCGGGAGTCATCTTTCCCGTTACCGTATAAGACACAACATTAAGAAGATATCTTGAATACAAAACGGCACCAAAATATCTTCCTCCCTCAGGCTCAATAACTACAAGTTCCCCTTCAGGTGTAAATTTGAGCGTATTACCATCCGCTTCAAACACACCGTTCCAGGAAGAATCGATTTCAAACGGTCCGTCGAACTCAATGCTGATCGTCCAGTCTGACATTCTTATTTTGCTGTTGTTGTCTATGTTGACCGAATACTCGGCTCCGCACGGGTGACCGGGATATCTGTACATATCATCCCAGACCTTCCCTTCCGGATTAAAGACTTCAACGGAAATCTCATCAGAATCCATATCGTACACTCTCACTCTATCTGAGGATCTTTTAAGGTAGACAACATAAGCACCTGTGATAATAAGCAGGAGTATCAGGGATATTACTATGATCCTGACGGTTTTATTTCCGGAAGTCTTCATATCAGTAGTTTATGATCGCACCCTTGTCAGCTGAAGAAACCATCCTGGAGTAACGCTTGAGATATCCGGTAAGTTCAGGCTTCTTCAGAAGCGGCATAGTCTTTCTTCTTTGCTCAAGCTCCTCGTCAGAGACCTTGAGTTCTATCTTATACTCAGGGATGTTTATCGAGATGATGTCTCCATCCTTGATATAAGCGATCGTTCCGCCCGATACAGCTTCGGGACTTACATGACCTATGGAAGCACCTCTTGTTGCACCGGAGAATCGTCCGTCAGTAATAAGTGCAACATCCTTATCAAGACCTGCACCGGCGATGGCAGAAGTAGGAGAAAGCATCTCTCTCATACCGGGGCCGCCTGCAGGACCTTCATATCTTATAACAATTACATCTCCGGCCTTTACCTTACCGTCGTAGATAAACTTGATCGCTTCCTCTTCACTGTTGAAGCATCTTGCAGGGCCTTCATGAACGAGCATCTCGGGAGCAACTGCAGATCTTTTAACTACGCAGCCGTCCGGTGCGAGATTACCCTTAAGAACAGCAAGTCCGCCTTCCTTGGTGAAAGGATTATCAAGAGGTCTTATAACCTCGGGATCGATAACTGTGCTGTTTTTAACATTCTCTTTTAATGTCTTGCCGGTAACAGTCATGACGTCTCCGTTAAGAAGGCCTCCGTCGAGCATTTCCTTCATAACGGCGTAGATACCGCCGGCCTCATTAAGATCCTCCATATATGTCGGGCCTGCAGGAGCAAGATGACATATATTCGGAGTTCTTTCAGATATCTCATTGATATGATCAAGATCAATACTTAATCCGCATTCATTTGCAATAGCGGGAATGTGAAGCATAGAGTTTGTTGAACATCCGATAGCCATATCAGCTGCGATAGCATTCTCAAAAGCATCCTTTGTAAGAATGTCTCTCGGACGGATATTATTCTTAACGCACTCCATCACCTGCATACCCGCATGCTTGGCAAGGATGATCCTGTCGGAATAAGCTGCGGGAATAGTACCATTACCCTTAAGTCCCATACCGAGAACCTCGGTAAGACAGTTCATGGAATTGGCAGTATACATACCTGAACACGATCCGCAGGAAGGACAAACCTTATTTACAAACTCCTCGAGTTTCTCATCATCTATCTTGCCTGCGGCATAAGCACCGGTTGCTTCAAACATCGCAGAAAGGGAACGCTTCTTCCCGTCAACCTTACCTGCAAGCATAGGTCCGCCGCTTACAAAAACAGTAGGTATATTAAGTCTTGCGGCAGCCATAAGAAGACCCGGAACATTCTTATCACAGTTAGGTATCATGACCAGTCCGTCGAATCCGTGAGCAAGAACCATGGACTCCGTGGAATCCGCTATAAGATCTCTTGTCACAAGTGAATACTTCATTCCTATGTGACCCATGGCAATACCGTCGCAGACAGCGATCGCCGGGAACTCGACAGGTGTTCCTCCGGCAAGTCTTACACCTGCCTTAACAGCCTCCACGATCTTATCGATATTCATATGACCGGGAACTATCTCATTATAGGAATTAACGATTCCGATCAACGGGCGCTCGAGTTCTTCCTTTGTAAGACCGAGTGCGTGATAAAGCGACCTGTGGGGCGCATTCGAGAAACCGTCAACTATTGTATCTTTGATCATGACATAAACCTTCTTTCAAAAAAATCCTCCCGAGGGCAGTCCCCGGGAGGATCGCTTCTCTGAATATATATTATATCAGTTATTGATGAGCTTATCCTCATCAGACCAGCTGTAAAGCTTTCTGATTTCCTTACCGACAGTCTCAGCGGGATGCTCGGAAGCAAGCTTTCTCATAGCCTTGAAGTGAACCTGCTTACCTGCATCAGACATATCGAGGAGGAACTCCTTGGCAAAAGAACCATCCTGGATATCCTTGAGTACCTTCTTCATAGCCTTCTTTGTATCCTCAGTAATGATCTTAGGTCCTGTGATATAGTCACCATACTCAGCTGTATTGGAGATGGAATATCTCATTCCTGCAAAACCGGACTGATAGATAAGGTCAACGATGAGCTTCATCTCGTGCACGCACTCGAAGTAAGCATTACGGGGATCATAACCTGCCTCAACCAAAGTCTCGAAGCCGGCCTGCATCAAAGCTGCAACACCGCCGCAGATAACAGCCTGCTCACCGAACAAGTCAGTCTCTGTCTCCTGTCTGAATGTTGTCTCAAGAACACCTGCTCTTGCACCGCCGATACCGGCAGCATAAGCAAGACCCAAATCCCATGCATCGCCTGTAGCATCCTGCTCAACAGCGATAAGACAAGGTGTACCCTTACCGGCCTGATACTCGGAACGAACTGTGTGTCCCGGAGCCTTAGGAGCGATCATGATAACGTTGATATCAGCAGAAGGTGTGATACAGCCGAAGTGGATGTTAAAGCCGTGTGCGAAAGCAAGTGTCTTACCTGCTGTAAGGTTAGGCTCGATTGACTTCTTGTACATAGCAGCCTGCTTCTCATCAGGAATAAGGATCATGATGATGTCTGCAGCCTTTGTAGCCTCTTCTACTGAAAGAACCTTAAGTCCCTGAGACTCTGCCTTAGCCTTGCTCTTGGAACCCTCATAAAGGCCTACTACAACATTTACGCCTGAGTCCTTGAGGTTCAAAGCGTGAGCGTGTCCCTGTGAACCGTAACCGATGATGGCAACTGTCTTGCCGTCAAGCTTTGTGATGTCGCAGTCCTTCTCGTAAAAGATTCTGTTATCCTTTGTCATTTTATATATACCTCCGTATATTTATTTACTTGCTTAAAATGCTCTCGGAACCGCGCTCCAAAGCCACGATGCCCGTTCTGCACATCTCTATGATCCCAAAAGGTTTCATATTGTCGATAAAATTATCAATCTTGGTCGAATCACCCGTTACTTCAAGACACATAGCCTCAGCAGAGTAATCGACGATCTTTGCCTTAAAGACATCAACCGCATCCCTAAGATCGCTTCTGGTCTGTGCTGAATTCTTAACCTTGATAAGAAGGAGTTCTCTTCTGATACCGACCTCAGCGCTTATAACCTCAACCTTCTTGACATTATAAAGCTTCTGAAGCTGGCTTACCAGTTGCTGAAGATCATCCTGATCACCTGAGAAAGTCAGTGTGATACGCGAATACTCAGAAGACTCGGTCTCTCCCACTGTAAGAGTATCGATATTGAATCCTCTTCTGTTAAACATACTTGTTACTCTCATGAGGACACCGGATTTGTTCTCCACAAATGCCGCAATTACATAACTTTGCTTATTCATGCCCTATCCTCCTTGTCGAGAATCAGATGGTCAAAGGTTCCGCCCGGACGAAGCATAGGCAAAACCATCTCGTCCTTATCAATCAAAAGATCAATTACCGCAGGACCGTCGATCTTATAAGCTTCCTCGAACACTTCGCGGAACTCTTCCTCATCCGTTGCGCGGAAACCCTTGGCACCGAATGCCTCGGCAAGTTTAACGAAGTCAGTCTTCCTGTCGAGCGTAGTATTCGAATAAACCTTATCATAAAACAGATTCTGAAGCTGACGGACCATACCAAGAACACTGTTGTTCATAACAACTATCGTCAGAGGAACGTTGTAGGTAACTGCCGTAGCAAGCTCTGTAAGATCCATACCGAAGCTTCCGTCACCTGTAATAAGAACAGATCTCTTACCACTTCCGTAAGCTGATCCTATGGCAGCTCCCATACCGAATCCCATTGTTCCGAGACCGCCCGATGATATCCATGTTCTCTTCTTCTTAAAGTCGTAGAACTGGGCTGTCCACATCTGGTGCTGACCAACATCCGTAACAATCTCAGTATCCTCATCAACAATATCAGATACAGCCTTAATCGCCTGCTCAGGCAGGAAATCAGGAACTGCCTGCTGGGCTTCCTGCTCACGAAGCTTTGCAACCTTGGTCATCCAGTTAGGATTACGCTTATAATCAACAACATCGATGAGTTTTCTTAAAAAGTCTGAGATATCGCAGGAAACGCCGAGATTAACCTTAACGTTCTTGTCTATTTCAGCAGCATCGATATCGATGTGTATCTTTCTTGCACCTGCAGAGAACTTCTGTGCATCTCCCGTGGAACGGTCAGAAAAACGTACACCTATGGCAATAATAAGATCCGCCTTTGCCATTGCCTTGGAAGAAGCATAGTGACCATGCATTCCCTGGAAGCCCAGGAATCTGTCAAGCTTGGTGGGGAGCTCGGACAATCCCATTAAAGAACATCCGATAACCGCATCAATCTTATCCGCAAGCTCGGAAATCAAAGCTCCGGCACCGGCTCTTACCGCACCGCCTCCGAAGTAGATATAAGGCCTGTTCGACTCAGCGATCATCTTAACAGCCTCTTTAACGGCTTCATCAGATGAAGGATCCGGCTCATCCTTTGTTACCGGAGCCTTGTAAGTAAACTCACACTTGGCAAGCTGGATATCCTTGGGGATATCAACGAGAACCGGACCGGGACGGCCGGACTTCGCGATCCTTATAGCTTCTCTAATCGTGTCTGCAAGATCCTCGACGTTATGTACGATGAAGTTATGCTTGGTGATAGGTAAAGTCACACCGGAGATATCGATCTCCTGGAAGCAGTCTCTTCCGATCATGTTATTGGCAACATTACCTGTTATCGCAAGAAGAGGGACTGAATCAAGATGTGCTGTTGCAATTCCCGTAACGAGATTGGTTGCACCGGGACCTGATGTCGCAAGTACGACCCCGATCTCACCTGTTGCTCTCGCATATCCGTCAGCAGCATGTGCAGCGCCCTGCTCGTGAGCTGTCAGGATATGAGTTATACGGTCGCTCTTCTTATAGAGCTGATCGTAGATATCAAGTACGGTTCCTCCGGGGTAACCGAAGATAGTCTTAACTTTCTGTTCGATCAAAGTCTCAACTACGATTTCTGCTCCGCTCAGTTTCATGATCAAAGTCTCTCCTTTTTCTCAAAATAAAAGTCTCCTCTTCGCACAAGGAATACATCTTGCACGAAGAAGAGACGAAAAGACTTAATTTCCGCGGTACCACTCTTCTTAGGTCATGGACCTCACTCAGCGGTGTCTATCAACACCCTTCTCTGTAACGGGAGAACCCGATAAGACCTACTCACATAAGCTTTAAGTCTTATGGCTCCGGGACGACTCATCATTACGCTCCCTGTACCGTCTCACACCACCCGCCGGCTCTCTTAACAGGTTCTGCGCATCTTTTTTCCCTTCAGCGCCTTTGAATTATTAAAACACTTGAGTCCCGATATGTCAATAAATCAGAACTTCGACAGGAACTCCCTGGTTCTCTCGTTATGCGGATTGCTGATGACATCAGCACCCTGCTCCACGATGACTCCTCCGTCCATGAAGACGATCTTATCGGCAACATCCCTTGCGAAAGACATCTCGTGGGTAACTATAACCATCGTCATCTTCTCCTTAGCAAGCTCACGGATTACCTTAAGAACTCCGGATGTAAGCTCGGGGTCCAGCGCGGAAGTCGGCTCATCAAAGAAGAGTATCTCGGGATTGACCGCGAGCGCCCTTGCAATGGAAACTCTTTGCTGCTGTCCTCCTGACAGGTTGCAAGGATAAGCGTCAGCCTTACTTGTCAGATCGAACTTCTCAAGAAGCGCATCACAGATGGCATCCGCCTCATCACGGCTCTTCTTATGAACATGGACAAGAGACTCGGTTATATTGCGTCTTACCGAGAAATGCGGGAAAAGATTAAAGTTCTGGAACACCAGTCCGAACTTTCCTCTTATGTCCTGAAGTGTCTTCTTATCAGTGTACTGTGTAAGACCGCTGCTAGAAGTCTTAACAAGCGTTTCACCTGCTATAACGATGCTCCCCGAATCGATATGCTCAAGCGTGGTCGCGCAGCGCAGAAGAGTTGACTTACCGCCGCCCGAAGGACCGATGATAGCCACCACCTCTCCTTTTTTGACCTCAAGATCGATTCCCTTAAGGACCTTAAGGGAGTCAAATGACTTGCAAATATCTTTCATCTCGAGTACGCCCATGCTCACCTCTTACGAATAGTAACTCATTGATTTCTCGGCTCGTGTCATCACGATCTCGATGACGCCGTTCATAATATAGTAGAACGCACCTGCCGCGATAAAAGGCATGACAGAAACCTGTGTTGAGGCCAGATTCTTTGCCATCGTGAACATCTCGGTTACGGCAAGCACCTGTGCCAGAGAAGTATCCTTAACAAGCGTTATTACCTCATTGGTAACAGAAGGCAGCACCCTCTTTATCACCTGCGGAAGGATTATCCTGAAGAAAGTCTGCATGCGCGAAAAGCCCAATATCTGCGCTGCTTCGTACTGACCTACAGGCATAGACTGTATGCCTCCCCTGAAGATCTCTGCGAAGTATGCAGCATAATTTAATGAGAAACCGATTATTGTTGCAACAAAACGGTATTTGAAAGGTCCCACATCAAGATCGGCAAGCTTAACGCCGAATACATAGTAAGGACCGAAGTAAACGAGCAGGAGCTGAAGCATCAGCGGCGTTCCTCTCATGACCGAGATATAGATACGCACGACTCCCGCAAGAATCTTATTCTTAGACATACGCCCCCGGGCTACAATAAGCCCGAGGGGTATGGAAAAAAGCAATGTCAGGAAAAAGATTCCAACAGTGAATCTTAATCCGCCTGCAAGTTGAAATAGTGTCGACTGAAGCTCCGCCATTACTTTCCGATAGTTGTGATATCCTCACCGAACCACTCGGTTGAAATCTCAGCAAGAGTACCATCTTCGGCCATCTGCTCGAGAGCTTCCTGAACCTGATCTCTTAATGCTTCATTACCGAGAGCGAATCCGACACCATACTCTTCAGATGCAACAGACTCATCAAGAACAACAAAGTTGCTTCCTGACTCCTGGATCTGGTAACGTGCTACGATCTCATCCATTACGATAGCATCAACAGCTCCGGACTCAAGCTCCATCATGGCATTCAGATAGTCATCAACCTGAACGAGCTCGGCAAATGAATTAAGAAGATCTGTATTCTCCTCCAAGGCAGCAAGTCCGGAAGAATCCTTCTGAACCGCAACAACTGCACCTGCAAGATCAGAGAGCGAAGAGATAGCAGAATCAGCATTAACGACAACGACCTGGTTGTTAGCCATATATGCTTGCGTCCATGCATAAGAATCTTCACGGCCTGAGATGGTAAATCCGTTCCAGATACAGTCAATGTTACCTGAATTAAGTTCCTGGTCCTTGGAATCCCATGCGATAGGCTGAGCTACAAACTCAAGACCTAATCTGTTAGCGACCTCTGCTGCAAGATCCAAGTCAAAACCTGTATAAGTTCCGTCATCAGCCACAAAGCCCATCGGAGGGAACTCAGCATCAAAGCCAACGACGAACTGTCCGTCGGTTGCGGATGCTGAACCTTCAGCAGTGTCCACATCAGTACAAGCCGTAAGAGGCAAAGCAAGCATAGCAGCTGCGAGTGTGACGGTAAGTAATTTCTTCATAAGAAATACCTCTTTTCTTTAATTCATAACACCCGCGTATTCTATCACAAATCTTTAGTGTGATAAATGTATATCAGTTAACTTCCCCGATCAAAGCCGTAATATCGTCCAAACTCATGGGTTCGCAGGTAATAGAGTATGAGTTTCCGCCGCATATCCATACAGCAGAAGTAATATGCTCTATGTCTCCCTCTAATCTGACATGCCCTGCTCCTTCGACATCGACCTTGAGAACATTACTTACACATGCATCATCAGATCCTGAGATATCAAAGAACTCGCCCGGAGCTTTCCTTATCGTACAAATGACATTTTCTTCAGCGTCAAGATAACGGACCTCAACTATTCCCAGATTATAGGAGAAGAAACTCATCGATTCTGAATCACCGACAGACTCGGGAACCGAGAACTGGACGCTTTGTGCCTGATTCATCTGGTCGAGGCTGTCATACGACGCTATGGCTGTTACTATATCAGTATTTGAGGGGACAGCGCTGAAAGAATAGGTGCCGCCTGAAGTATCAGCTTCAGTGGGATTAACTCCGTCAACAGACAAAATATCTTCCTCTTCCACGCCTGGTTCCATCGCAGCCGCATCAGAAACAGTATTATCGCCACCACGGGATACGACTGAATCATTCATATCAAGATCATCAACATATTCATACTCTGCATTCACAGCAGGAGCTTCTGCGGTTCTTGTGCTCGATGCTTTGTCCAAAACAAACACCCTAAGAAGAATATATGAACTGATAAGCAAAACTGCAGCAGCCGCAGCAATGCTCATTATCTTCGTAACTTTTGCTTTACTCTTGCGGCTGTTAAGTTTAACGGGCTCATTAAGCTCGCTCATTGATTCATTAATATAGATATCGTCAACATCGCCCAACGCTCTTAAAAGTTGTGATGCATTCAGTTTCTTATCCATAGTAACCTTCTTTCTGAAGAAGATCCTTCAGACTGTCTCGAGTTCTTGCAAGTGTCATCTTAACCTTGCTAAGTCCGAACCCGAACCTGTCAGCGATCTCGTTCACGGAGTCACCGAAGAAGTAGCGTCTCATAAAAACTTTTCGCGCATCGGGGGAAAGTCCTTCCAGGAACTTATCAAGTATCCTCTTAAGCTCATCGCCGTCGGCTTCATCATCAGTTGCCGCCAATGCCGAATCCGGGATGCACTCCTCGAGCTCATCGATCATCAGCGGGACCTCACCCGAGCCACGCTTTGCCGCATGCATCTTGTCGTAACGGTCAAGCGACAGATTACGTGTGATCTTGGCAAGGAAAGCCTGAAGCGATGAAGGCCTCGTGGGCGGAATCGTATTCCATGTCTTCAGATAAGTATCGTTCTCGCACTCTTCAGAGTCCTCGTGGCTTTTAAGAATACCGTAAGCAATGCTTCGAAGAAGCCTGCCGTACTTGTCGCGGGTATCGCCTATAGCCTGCTCATCCCTCGCGAAATACTTATCGATAATTATCTGATCTTCCATCCCCTGTTTATAGGCCCTCTAAAGTTTTTCTGTATTATACACTACCTCCTCTCATCTATTAAGACGGGAGGAGGCAGCTTAAGGTCACATATGATTTTGTAAAACGGATTACTCGTAACCCCTTCTTCTCATATCTTTATAATCTTCATCATCATAATCCACATTAGTGCTGTTTCCGACAGAAGGAAACGAAGAGAAGAATGACTGTTTATCGGCTTGTTCCTCAGGCTCGGGCTCAGGATACTTTGCATCAGGATAATCAGCCTTAGGGTATTCGGCCTTCGGATATTCAGCCTTCGGGTAGTCAGCAGTAAGAGGAACATTCTTGTCCTGTGACTTCTTCAAAATGAGGAAATTTCTTATCATGCTGATAATGATAATGACCAGAATGAGATTCCAGAAAATAGCAAAGATAAGAACAAAACTTCCTGAAGTATCTCCGGATGTTACAGCCGCGATTCCCTTAATCAATGTTGTTATTCCGACAACAATAAAAGGAATAAGGAATACTATGGTGAATACCATTGAGACACCTGCAAAAGCAGCAAGTCCGCGTACCGGAGCAGAACTGTCATTGCGGATCTTCCCGTTTGAATTATTAGTCATATATCTGCCCTCCCTTAATAAAACTTCCGAGGCTAATATATCATATTAACCTCGGAAGAATTATGCTGAACAATCAACTTTACTTTTTCTTAATCAGTATGGACTGTTTATGCCTTCAGCAGTTTTAACAGCCTGCTCCAAAGTCTGATCATAGAACAGGTGGGCGCCAAAGATCCTTCCGGATTTGCCGTCATCGACAAAGACACCTACTACAACCCCCGGAATTGCACTTTCAGGTGCGTTAGGAGCGGCGGGACCGCCAAGATCTGTTCTGCACCACCCCGGATCAGTAAGATTAATCAGAACATCGCTTCCCTGAAGCTTAGATCCCAAGTCTATCGTTACCTTATCAAGAGCAGCTTTGCTCGCAGAATAACCTGCCTGTTCAGGCTCGAGTGCAATGCCGCTTGTTGTATTTACGATTCTTCCGAATCCTGACTCGATCATCTTGGGAAGGAAGTGATAGCATATCTTAATGGGAGCTATCGTATTGATAAGGAAACTTACCGTATAGTCCTCAACGGGAGTCTCAAAGTAGTCCTTACGGTACGCAATCTGCATACCTGCATTGTTAAGGATGATATCAACCTTAACGCCCGTTGCATCTATAGCCTTAAGCATCGCATCAACCGAATCCATATCGGAAAGCTCGGCTTCGACCTGAATGCTCTTAACGCCCTTAGCTGCAAGCTCCTTAACAAGATCATTCGTATGCTCGTTATCCCTGCTTTGTGCGATGATATTACATCCCCTGTCAGCAAGGAAAAGTGCAGCAAGTCTTCCGATTCCTCTCGCGGCACCTGTGACAAGTGCCCATCTTCCATTTACATCAACCATCGGTTATCTCCTTTTTTAATTACTTGTCCAGGATGTCAGCAGCTTCCTTAAGAAGTTCTATGATGGGAAGATGCTGGGGACATACGCCCTCACACTGACCGCACTCCACACAGTCGGAAGCTTTTCCCGACCTTCCGACTAATCCGGAATAGAAATTCTTGGAACGCCAGTCATCAGGATAGCGGCGCAGTGTATTAATAGTTCTGAAGACATCAGGAATGCTGATGCTCATAGGACAGCCGTCGACACAATACTTACACGAAGTGCATCCGATCTGGGGGATCTTCAAGATCTCATCGGTCACCTCATTAATAAGCTTAAACTCCTCACCGGTCATCGGCTCGAAGTTCTTGAAAGTTGCGATGTTATCATCCATCTGATCTTCCGTGGACATACCCGACAGGATCGTCATGACACCGGGCAGAGATCCTATGAATCTTAATGCCCATGAAGCAACCGATTTTTGAGGCTGCACAGCCTTGAACTTAGCTTCGATGTTCTCCGGCATACTCGCAAGCATACCGCCTCTTACGGGTTCCATGATGATAATGGGTATATTTCTTTCGAGAAGGATATCGTAAAGCGCCTGCGACTGAACCACGGGATTGGTTCTGTCAAGATAGTTATACTGGATCTGCACAAATTCCATCTCGGGATGCGCATCAAGGATCTCTATTAGAAGTTCCGGCGTTCCGTGGTAAGAGAACCCGAAGTGACGGATCTTCCCTTCTTCCTTCTTCTTAAGTCCCCAGCTGAAGCAATCGTACTTAACGTAGGTATCGTAGTTATTTCCATCCTCAACCGAGTGAAGAAGATAGAAATCAAAGTAATCAACACCTGCGCGCTCACACTGCTCGTTGAAGATGCGGTCTATATCACTTTCCTGCTTTATCTCCCACGCCGGAAGCTTAGTGGCGATCATAAAGCTGTCACGCGGATATCTTTTTACCAGAGCTTCCCTTGCCGCAACCTCCGAGTTACCGCCGTGATAGACATAGGCGGTATCAAAGTAATTCATACCCGCCTGCATATACTTGTCCACCATCGTACAAACGCGGTCGATATCGATAGTTCCTTCATTCTCGGGAAGTCTCATAAGGCCAAAACCGAGCTTCGGCATTCTGGTAAGATCAATGCTCATATTGATATCCTCCTTGTTATTTCTTCACGGAGCTTTGTGCGACCGGGAAATCAAAATAAGTATCAGGGTACGGCTCGTCCTTAAGGGTAAAGTGCCACCACTCGCAATCGATGGGCTCAAACCCGTTATTCACCATAATACTACGCAGTTGCATTCTGTTCCTGAACTGCTCGGGGGTAACCTCCCTGAAGTCCGGGTGTGACTTAACTCCAAAGAAATCAAACGGACTTCCCATATCGAGATCTTTGCCCGATGCCATGTCAAACAAGGTAAGATCTATCGTGCTCCCTCTGCTGTGACCTGACTTTTTGGCGATATACCCCTTCTCGAAAAGCTCACCCTTCTCAAGATCCGGATAAAAGAAAGGCTTCATCCTCTGATCCAGGTCCTCGAGTCCCCAAAGCATGAAATTACGCACTGCTCTTGAAGGACGGTATGCATCGTAAACTTTGAAGCGGTATCCCATTACAGCCGCCTGGGAGCTTGCTTCCTTTAATGCTCTGGCTGCTTCCACCGTTAAAAGAGCGACCGGCTCCTCGTATCCGTCGATACGGTCGCCTATGAAATTAAACGTTGAAAAATAGCGTATCTCCTGAATGATACCGGGGACATAATCCGACAATAAAACAAAGCCGGAAGAATTCATTGTCATATCTTTGCTGATGCCAGAATTCATATCATCACCTCATTATGATTATAACCGAACCCGCGCCGCAAATGATTATAGATATATGACTTATATGTAGAATACGGCACTTCATTTCCGCAGTTTTAACTAATATCACAGGCTAATATAAAGCAAAATCGAGGCTCTTTCTTATGCACTCGATAACGATCCGGGAAGCATCGGGTCAATAAACGGTGTATCCGTAGTAATTAAAATCTGCTATATAGCTACCGCAGTGCTCGCAGTTGTCAGGGGTATTTTTTCCGGGTCAGATTCTATAATTCTAACGATTGTGGTTGACCTTATTGTTAATCTTTTGCAGATAATAGCCACTATCACGTTTATCACCCAGTTAAGACAGGCTGAGTAACTTATCAGGACTCGTCAATTACTCCGTCAATAAAGTAGTTCATATAACATCTGATAACAGCATCATTCAATCCTCTGTCACCTGACTGAACCACTACATTCCCTTCATTGTCTTCGATATCGCGGGGAATCTGTGAAACTGTTACATCTCCATCGGTGTCCGTAAACTCCAGGGCAATACCTGAGAAAATTGTCCACTGTCCGGAAGCAATAAGATCAGTTACGATATCAGAAGCTTTAATTGCCTGTTCTGAAGCATCCTGTGTAATAATAGCGGCATCAATGAATCCGTCTTCTGTTCCACCGTAATAACTGCCTCCGATATCGGAATAGAAATCCAAAGAAGAACCTTCATTCATGGCAGTCTGTAAAGCAAACTCGTAGAAGACCTCCCAGTTAATGACTGTTGATATCTGAAGGCTGCTTACAACCTGTCCGCATTCACATGACGACATCAGGTATTCCGTTGCTGCATTAACTTCATCAGTGTCTTCCCATTCCGAAACCAAGTCGACATGAATAACGGCATCGGGATTGGCTGCCCTCGCACCCAGAGCAAATGCGTTAACATTGCAGTAATTCTGTGTATCCTCATCGCCCCATGAATGAACATACCCGATATCATTGTTGCCGGAATCGAGCGAATCATATCCTGCGCATATACCGGCAATGTATGCTGCCTCGTATAGCCTGCCTGAGTAATTGATAAGGTTTATACCGTTGGAAAGAACGCCGCCGCAGCCGCAGAACATGATATCCGGATACATATCAGCCGCAGTTGCCAAAGGAAAATCATACTCCTCACTGATACCGAAGATGATGTCACAGCCGGATTCAGCAAGCTGATCAACCGCTTCAAGCAATTCTTCTTCATCAACGACCTTGTCAACTGTAATAAGATTAGTATCAACAGGAATCTCCAATGCCTCCATAGCTTCTGTTAACGCCCTGTTGTGAATAAAAGTATAGCCTTCGTCGTCAGTTCTCCTGCCGACATAAACAGCACCGACTTCGATTGCAGTTCCGGGACCTCCTGTTTTTACATTCGAATCAAGTTCAGTCACATCAGTACCCGAACAGCCGGTCATACCGGTCAAGCACATGATTGAAGCTATAATGGTCAAAGAAACTGCCTTCTTCATAACCCCTCTTCCCAAAGATAAAAACTGTTACCCGTGACGGAATTCTATGACCTCATCGTCCATCGACTCGATTATCGCGAGTGACTCCACCCTGACGCCCTCTTCTCTTAACAAATCTCCTCCGCCCTGGAAGGACTTCTCAACCGCTATAAGCGCACCCTCAAGACTTGCTCCTGACTGCTCAACGATATGGATAAGACCGTTAAGAGCATTTCCCTTGGCAAGAAAATCGTCGCAAATCAGAACATTATCTTCAGAAGTAAGATACTTCTTGCTTACAACGATGTCGAAAGTCTGCTTATGTGTAAACGAATAGACAGAAGCTTTATAAAGGTCACCGGTAATATTGGAAGCTCCGTATTTCTTCGCAAAGAGCATAGGAACATGAAGCTGCTGTGCAACAGCAAATGCCAGTGAGATACCCGAAGCCTCAACAGTAAGAACTTTTGTAATACCACAGCCTTCATAAAGCTTCGCACCCTCTTTGGCCATGAGAGTCATAAAATCCGTATCCACCTGCTGGTTAAGAAAGGATCCCAGTTTAAGGATTCCGCCGGGCAGGATCTCGCCCTCATTTAAGATCTTCTGTTCAAGCTCAATCATTCAGGTTACCTGTTAATTCTCATCCCGGGGCTCATCATTGGATTCTTCAGAGGGAACCTTAACTTCACCCTCTTCAGAAACTTCCTCAGAAGCCTCCTCAGCCTTTTCTTTAGCTTCCTTTTCCTGCTGCTCCTTAAGCTCCTGAGCATTCATCTCCTCAAGTATCTTAGCTGCAAGGTCAAGGTCGCCTTCCGCCTCATAGATAGCCTCGAACTCGGGACCGTCTACCTTGTACTTTTCGATAAGGCGCTGTGCGAGGCCCTCAACGATATCTTTCTTATCGCGGAGTATACGCTTGGTGTCCTCATAGCACTCGGTAATGATTCTCTGAACTTCCTTATCGATCTCGTATGCAGTTGCATCGGAATAGCTCTGTACCTGACCAAAAGACTGGCCGACAAAGATCTCCTCGTTCTCATCTCCGAATACAAGATTTCTGAACTTGGGAGACAAGCCGTAACGCTTTACCATCGCGGTAGCAGTTCTGTTACATGACTGAAGATCAGAAGCGGCTCCGGTCGAGACTTCACCTAAGAAGATCTCCTCTGCCGCTCTTCCGCCGAGGCTCATCCTGATGTTATCAAGGAGCATCTTCTCGGTATAGTAATCAAGATCCTCGATAGGCTTAAATGCCGTAAATCCGCCTGCCTGACCTGACGGGATGATCGTAACGCGGTCAACCTTCTCATAGTCGGATGTGGTACGCAGAACAACTGCGTGACCGGCTTCGTGGTAAGCCGTGAGCTTCTTGTTCTTATCCGTAAGTTTCTTGGAATTCTTCTCAGGGCCCATCATGACACGGAAAGTCGCGTCATTGATCTCAAGAGGAGATATCTCTTTCTTATTTCTTCTTGCAGCAAGCAAAGCAGCTTCATTAAGAAGATTCTCGAGGTCTGCACCTGTAAAGCCTACAGTCGATAAAGCAACCTCACGCAGGCTGACATCCTTGGCAAGAGGCTTGCCCTTGGCATGGATATTAAGGATAGCCTCTCTCTCGTCAGCATCAGGAGGATTAACCATGACTCTTCTGTCAAATCTTCCGGGTCTTAACAGAGCGGGATCCAAAACATCGACACGGTTAGTAGCCGCGATAACAATAACATTTGTATTAACATCGAAGCCGTCCATCTCTACGAGGATCTGGTTCAAAGTCTGCTCACGCTCATCCTGACCGCCGCCCAAGCCGGCACCTCTCTTACGTCCTACAGCATCGATCTCATCGATGAAGATAACGGCAGGAGCTGCCTTCTTTGCATCATTGAACAGGCTCCTTACACGTGACGCACCGACACCGACGAGCATTTCTACGAAGTCTGAACCTGAGATATAGAAGAAAGGAACATTCGCCTCTCCTGCAACTGCTCTTGCAAGCAAAGTCTTACCTGTACCGGGAAGACCATACAGAAGGACGCCCTTAGGGATCTTAGCACCGAGTTCCTTATATTTCTTAGGACTCTTAAGGAAATCCACAACTTCAGAGAGCTCCTCCTTCTCCTCGACGGATCCGGCAACATCAGTAAACTTAACCTTGATCTCATTGGGATTCGTAAGTCTTGCCCTGTTGTTGCCGAAGGAGAATACACTGTTGCTGTCCTTGGTCTGTCTGTTGAAGTTAATGAATATAACTGCTGCCACTACCACGAGTCCGATCAGGGACAGGCCGTTGATGATGGTTGCCCAGTCTACAGGCTCAGTGTAGTTATAATCATCTATGTATCCTTCTGCCTTATACTCATCGAGCTTGGCAATAAGGTCATCCACATACTCATACGGAACTCTCTGCGTCAAAGTCTGCTTAAGTCCTGTCAGATCTTCATACTCGATCGTTACAGAAGTTCCGTTAACATCCACTTTATTTACTGTGAGATCTCTGTCCTCGATGATCTCCATAACATCAGAGAGTGTAGTCTGGTCTCTGCCCATAGCGCGGTCACCGAACATCATCGACGAGAAGATGACCAGAAGAACGATCAGCACCATATAGAAAATAACTGCTGAACCGAACCTCGGTGATCTGTTTGCCGGTTGCGGCGAAGCAGGCTTGTTCGTATTGTTACTCATCTTATTTCCTCACTATCCTTATATCTTTAAACTGACGATAATTACCGTCATAATCGAGTCCATAACCAACGATGAACTCATCCGGAACCGTAATGCAGTTATAATCCGGTACCAGGTCATTAACCCTTCTTGACGGCTTATCGAAAGCGGTACATATCTTGATTGACTTGGGATCTCTCATCATAAGAATCTCTTTAAGCTTCTTTAATGTGCGCCCCGTATCAACGATGTCCTCAACTATGAGAACATTCTTACCCTTAATATCGCAGGAGATATCCTTCTTGAATGTAAAGTTGCCTGTGGAAGTATCTCCCTCGTAACTTGAGATAGAAACAAAATCAACTGTCTCAACAGGAACCGTGATCTCACGTACAAGATCTGCCGTAAAGATAAACGCCCCGGTCAGCACACCGATTACAATAACGGATTCACCCTCATAATCGCGGCTTATCTTAGCCCCTGTTTCCTTAACCTTTGCTGCGATCTCCTCGCTGGAGATCATCGTATCAAACTGTACCAAACCTACTCCTTCTCCGATATCTCGACTTTGATAAGCGTTTTGATATCAGAATTTCCTTTCTCCTTATTCCAGATCTGCCGCGACTTTTGTGAGACAAAGCCTTCGGCGTGACCTATCCCCGGTATAAAGAGGATGCGGTCATCGGAGCTTACAGCCAGAAGATGCTCCCTGGCATCACGCGGAACCCTGTTGTCAGACATTATCTTCTTAATCTCAACAGCATGTGCACTGCCGGCTTTCCGAAATGTTCCCCCTGACGGACAGGCACCGATGACAATGTCGTCATAAGCTCCAATCCACGACAAATTATTATATACTATCGAGTCGTTATTCTCAATGACAGAAACCTCAATAGAAACGGCAAAATCGCTCATTTTGAGGGTTTGCGGACCGCTTATAAGATCTGATTTTCTTATATGGACCTTATCCCCCATTAAAGCCGCCGGAAAACCGAGGTATGACGACATCGCACAGGAAACCCCCTGAGGCCCCTCATCACCGTAAAACGCCAGCAAACCGTCAACTGATAACGCCTTCCTTCCAAACGGAAGATCTGCATACTTAGTCCCGTTATTGCCCTCCAGAAGACCTGTTACTATATCTACATGCTTACTCTCAAAGTCAGTAAGATCGCCAAACAGTTCTTTCCAGTAAAGCCTTATAACTCTCGATCTTACCGCGGGATGAAGTAAATACACCCCGGATGCATCAAGAAAAGCATATTTACCCTTTCTGACAATACATCTGTTATAAGCACTTACCGCTTCTGAACTTATAAAGTCCTCATCCGAACTTAAAAGCCTGTATGTATCAAGCACAGCCTCTTGCGGATCTTTCACGGAAGCCTCCGATATTAACGGGATTATCTCATTTCTCCACTTGTTACGGGTAAAGTCGTTATGAAGATTGGTCTCATCCACCGCAAAAGGTATATTCTCCTCCTTAAGATAAGAAAGGATCTCTTCTTTTGAAACGCAGATAAGAGGCCTTATCAGCATAGTATCGGAACTCATGGCGGTAAGTCCCTCAAGACCCGCCCCCCTGAACAGATTCATAAGGAAAGTCTCAGTAAGATCGCCCTTGTGGTGAGCAGTAGCGATCCTTACCGTGCTTACATCAACACCCATCGACTGTGCCGCATTCTGTGCCACCTCGCGAAAAGCTTGGTATCTTACAATTCTTCCGGTCTCTTCAAGACCGCGGCCGAGCTTCTTGGCCTGCTCCCTTATGTCAAAGCGGTAAGACTTGAATTCCACTTGAAGTCTCTCACACAGATCCTTCGAAAGCTTCTCATCATCTGCCGCGCTTTCTCTCAAACCGTGGTTAACATGAACGGCAATAAGCTTCGGAAAAGAATCCGACATCTGCTTCATCGCGGCAAGAACACACATAAGAGCGACTGAATCGGGGCCGCCAGAAAGACCTGTTACAATACACGAAACACCGGGAAGAAGACCTTCTCCGGTGCAGTAATCACTAATCTTTTTGACAAACCCGTTCTGCGACATCAGAAACCTTCAGGAAAGCCGTCATGAGTATCATCGCCGAACAATTCCTCATTACCGGGATTATCAGGATATGTGTCATCATAGACAGGTTCATCCATAACCTCTTCCGGAGGGATGTCATTATCATCAAAGTGGAAGTCGGACGATGCTGAATCAGACGAACTCGTCCTTGTATAAGCGGACTGCTGAGGATCCTGGGGATCACTCTTATGGTCAGGCTCGAAGAACCTTGTCTTTGAAGGAATCCACTTAACATAAACAGTATCGGTCGCACCATGCCTGTTCTTTGCAACAATAAGCTGTGCGTCCTCAATTTCCTTCTTCTCACGTTTACCCTTAAGATAATAATCCGGCCGGTGGATAAAGATTACGCAGTCGGCATCCTGCTCGATCGCACCGGATTCTCTGATATCCGCAAGACCGGGGATACGGTCTTCATCGCTCTGGTCTCTCTTCTCAGTGCCTCTGTTCAACTGGGCAAGAGCAACTACGGGAATATTAAGCTCCTTGGCAAGAACCTTGAGCGATCTTGCAATAGCGGCAACCTCATTCTGTCTGCCGTCATTACGGCCGGGATAAGTAAGAAGTCCCAGGTGGTCGATTATGATAAGCGACACCTCGGTCTTACTCATAAGATTCTTACACTTATTCATGATCTCGACAGGATTTGTATTCGCCTTGTCATCGATCCAGATCTTAAGAGGACTCATCATCTCGACTGTCTTCTCGAGATCTTCAAGCTGTTCCTTGGTAGCATGCGGATTAATGATTACATCAGCATTCGTATGCTGCGACAGGCTCGCGAGAAGTCGGTTCGCATTCTCTTTCTTAGACATCTCAAGTGAGAAAATTGCAACCGTCTTGGAATACATGCCCGCAACATTGGCAGCCATGTTAAGCGCCAGCGCTGTCTTACCCATGGCAGGTCTTGCAGCGATTATATTGAAAGTACCGGGCCTGAATCCGCCGGTCAGTTTATCAAGATGGGGAAATCCTGTCTTGACGGTTCTTCTGTCAGAACCTTCCTGGGAAAGCTTAACAATCTCGGCAAGATTTCTCTTAAGGATGGGAGCCAACAATTCGAATGCCGTCTCTTCATCGTCATTAATCTTCAATGCGTTAAGCTGAGCTACGGTAGTCTCAATCAGATTGTTAACTGTTCCCTGCTGTTTCTTTGCAGAATCGAGATTCTTCTCGAGTGTATTTACAACCTTCCTTGTCTGACAATTGGATGTAACTACAGATATGTAATCATCCAAAGCGGACATTACCGAGTCCATATTCGCCACATCGAACACATAACTGTCCGAGCCGGCCTTATCTATGAGTTTCTTCTCGCGAAGCTCCTTGCACACCAGGATCCTGTTTACATCCTGGTTGCTTACATAAAGCTCACGGATAGCCGAGAAAATAACTCCGTTTCTGGGATCCGCAAAATCTTCGGGGACAAGTCTTTTGCCCACGCACTCGCCGACCGCATCTTTATTACGCATACAAAGAGCGAGGACAGACATCTCCGCCTCTTTGACACTGTAAGGAATATTCTTTACAGCTGTATTCTGGTCAACAAGATTATCCTGAAGATCCCTGTCAGACATTACAGAGCCTCTACGTTTACATTGACATTAGCAGAAACCTTAGGGTGAAGCTTAATCCTCACGCCGCAAGTACCGATATTCTTGATAGCGGAATCAATGACAACCTGCTTCTTCTCAATCTCAAAACCGTTCTTCTTAAGTTCATCGGCTACATCCTGATTAGTAACGGCTCCGTAAAGCTTTCCGCCTTCACCGCTCTTCATCTTCAAAGTGAATGTCTTGCCGTCAAGCTTCTCCTTAAGCTCAAGAGCTGCTTCATAAGCTCTCTTCTCGTGCTCGGCACGGGCACCCTGCTTAAGCTTGACCTCATTAAGATTTGCAACTGAAGATTCCTTTGCCATTTTCTTCTTCAAAAGGAAATTTCTTCCGTAACCGTCGCTTACTTCAACAACCTGTCCCTCTTTACCTAATCCCTTAACATCCTGTAAAAGAATGACTTTCATGGCTTACCTCCTAAGGCGAATAACACCGCCCTTATAAATGAAAATCGGGCATCTGATGATGCCCGATAATTATATACTATCCTACCTGACTTTGCATCAGCCTGCATCGTAAGGAAGAAGTGCAACCTGGCGAGCTCTCTTAATTGCAACTGTGAGCTCTCTTTGGTGCTTGGCACATGTACCGGTCATTCTTCTGGGGAGGATCTTGCCTCTCTCAGAGATGTACTTGCCAAGACGAGCTGTATCGAGGAAATCGATGCTCTCAACCTTATCGGCACAGAAAGTACATGTCTTTCTTCTGTTTCTTCTGGGTCTCATGGGACCGCCGGCAAATTCACGAGCAGCCTTGGGTGCTCTCTCATTGTTCTCAGCCATTTTTTCTCTCCTTTAGAAAATTAGATTTCCCGTATCTTCATCGATAGGGAACGGAAGACTGATGTCATCATCCGAGCCCGGGAAAGATCCGCTCTGGTCCTCGTCCGGAGCAATCTGCTTATTGGGAGCCGTAGGTGCACTCGCAGCTGCAGTATTAGCAGCAGGTGCAGAGTAAGAAGATGATCTTGAAGCATTGTTATAGTTGTCATTGTTCTGACGGGAACCGTTAGAACCGGAATTAGAAGAATCAGCAAACTCTGCCTCATCTACCACAACCTCAGTAACATAACGCTTCTGACCGCCGGCATCATCATATGTTCTTGTCTGGATGCTTCCGACAACTGCGATCTTCGAACCCTTATGGAAATAAGAGCTGATGAAGTTAGCGGTCTGCCTCCAGGCAACACAGTTGATGAAGTCTGCCTGACGCTGGCCATTCTGATCCTTGAATCTTCTGTCAACGGCAATAGAGAATCTGCAAACAGTTACCTGTGAAGCAGTATTCTTCACCTCAGGATCTTTTGTAAGTCTTCCGATTAAAATTACTTTGTTCATGTTCTCTCCTCCGATCGGGATTTACTCACCGACGCGGACAACCAAGAAACGAAGAACACCGGATGTGATCTTGAGAACACGCTCAAGCTCTCTCGGGAACTCACCCTCTGCAGTGAAAAGAACCTTAATGTAAGTTCCTTCCTTAGCATCGTCAATCTCGTAAGCAAGCTTCTTAGTACCGAGATTGTCAAGTGAGTCAACAGTTCCGGCCTGAGCGATCTTAGCCTGAATGCTCTCGATAAGAGCGTTAACAGCCTCCTCGCCGGCTGCAGGATTAAGAACTGCTACCAACTGATACTGATTTGCCATATTATTCACCTCCTTATGGTCATTTGGTCCGGCATCACAAGTACCGAACAAGGATTCGCTGTCATTATTAATAAAACAGCAAGGGAGAGAATAACACAGCAAAAGCAATCAAGTCAAGTGATTCTCGTCGTCTTAATTATCCACATCAATTCGTCAAAAAACTATTATGGACAAATTATACCCCGAGGGCTTCTCCGTGTCTATAAAATACAAACAAATGTTTATTACAATTTTTAGCAGAATCTTTGGGCGCCCAGATCCTTGATGATATACGGGAAAAGGATATCGAGCCACGCCTTAAGAGCGGCCACCGTATGCTTATAAACCTCATAATCCGCGCCGCTCGGGTCAGGTATGGCAACAGATGCTATCTGGCCGTCCTCGCCCTTGATAACGAGTCCTTTCGAGGCCATGTAGGAGCTTAGAGAATACACCCTTCCCTCAAGTTCGGGATAAGCACTTAATACTTCAAAGGCCTGGCTGTCACTTACGGTGAGAATGATGTCATTGGCATCGAGAAAGGAAACATCCGCCCTTTTCGACAAGTGATGTGAGATATTGCCTCCGACGACACTTGAGAAAGCTTCACAGGAGAACTCATCCGGGCCTCTTCCGTCCTCAGCGTAAAGACCTGCGGACTCGACATAAAGCTCGGCCCCGATCTTAGTGTCATCAACGGAACAGAAAGGACCCTTCTTCCTGATAAGATCAGTAAGTATCCCCTCGCAGACGGCACCTAAGTTCCTGTCATCCTCACTTACGAAAAGTATTGAAGCCGTAAAAACATCGGAAAACTCATCAAGGGAAATCTGAGTCCTGCCCTCACCAAGCTGCTCATAAGCATGGGAAGGAACATCCCCGCCGGTCTTGCCTGCAGCCTTCACGAGGCGGTTCATGTATGCAACTTCAAGACCTTCACCCTTGAAACCTGCCACAAGGATGGTATCAACCTCCTGACGGTCAAGAAGACGCAATCCGTCAAACAGGCAGTGTGATGCCGCCTCAACATCAGAGCTTGCACCATATACATAGAAGTTGACATGGGCATCGAGGATCTTGTCCCCGATCTTATCGAAAAGGTGCTTAACCTCCCGACCTGCAAAGAAACCGATCCTCGCCGCGGGATTGGACTTAAGTATCTCCTGCGCCCTCAATATAAAAGGTGAAGCGATATCGAACAACTTCTGCTTTTGCTCGTCAGAAAGCTCCTCCGATTCAGGATCGATATCATCATTCATCACGGGAAGTGTAATAATCTCAACAGAAGCCTTGGGTGCATAATGTCTGTATTTCATCCCCGGTGAAGAAGGAGTCTGCCCCTCCTCAAGCTGGCCTTTATAATCGCTTTGGGCTTTAACCGCGTTATCTATCATTTCTTTTGTAACGGCTCCCGGTCTTAGTATAACGGGAACATCGCCAGTCGCATCAACAACGGTTGATTCGAGTCCGACCTCGCAGTCACCGCCGTCTATCACCGCACTTACATAGCCGTCCATATCGTTCATGACGTGAAGAGCCGTCGTAGGTGACGGACTTCCCGACAGATTAGCGGAAGGTGCAGCTACAGGACATCCGCACATCTTAAGGAATCTGTTACACAAAGGATGAGACGGCATTCTGATACCAACGGTTCCAAGTCCCGCCGTTACAGAAGACGGCACCTTATCACTTTTGGGCATGATAACGGTAATGGGACCTGGCATAAACTTATCGATAAGAATTCTCGCGACAGGCGTTATGCAGGAAACAAGCTCATCTATCTGGCTTTTATCCCAGATATGAACGATAAGAGGATTATCACCGGGCCTGCCCTTTGCTTCGAATATCTTTTTTACCGCATCCTCATTAAGAGCATCGGCACCGAGACCGTAAACAGTCTCTGTGGGGAAAGCAACAACTTCGCCCGCCCTGATTTTCTCAGATGCAAATGTCAGGCCTTCACTGTCATTATCTTTAATGAATCTTGTATCGTAAGCTTTTGTTCTGCTCATTGATTGTTTTCCTGTTCCTTTCTGGTCGCAAGATCGACAGTAAGTGCATTGATTATCTCATCAAGATCCCCGTCGAGTATATCCTCGAGCTTATATAAAGTAAGACCTATCCTGTGATCCGTTACCCGTCCGTCGTGATAATTATAGGTCCTTATCCTCTCTGCCCTGTCTCCGGTTCCGACCTGTTCACGCCTGTTTTGGTCTTCGGCATCCTTGTCAGATGCTTTGGCCATAGCCCAAAGGCGGCTCTGAAGAACTGCCATAGCCTTGTCCTTATTTGCGAACTGCGATCTTTCATCCTGACACTGGACAACAATTCCCGTAGGGATATGTGTGATCCTTATGGCGGATGATGTCTTGTTGATATGCTGTCCTCCGGCACCCGAGGATCTGTAAGTGTCTATCTTAAGGTCATCAGGATTGATTACGACATCGGTGGCATCTGCTTCAGGAAGCACAGCAACGGTTGCCGTTGAAGTATGTATCCTTCCTCCTGACTCGGTAATGGGGACACGCTGTATCCTGTGGACTCCGCTTTCAAATTTGAATCTTGAGAAAGCTCCGTCGCCTTTTATCTCAAATACGATTTCCTTGAAGCCGCCAAGTTCAGTCTCGCTTGAATCTACCGTGCTTAAGGCAAAGCCTTTTCGTGAGGCATAGCCCTGATACATGCGGTATAAAGTAGCGGCACAAAGAGCTGCTTCCTCGCCGCCGGCACCTGCTCTTATCTCGATGATTACCGATCTCTCGTCACGGGGATCCTTGTCTGCAAGAAGCTCAATAAGAACGGCTTCGTATTGCTCGAGGTCCTTTTTACTCTCATTAAGCTGCTCGGAGGCAAGCTTCTTTATCTCCTCATCCGAATCCTTCATGAGTTCGAGAGCTTCCTCAATGCTTTCCTTCGCGTTAAAGTAGTCCTTCGCGGCATCAGCCTGAGGCGTTATCTTCGACAACTCCTTCGAAAGTTTAAGATATCTGTTCTGATCAGAAATAACGGTGGGATCCGAGACAGTAGCCATGAGCTCATTGTACCTGCGGATCAGCGATGCCGCTTTAGTTTCATCAATTGGCAAGGGCTTCCTCCGCGGTAACAGTTTCAGCAGCATCCCATGGTTCCGTCTGTGTTTCCTGCACAGTAGTCTCAGTTGCTCCCGGAGTTACATATACATAGACAGGCGCATTGAAGGATGTCCTGAAGAACTCAAGCAAAGCATTGGCGTAAGCATAGCCGCCGCCCTGGACAATCTGTGCATCGATAGGATCATCAGTTGCCAATACCGATACATTAAATAACATCGTGGAATACTCGGTGTATTCCTTATGAACAAGGATCATATACTCTCTGAAGGCGTCGATACTCTTCTGACCGATAAGAAGGACCGGAACATGATTAACGACAGCACAGTTCTGAACGACACCCCAGGCGTCTTCACTAATGTCTTCCGTGGTATTGATAACTATCATCATATTTGAAGCATAGTCCCTCTGCTCGACATGCTCGATAATCTGCCCCTCTTCGTTGTAGGCAGTAAAACCGTTAACGCCCTGGGAAACAGGCATGGTATTCGAATTTATCTCGGATACGGAAAGAACGCTCATATGATCAGCGATACCTTCAAGATGCTCGGGAACAGTTCCAATCCAGTAGATGTGATAGTCGATCTCATCAAAGGAAGCAACAAGATCCTCGTGGCGCTTCTCTATCCTTTGATTACCCAGATCGACATCTATCTGCCTGTACTGATACATCATAAAAAGGATGAAGGCAAAGAAAATCAGGATAAGTGCCGCCATTACTTCTACACTACGTGTCTTCATAAAACAGCTTTCCCTCCTTTATTGCCTGCTTTACATAATCCTCATCGGTGCTTGCCACAATAGGCTCGACGCCCTGAAGATACGGTCTTATAAAACGTACGAACGTGTCAAAGATATAAACCTGCTCTTCCCCCTTAACGCGGGTATCTATTCCGAAGAGCCATCTCATATCCTTTTCATCGGACGACATTAAAAGATTAACATATACTTTACCAATTCGGGGTTCATCTTTGCAAAACTCTTTTATCATGCGTGAAAGCTCAGGCGGATATTCGGCCGGCTTAACCACCTTCATGTCAACGGGATCAGCCTTCATAGGCTTGTTTATTGACTCGAGAAGTTCTTTGCCGAAGATGACCTCAGATGCTCCCGGGTTGATGATAACGCCGTCAAACTTAAGATCGGACTCAAGTACAAGCGCCATAAGATCCTCGAAAGAAGCCTTTACGCCTTTCTGATTCTCGTTTTTCTCAAGGGTAACGAAGGAACCCGTGTCTGAATACGCTACAGCAAAGCGCCTTGCGTTCTTATCCCCTACGGCGTGAAAAGCATACTTCCCTTCAGCCGTTACATCGACAGGCACTATGAAGTAAGATGCGGCCGCCTTTTTAAGCACCTCGAGCATCTTCTCCGAAGTCTTCTCCTGACGCATCTGATGCATCAGCAAAAGAAGCTCATCATTTTTCAATTCCTCTTTAATGTAAATATCTTCAGCCATTTGTACCTCTTATACCGCAAGGAACCATCCGATGCAAACCGCAATGACAAGAGGCAAAGTAATTACCATAAAAACCATGGAAAGAGTAACGGTCCTTGCCGCAAACTTAGGAGCACAATCGTAACGCTCGGAATAGATAACACTCATCGCTCCTGAAGGCAACGCGGTCATTATTATCAAAGTAATCATAGTGGCAGGAAGCATTGTGGTGAATCTTCTGGTCACAACAATAATCAAGGTCATCAACAAAGGGAAAAGAACCATTCTGAGGAAACAGACAATATAAGACTTTGCATCCGAGAACAGTTTCTTAATATCAATAGTTGCAAGTGTCGAGCCCATGATTATCATCGACAGCGGGAACGTCATGTCTCCCACAAGGTCTATAGCATCTACAAAATATGCCGGCGCTCTCCAGGGGATTACAAAGAGTATTATTGCCGCGACGGAAGATACCGACACGGGGTTAACATACTCCATAACAGACGGCTTTTTGCCCGACAGAAGGTGAACACCGTATGTATAGAAGAAGACGTTGTAAACAAGATTATAGATGGCAGCAAGCAGAAGACCGGCATCTCCAAACAGGGAATACATAAGGGGCATGCCTACAAATCCTGTATTTGCAAAAACAGAAGTCGTTATAAATACTCTCTTCTCGCTGTCCTGTATCTTCGTTCTCCAAACGATAAGACGAAGAGTAAGCAGAGTAAGGAAATAATAAATGCCCGCACCGGCAGCTACTGCACCTATTGAACGGAGCATATCGACAGAATATGTGTACTGGCTTGATGACAGTATCGTAAAAGGAAGAACCGCCTTCAGAAGAAGGTCATTAAGGACCTTGCGTCCCCTGTCATCCACTACCTTTTTCTTGCCGAGGACAACGCCTATCGCAAGAACGACCGCCATCTCGAAGAAGACTATATAAAGCTGACTCATTCTTCAGTCTTCCTTCCTGCTACAACCATTGAAGCTCTTACAGCTTTTCTGTATTCGCTTATAAGTCTGTTAGCCTCATTAGCTGAAGCCTCAGGAGTATAAACACGGCGTGATTTATAAAGGGATGAGATTTCTTCCATGGAACTGAAGAAACCTGATGTAAGTCCGGCCATCATGCCGACACCTGTTGCCGTCATCTCATCCGATCTTGCTCTCGTGATGGTAATACCGAGAAGGTCTGCCTGAAGCTGCATCAGGAATTCACATGCACAGACTCCTCCGTCAACCTTCATATGAGTAGATGTGATACCTGTGTCCCTCATCATAAGATCGACCAATTCGGTTACCTGATATGCAATTGATTCAATTGAAGCCCTGATAATATGAGCCCTGCCGGTGCCTCCTGTAAGACCGGTTATGGTTCCCCGAAGATCAGGATCCCAGTAAGGAGCACCGAGTCCGGAGAAAGCCGGAACAAGATAGACACCTCCGTTATCGGGAATTGATCTGCAGATTTCATCACACTCTGAAGGATCTTCAATTATTCCGAGCCCGTCCTTAAGCCAGCTTACTACCGAGCCGCCCTGGAAAACACTTCCCTCGAGTGCATATGTAGTTTTGCCGTCAATAGACCACGCTGCAGAAGTTAAAAGCCCGTTATCAGAGAATTGAGGCTCCTGCCCTATATTCATAAGAGTAAAGCAGCCTGTACCGTAAGTGGTCTTGGCAGTTCCCTTATCAAAACAAGTCTGTCCGAACAATGCAGCAGCCTGATCTCCGGCAACCGCATTGATATGAATGCCGTTAAGATTCTTTAAAGCATTTATCTCATCATCACTTAATCCGAGCTTCGATAATTCCGCGGGATCAAGATTGATCTGCCCGTAATCAAAACACGAGGGCTTGGGATCCGCGAGGGTTTTACGGGGTATATCAAACAAAGAAAGAAGCTTCTCGGAATACTCGAGCTTATTTATATCAAACAGCATCGTTCTCGAGCAGTTCGAGTAATCGGTATAAAAGTTCTTTCTTCCGGTGAGCATATAGACCAGATATCCGTCTACGGTTCCGAATCTTAACTCACCTGATAAAGCCGCCTTTGATGTACCGGGAGCATTCTCGAGTATCCACCTCATCTTGGTGGCCGAGAAGTACGGATCGAGCTTTAATCCCGTGGTGCGGGATATCTCGGATTCGACCTTCACGAACTCATCTCTTCTGCAGATGTCAGCAGTCCTTCTGCACTGCCATACGATCGCATTACAGTAAGGGACACCTGTATCCTTGTTGAATGCAATGGTGGTCTCTCTTTGGTTGGTGATCGCAAGTCCGTCGATCTTTATGACGGGATTCCATATAAGAATATCGGCTATCGACTTAAGGACGGATACATATATCTCGGTAGCATCGTGTTCCACATAGCCCGGAGCCGGATAATGCTGCGTGATGGCAACAGGATGGGACTTTATAAGCGTCCCGTCCTTGCCCAAAGCAAAAGCCTTGGTCGAAGTCGTTCCCTGATCAACAGCAAGTATGTACTCGTCCAATTTGATTACCTTCTGTAAAGTCTGTTAAGTTCCCTGTACCAATCGTTATCGATTGATTCGAGGTCCTCTTTTGAGAATCTTACCACCCAGTTGCCGTTAGCGGTACCCGGTATATTCATTCTGGTGTCGCCGCCGTATCCGAGCATATCCTGAAGAGGGATAATTACAGTATTGGCACCGCTCATCCACAATGTCCTGATGATCGCACGGCAGGACTTGGATTTTACTCCGCCGTCACCCCAGTTACTGCCCTCAAAGTTACAATACTTAAGGCATTCATTGCGCTCGTTCTCATTAGCTTCCCAAAGCCAGCCCAGCAAAGTGTTGTTATCATGTGTTCCTGTGTATGCTACACAGTTAGGCTCATAGTTATGAGGCAGATATGAACTGTTATCATTCGGATTAAATGCGAACTGCATGATCTTCATTCGCGGAAGCTTAACCTCGTCGAGGAACTCTCCGAGATCGGGGGTTATCTCACCTAAGTCTTCGGCAATAAGTCTTGACCTGTCACCGAATGTCTTATCAAACACCTTGAAGAAGTCCATCTTAGGTCCGTCAACCCACTTACCTGTCTTGGCAGTCTTGGCGCCGGCAGGAACCTCCCAGTAAGATGAGAAAGCTCTGAAGTGATCGATTCTTAAGATATCGTAGAGCTTAAAGTTCTCGTTTAATCTTTCCATCCACCATGCATAACCGGTTGCCTTATGCTTCTTCCAGTCATAGATGGGGTTGCCCCAGAGCTGTCCGTCCTCAGAGAAATAGTCCGGAGGAACGCCAGCACCGCAGGCAAATACGATATCCTCATAATCCTTGTCGGGATCCTTATCGGGATTTTCCTTTATCCACTCCTTACGGACCTCTTTCTTCTGTGCCTCGGTTGCCATCTTGAACAGTTCTCTTCCTGCCCATACATCAGCCGAATCACCGGATACATACATCGGCATATCACCGATTATCTTGATTCCGCACTCATTGATCTGTCTTCTTATCTCTGTCCACTCTTCAATGAACAGGTACTGGACAAATCCGTGGAAACGGTAGTTGTCTTCCTTTCTTAACTTGGCAACAGCCTCGGGCTTGTAATCGATAAGGTCCTGATCATCCCACTGCCACCAGGCTCTCTGATAGAACTTATCCTTGGCAGCCTGATACATGGCAACATCATCAGCCCACTTGTTTGTCTTAAGGAATTCATCCACCTGCGCAAGAAGCTTCTTGTCTGCGTTGGCATAAGCTTTTCGAAGGAGCTGCTCACGGTCGATCCTCAAGAAGTCATAGTTTACTCTCCACTTGTTCTCGTTGAACTCTGCCTTAACGACATCATCCGCATTGAGAAGGCCTCTCTTCATAAGTCTTCTGGGATCTATGAAAAGCCAGTTTCCCGCAAAAGCCGAGAAACTCTGGTAGGGAGAATCTCCGACACCGGGATAGGACAAAGGCAATACCTGCCAGTACTTCATGCCCTGGCTTTTAAGCTGCTTGGCAAAAGCTACGGCCTCTTCGCCCAATACACCGATACCAAAAGGTCCGGGCAGTGATGAAATGTGTAATAGTACTCCGCCTCCGCGCTGCATATTAAATTCCTCCGTTTTGTCTTATGTTAACAAGTTACTTCGAATGAATATTCTCGAATCGAAGTTTCTTACTCTCATTATGCTGGATTACCCAGTCAATAGCCCATTCAGACTCGAACAGAACTACAGGTTCATTATCCCTGTCAAGCACGATCATGGATGTTGAAGTCAGAATAATATCGTGATGGTCAAGAGGCTCTTCCGCATCGGATTTCACCCATCTTGCCAGGTTGTAAGACAAAGGCTGTCTTACGATATCAACACCGTATTCGGTCTTAAGACGGTACTCAAGGACATCGAGCTGAAGGATACCAACAACACCCATTACGAAGGTCTCGGTACCGATATCAGGCTGCTTGTAAAGCTGAACCGCGCCTTCCTCCGAGAGCTGCTCGATACCCTTAAGGAACTGCTTTCTCTTCATGGAATCCTTAGGGAAAACCTTCGCGAAATTCTCGGGAGCGAACACAGGGATCGGATCAAATTCGAACTTCCTGTTAGTTGATATCAGAGTGTCGCCTATCCTGAAGTGACCGGGATCAAAGATACCGATGATATCACCTGCATAAGCATCTTCTACGATATTTCTGTCCTGAGCCATGAACTGCTGAGGCTGCGCAAGAGTTATCTTCTTGCCCAGTCTTAAGTGGTTAACAGTCATATTCTTCTCATACTTACCGGAGCATATCCTAAGGAATGCCATACGGTCTCTGTGATTAGGATCCATGTTAGCCTGGATCTTAAATACAAATCCGGAGAACATGGAATCCGTAGGATCAACATCACCCAGATCATCAGAAACATGATGAGGCTGCGGCATAGGTGCTATTTCAAGGAAGTGCTTGAGGAATGTCTCAACACCGAAGTTGGTGATAGCAGATCCGAAGAATACAGGTGTCAATTGTCCTGCAAGAACTCTTTCAAGATCGAACTCATCACCGGCCATATCAAGAAGTTCGATATCGTTTCTCAACTGCTCATAATGTGCCGCTGTCATATGCTCCTTCAAAGAAGGATCATCGATACCGGAAGATGATGTGGTTACCATTGAAGCACCGTGGTCACGGTTGCCCGCATCATAGAGCAGAACTTCACCGGTTGCTCTCTCGTACACACCTTCAAAGTCACCGTCTGTTCCGATAGGCCAGTTAACAGGTGTAGATCTGATACCGAGTACTTTCTCAAGTTCATCAATGAGATCGAACGGGTTCTTGGCCGCACGGTCCATCTTGTTGATAAATGTAAAGATCGGTATGCCTCTTTTACGGCAGACCTCAAACAACTTGATAGTCTGAGCCTCGACACCCTTCGCGCCGTCGAGAAGCATTACTGCGGCATCGGCAGCACATAGTGTACGGTATGTATCCTCCGAGAAGTCCTGGTGACCGGGAGTATCAAGGATATTGATGCAGTAGCCGTCATACTCGAACTGCATAACGGATGAAGTAACAGAGATACCTCTTTGCTTCTCAATTTCCATCCAGTCTGATGTAGCATGACGTGCTGCTTTTCGAGCTTTTACGGAGCCTGCAAGATGGATAGCGCCTCCGTACAAAAGGAGCTTCTCGGTCATGGTTGTCTTACCTGCGTCAGGGTGCGATATTATCGCAAATGTACGTCGTCTTTTGATTTGTTCGACATCAGTCAAAGCCATTAATAAATACCTCTTTAAAATACTTTTATGTAATCGGCAAGAGCCGTAATATACCCGTAAAGAGCAGTTGTGTCCATACGGTCTGTCATGCAGCACATAAAGGCGAGACAACTGACTGACAATGCGGGTACGATTGTCTTTTTGAAGGGCTTAACCAGGCTGTGCAAGAGAAATCCTACTGCAAGGAAAGCTATACCTGCATAAAGGCCGGTGTAAAGAAGATAAACCGCCATAAGTTTAATAAGTTCAGGCTTTAAGCCCTCTTTACCCTTGGACTTGCGGACATAAGATATTGTCATGAAAAAGCCGCATATCAGGGTGCATGCTATTACCTTATCCGCAATATAAAGCTTAAGATCAGGAACAAAAGGCAATGCACCGATCCAAATGGCGAGCATTGCTGTTATGAAACCTTCGTGGATGATCTTACCGTCGATCTCACAAAATGAGATGCCCATCATAAGCATCGCAAGAAGAAGATTTCTTGCCATAACGGCATCGATGGAACCGTGCAGTATTACTACGATAACAAAAACGATTCCGAGGAGGACCTCAGACAAAAGGCATCTTATCGGAACCTTCGCTCCGCAGTAACGGCACTTACCTTTAAGAAGCACATAAGAGAAGATCGGAAAAAGATCAAATACACCGAGCTGATGTCCGCATGTGTCGCAGTGTGAATGCTCGTTGATCCAGTCCATTCCGGCAAGGATTCTGCCTGCAGTACAGGTAATGAAGCTTGCAAGAACAGTCCCGAATATAAAGGACAGTATTATCGTAAATGCTGCGATGTATGATACTTCAAATAAAGGCACTGTTTATTCCTCCAGTCTTAGTCGAGATAGGGATCCTCGGCAAGAGCCTTCGCATTCTCTTCCTCTATCCTGGGATCATAGGAAAGAATAGGCTTCACGCTCTTATCACCCTTGATTCGACGTGCTATATAGTTATTTGTTATCTTCATAACGAGCGGACTCATTGAAAGAACACCGATAAGGTTAGGTATCATCATCATTCCGTTGAAGGTATCAGAGATATCCCATGCTATCGAAGATGTCATTATCGAACCCGACACAATAAGGATAACGAAGAAAACCTTGTAAATCCTGATTGCTACTGGGGCAAATCTGCCTGATAGATACTCGATGGCCTTAGAACCGTACTGGGACCAGCCGAGTATAGTCGTGAAGGCAAATACGAGTATTGCCAAAGCTACAAACATACGGCCACAGTCGAGTTCCCCGACCTTGAATACAGAGTTGAAAGCATCCGCAACCAGAACAGCATCGGATGAGGTCTCTATCACACCTGTCTCGAGATCGACTACTCCTGAAGTAAGGATTACAAGTGATGTCATCGTACAAACGATAATTGTATCCGCAAACACTTCGAAGATACCCCACAAGCCCTGCTTAACAGGCTCTTTAACATTGGAGTTACTGTGAACCATAACAGAGGAACCGAGACCTGCCTCGTTAGAGAAGACACCTCTTTTACATCCCTGTGTGATTATCGTCTTAAAGCCGATACCCGTAACGCCGCCCCATACTGCGGGCGCCGAGAATGAATACTTGAAGATGCATGCAAAAGCCGGACCTACATGAACGATATTCTTAAAGATAATTATCAGCGAACCCAGAATAAACAGCACCACCATAACAGGGACTATCTTCTCTGCTACATTTGCAATTCTCTGAAGGCCTCCGATAACGACAGTACCTACAAGGAACATCAGCACAAGACCGGCAATGAGCATATAAAGAGTTACATCCATTCCATCTGATGAGAACAAAACAACAGACGAAAGCGGCTTGATGTCAAACGAAGATGTGAAATTAAGAACGATCTTGTTGACCTGGCCTAAGTTCCCGATACCAAAAGAAGCAAATATCGCGCATACGGCAAATATCAGGGCAAGGACCCTTCCTATCTTCTTCATGCCCTTATAGTTGCCAAGACCATCCTCAAGATAGTACATGGCACCGCCAGACCACTCACCGGCATGATTCTTGCGTCTGAAATAGATACCGAGGATATTCTCGGAATAGTTTGTCATCATTCCGAGTATTGCTGCGATCCACATCCAGAAAACCGCTCCGGGTCCGCCCGCAATGATAGCTGCTGATACACCTGCAATATTACCTACACCTACCGTTGCGGCAAGTGCGGTACAAAGAGCCTGAAACTGTGATATCGTAGCCTTATCTTCAGTATGTGATATTACGCTTTTATGGAACAGACTACCTATCGTCTTCTTCCACCAGTGACCTATGTGCGTAAACTGAAAACCCTTCGTAAGTACCGTCATTACGATACCCGTGATCATCAGAAGCCAAACTCCTGTCTTGGTCCACACAAAAGTATTAACTGCATCGTTAAATGCGGTTAGTGTGTCAATCATAACTTGCCCCCACATCTTTCATTATCTCCTTCAAATACTTTTTATGCTCATACATAAGCTTATCCGCTTCCTTCTCGGCATCTTCAAGAGAAGTCTTTCCGGGAATATGCACGGCCTTGCCATATGCAATACGTAAAGGAATGGCAAACTCATCCCTGTCGTTAATCTCTTTAATCTGCTTATCGAAAAGCTTAACTGCCTCTTCATACTCTTCTTCGCAGTGCTTCCCCTCAATTATTACAAAGAACTCGTCGCCGCCTATGCGGTAGCATTTACCATAACGGCCAAAGCTTTCAGTAATTATGCCGGATGCCGTGGTGATAAATCTGTCACCTTCCGAGTGTCCGTAGTTATCGTTTATCTGCTTAAGGAAATTTATATCGAGCTGAACAAGCACAAACTTTCCGGAATCAACCAGCTTGATCCTCTCCTCTTCCCTTGTGAATGCAAGTCTGTTAAGGATACCTGTAAGTCCGTCATTAAATGCGAGCTTCTCCATAAGTTCGGTCTGCGCGCTCTTCCGGGTTATGACAAGGAATAAAGTGAGCTCGTATATCGTAAACAGGATTACGAAGTAGAAAAGACCGATCCTCGTAAACATGGATGCGTCCGAGGCTTTGAAATAATAGTACCTTACCACATCAACGACACCCGCAGCTATAAGAACCGAGAACCCGGCGATGATTACCCTCATGTTCTTCTCAAACTTCTTGGCTCTCTTAAATGCAATTACCGTCATGTAAATAATGAAGGCAACACCGATACCGATGATAATATGCGTAAAGATGAGCAAATCACTGTAATCGCGACCGAGAACCAGGACCCAAACAATATTGGCAATAAGGTTAGCGCCGCACAACAACACTATTATCCTCGGGATCTTTGACTCTAGCTGCTTTGAAACCGAAGCGAAAAGGATGATAACGGGTACCGGCAGGAAGATAAGACACATGTAATCCATGACTCTTACCATTGCGGAATTCTCACTTATGATCTGGGGAACCCTCGAACCGGAACTCGTCCACAATGCAAGTATTATGGCCGTCGTACCAAGAGATACCGTCTCGATGATACTGTCTGTCTCCTGGTTAAGGATCATGCCGATAACTATCAGTGCAACACCTAATACCATGATGGTAAAGCACTGAAGATAATTAGCAAAATTATCCGCCATCATCATTCTTATAAATGATGCGCCTTCCTGTATCTTCATGTGATGGAAGGTTGTGGTCTTTGCATCCCTCAAAGATGTATATGTTATCTCGAGCTTTGAATCCTCCTCAAGCACCGGTATATCAACAGCGTGTATGCATTCACCGTAATAATTACCGTAAACCTTGATAAGCTCCGGATGGAAGTCATAAATCGCTGTACCGTTAACACACACGGTAAAATAGATGCTCCTGCTCTCGAAGCAAAGATCAGCACCGCTTACCTGATCCGGAGAAATAATCTTTGAGATTGTTTCCGTCTCAGGCGCGTATCTAAGATCAGCAAAGTCGACCGGGGCACCGTCTTCATAAACCCAGCCATCAGAGAACTGCTCATCCTTGGGTTTCAGGTTTCCCCCTTCAAGTTTATACGTGAAGAGGAAAACGATGAAAATACCAAGAATTAAGCAAATAGCAAGGTTAAGATCAATTAATAATCTTCTTCTCATCGGTGCCCACCTTGAGAATTACTCGCCTATTTCTGCGTGGTAATCCTGAAGTGCCTTAACACCGATATGATTATTGTTCTTAACAGCCTTGATTCCGTCTGCGGAAGCCTTTGCTGCCGCCATAGTCGTGATGTAAGGAACCTTATGTCTTATGGATTCCTTACGGATGTAAGAGTCATCGTAAACAGATGTCTTACCTGCAGGCGTGTTGATGATGAGGTCAAGCTCACCATTAGTGATCATATCGGAAATGTTAGGTCTTCCCTCGTAGATCTTCTTTACCTTAGTTGCAGGAATACCGTCATTGTTGATCATGTCATAAGATCCGCCTGTAGCGAAGATCTTGAATCCTAACTCATTGAAGCTTCTTGCGACATCAAGAAGGTCGCCCTTATCTCTGTCGCATACTGAAAGGAGAACATTTCCGGACATAGGAAGGATAGTCTGTGTAGCTTCCTGTGCCTTGTAATAAGCCTCACCAACATTATCGGACAGACCTAATACCTCACCGGTCGATCTCATCTCAGGTCCGAGTACAGGGTCAACCTCCTGGAACATATTGAACGGGAATACAGCTTCCTTAACACCGCAGTGGGAGATCTTCTTATTCTTAAGATCCTTAACGGGTGAAGGTCTTCCTGTAATAGAACTTGTCATGATATCCGTAGCAACTCTTACCATGTTAACGGATGTAACCTTTGATACGAGCGGAACGGTTCTTGATGCACGGGGATTAGCCTCGAGTACATATACAACACCATCTTCGATAGCATACTGCATATTCATAAGGCCGACGACGTTCATCTCAACGGCGATCTTCTTCGTATATTCTCTGATCGTTGCTACCTGTTCGTCTGTAAGGTTCTGAGAAGGAAGCATACATGCGGAGTCACCGGAGTGAACACCTGCAAGCTCGATGTGCTCCATAACAGCAGGAACGAAGCAGTTCTCACCGTCGGAGATAGCATCAGCCTCACACTCGGTAGCATGGTGCAGGAATCTGTCGATAAGAATCGGTCTGTCGGGTGTAACACCTTCTGCTGCAGCCATGTAGATCTTCATCATATCGTCGTCGTGAACTACTTCCATTCCGCGTCCGCCCAATACGTAAGAAGGTCTTACCATGACGGGGTAACCGATCTTGTTGGCAATCTCGACTGCCTCTTCGACTGTTGAAGCCATACCTGCCTCAGGCATGGGAATCTCAAGCTTATCCATCATGGCACGGAACAGATCTCTGTCCTCTGCAAGATCTATAGTCTCAGGTGAAGTACCGAGAATATTAACTCCGTACTTCTTAAGGTCAGCAGCAAGATTCAAAGGTGTCTGACCACCGAAAGAAGCGATAACACCCAAAGGCTTCTCCTTCTCGTAGATAGCAAGAACATCCTCAAGTGTTAAAGGCTCGAAGTAGAGCTTGTCTGATGTGTCATAATCAGTTGAAACCGTCTCAGGGTTGCAGTTTACGATGATAGACTCGAAGCCTAACTTCTTCAATGCAAGAGCTGCGTGTACACAACAGTAGTCGAACTCGATACCCTGACCGATTCTGTTAGGACCGCCGCCTAAGATCATGACCTTCTTGTTATTGGAAGAAGGTGACTTATCCTCAGGAATGTTGTAGGAAGAGTAGTAGTATGCAGCATTCTCGGTACCGCTTACATGTACGCCCTCCCATGCTTCCTTGATACCGTACTCATAACGCTTGTTTCTGATATCCTCCTCGGATACTTCGAGGATCTTGGAAAGATACTTATCGGAGAAACCGTCACACTTAGCCTTGCGCAGGACATCCTCGGAAGGAACGCTGCCCTTCATTGCAATGAGTGCATTCTCTTCTTCAACGAGCTCCTTCATCTGCTCCAAGAACCAGTGCTTGATCTTTGTAAGCTCGAAGATCTCGTCGATGGTAGCACCTTTTCGAAGGGCCTCGTAGATAATGAACTGTCTTTCAGATGTGGGGTAAACAAGCTTGGCAAGGAGGTCTTCCTTGGAAAGTTCGTTAAAGTTCTTAGCAAAACCTAAGCCGTATCTGTCCTTCTCAAGACTTCTTATCGCCTTCTGGAAAGCTTCCTTATAAGTCTTACCGATGCTCATTACCTCACCAACGGCACGCATCTGTGTACCGAGCTTATCGGAAGCGCCCTTGAACTTCTCGAATGCCCATCTTGCGAACTTGATAACAACATAGTCACCATCGGGTACGTACTTATCAAGTGTTCCGTACTTACCGCAGGGAATCTCATCAAGCGAAAGGCCGCATGCAAGAAGTGCGGATACGAAAGCAATCGGGAAACCCGTTGCCTTGGAAGCCAATGCGGATGATCTGGAAGTTCTGGGGTTGATCTCAATAACTACAGTTCTGTCAGATACGGGGTCATGAGCAAACTGGCAGTTACATCCGCCGATAACCTGAATAGCCTCGACGATCTTATAAGACTGCTCCTGAAGCTTCTTCTGAACATCCTCAGAGATAGTAAGCATAGGAGCCGAACAGAAAGAGTCACCTGTATGAACGCCGATGGGGTCGATGTTCTCGATGAAGCAGACAGTGATCTTGTTGTTCTTCGCGTCTCTTACAACTTCAAGCTCGAGCTCCTCCCATCCTGCGATGGACTCCTCTACGAGAACCTGGTGAATGAGTGAAGCCTGAAGACCTCTCTCACATACGACCTTGAGTTCATCAACGTTATATACAAGACCGCCGCCGGCACCTCCCATAGTGTAAGCAGGTCTTAATACTACAGGGTAATGAAGCTCTTCTGCGATCTTCAAAGCTTCCTCAACGGAATACGCTTCGTGAGACCTTGGCATCTCAATACCGAGTGAGTCCATGGTGTTCTTAAACTCGATACGGTCCTCACCACGCTCGATGGCATCAACCTGAACGCCGATTACCTGAACATTGTACTTATCAAGTACGCCGGCCTTGGAAAGCTCGGAACAAAGATTAAGTCCGGACTGGCCTCCGAGATTAGGAAGGAGCGCATCGGGCCTCTCCTTGGCGATTATCTGTTCGATCCTGTTGACATTCAAAGGCTCGATGTAAGTTCTGTCAGCAACATCAGGATCAGTCATGATCGTTGCAGGATTGCTGTTTACGAGTACAATCTCGTAACCTAGTTTCTTCAGAGCCTTACAAGCCTGAGTTCCGGAATAGTCGAACTCACAGGCCTGACCAATGATGATCGGTCCGGAACCGATGATAAGGATCTTGTTGATGTCTTCTCTCTTGGGCATTTGCGTTTCCCCCGTATCTAAAATTTTTATTACCTAAAGTTATGCGTTATCCGAGAAGTATGCTTCTAACCTTCTGCTCCATGTCTTCTTTCTCAATAACGTCTTTGTGAAGTACAGGCTTAGAGGACAGATCCTTGATTGCCTCAGGAACCGGAAGTCCGCTCTCATCAGAAAGCTCGGAGATAACTTCCTCTATGCTCTTTCCTTCACTGAAATTCTCACCTCTCAACGCATCCATAACAGCAGGAGAGAACTTGAAAGGAGATGCCGTTGAAGCAAATACAGTCTTTGTCTCGTCACTGGATCTTTGGTGGTAGCGGTTATAAATGTTAAATCCGACTGCAGTATGAGTATCGATAACGTGATCCGTTCTGTCGTAAACTTCCTGGATCGTCTTCGTTACACCGGTTTCATCAGCAAAACCGCCTACGAAAAGCATCTGCATCTTCTTCAGTGTCTGGGGATCGACCTTATATGATCCCTCCACATTAAGTGACTTCATCCACTCAGTTACCTGAGCTGCATCCTTATCTGTAATCTCAAATAAAAGTCTCTCGAGATTAGAAGAGATAAGAATATCCATCGAAGGTGATGATGTCTTATAGAACTCTCTGTTTCTGTCATACTTACCGGATGAGAAGAAATCGCACAAAACCTTGTTCTTGTTGGAAGCACAGATCAGCTTGCGTACGGGTATTCCCATTTGCTTTGCATACCATGCGGCAAGGATATTACCGAAGTTACCTGTAGGAACAACGATGTTGATAGGTTCGCCCTTCTCGATCTTCTCAGTTCTTAAAAGCTCGATGTACGAATATACATAGTAAGCAATCTGAGGAGCGAGGCGTCCCCAGTTAATGGAATTGGCAGATGAAAGCTTAACTCCGCCGTTAGATACTTCCTCATTGAAAGCCTTATCCGCGAATATCTTCTTAACACCTGTCTGGGCATCATCAAAGCATCCGTTAACGGCAATGACATGTGTATTGTCTCCCGTAGTTGTAACCATCTGAAGCTTCTGAGCCTCGGATACTCCGCCCGTAGGATAGAATACGATGATCTCAGTTCCGGGAAGATCCTTAAAGCCCTCAAGAGCTGCTTTTCCCGTATCACCTGATGTTGCCGTCAGAATGCAGATCTTCTTGGACTCACCGGTCTTTCTGATAGAAGCTGTCATAAGATGAGGCAAAAGCTGTAAAGCTACATCCTTGAACGCACAAGTGGGACCATGCCACAGTTCAAGGATGTACTCTCTGTCGTTATACTGATTAAGCTGAACAAGCGGAACGGGATTCTCCCCCCACTTCTCTTCGCTATATGCCTGTCTTGTATAGTCGAGAAGCTCGCTTTCCGTAAAATCATCAAGGAACTTCGCAAGAACATGAGCTGATATCTCATAGAACTGCATGTTCTTCATTCTCTCTATTTCCTCATCATCAAGATGGGGAACCATCTCAGGTACGAACAGACCTCCGTCCGGAGCAATACCTCTGATAATGGCTTCCTGAGCCGTAAACTTCTGCTCATATCCTCTTGTGCTTATGTATTTCATTGTGCAATAACCTCACTCTCGATCGTTGTAATCTGTGTGGACTCAATGGCCGGCATCTGTGAAGCTTCAACCTGTGCCGCTTCAGTATCGCCAAAGCTCTGTGCATATCCCGAGATAATGTTTGCAACCTCAGGATCCTGCTTATTCTCATCAAGTTTTGTGATCAGATAATCAAGTCTGGCTTCTGTATCGCTGCTGTTCTTAACTTTTACTGCTGTGGGAATGATCACAAAGTAGATAAGGGCAGCCAGAGCGATAAGTATCAATGCAATAGTGATTATCCTTACGGTAAGTCTTAAATTATCGGCAGCGGTCCTTACGTTCTCAACATTAACGTCATCACTCATCTCGTCTCCGCCTGAGCTTGAACGCATCATGACATCGCGCCTCTCCTTATCGGAAGCCATCTTGAAGTCATCTTTTCCCGACGAAGCACGCATGAGGATAGGAGCCTGCATAGCTGTTCGTGCGGCAGGCTTCGATGAGCCTTCACCGATCATGGATGATATGTCTCTTTTACGCCTTCTGGGCTCTACAGGTTCTGAAGGCGGTTCCTTCTCATCAGCACGCACAAGCTTGATGGCTTCCTGTGCAACATTCAGGTGCTGCTCGGAAGCAAGCGTGTTGTTAACAGCGTACTCGAGAGCATCGCAAGCTCTTTTGAAACTCTTCTCTCTTGCAAGGCAGAGTCCGTAAACAAGAGCTGTATCTCCCCATGTGGGATACTTAGTAATAAGCGGCTTAAGAATGATCTGGGCAACATCTGTGCCGTCTTTCTGGGAATTCAAAAGTGCGCGATTGAACTGCTTAACCGCATAAACCTTATCTTCAGCACTCATGTCATAGAGGATCATATCTTTCTCCTCCATGGGACGAAGCATCAGAGCCAGTTGTCTGTAATCGTGCATAATTTACCTCTCACTTCGCCTATCAGATAAAGGGAACCCGTTACCAGAAGAGGAATACCGTCTTCTGCCGTCTTCCCGCAGGCTTCCGTCGCGCCTTCAAGGGCATTTTCAAATGCCAAAGGCTTAATCGAGTTATTATACACAAAATAAATAATATTAGAAAGACCTTCGGGGTCCATTGATCGAGGATTATCCACCCTGACCGTATAGACCTCAACGGGATTCAAACCCGCATCATGTAAAGTCTGTATCATACCTTCTACGTTCTTATCAGCCATAACACCCATGACAACACGGAATCTCAAATCCTTAAAGCGGCCGTTACACATACTTTTGAGGGTGTCCGCAAGGCTTTGTGCGCACTGGACATTATGTCCTCCGTCCAAGATAACGGGCGGCGTAAGAGACAAAAGCTCCGCTCTGCCCTTCCACCTCGCCTTGGCAATACCGCTCTTTATCACCTCAACAGGAAGTTCGAACACATCCGACAACACTTTTATGGCAAGTGTTGCATTCAGAACCTGGTGACGCCCCAGAAGTCCGGTAACAAACCGCTCCCCAAGCGCCTCGAAAACCATCCTGCCGTCATCAGTAAACTTAGCATTATCGCCGTTACCGCCGACATAATTAACGGTAAGACCTAAAGCCTTGGCAGATTCATCAAGAGCATCTCTGACAATTCCTTTAAGCTCATCCGGCAAGAGCATGTCATCGGGGTTTGATGCATAAGCAGGAACACCGGTCTTAAAGATACCGGCCTTTTCCTTTGCAATCTTATCGATGGTGTCACCGAGCCTGTCCTGATGATCAAGTCCTATAGACGTAATCACCGTAACCACAGGCTTCTCGAAGACATTGGTAGAATCGAGTCTGCCGCCAAGTCCCGTCTCAAGCACCACAATATCAACATCGTTTTCCTTGAACCACAGGTAACAAACGGCAGTCACCAGCTCAAACTCGGTAGGGTGCTCAAATCCGTTCTGTACCATTGCATTACAGGCCTGTTCCACCTGAAGACTCAGCCTTTTCAAATCATCATCCGGGATCTCGCCATAGGCTTCATCATCAAGAAGACGGGAAAGACCTTCATTGCCGTCAATTATCCTCATACGCTCTGAGAATCTTTCAAGGAAAGGAGAAGTATAAACCCCTACTTTAAGACCGGACTCGGCAAGACAAGTGGAAAGGAACGTCACTACCGACCCCTTTCCGTTTGTACCCGCTACATGAACGACCTTAAGATCCTTTTGAGGATCTCCAAGCAGCCTGTCAAGTTCGTTCATTCTCTCAAGTCCGAGGTTGATTCCGAATTTCATCGCATCCTGTAAAAACTCAGGAACATCATTGTGCGGCATTTGTCTCATTCCCCTTCTGCTTTAGTTCCTGATACTTTGAAGAACTTCTGAACACTATCCACTTACTCAGCACAAAGTTCAGAATAACGAGTGCTATGTTGTTCAAGATCTTGACCAGATAGATGTATGTGAACTTAAAAGACCCAACCGCAAAAATAAGAGCCTCCCTCGAGATTCCAAGGCGGTTCTCCATCCACTTGACCATGAATGAAAACAGCAATAGTTCAATAAAGACGAACGTGGAAAGTCTTGCCGCAGCGAATCCCATAAGTTCAAGGAAGTAATTGCCGTGAGACCTGAACACAAAGATCCTGTTCGTGGTATAAGCCGTGATTATTGTGGCAACCCAGGAGACAAACTGCTTGATCACAAGAGAAATATCCACTACACGTCCTGCAAGCACAACATTTATAGAATCATGCAAGATCATATTCATGAGCACAAAAGACAGGAAATTAGCAAGAGCCGTAAATATCCCCGCGAAAGGATACAGAACCATCTGACGGATCTGTTCCTGCTTCGGCTTCAGCCTGTCGCTTCCATAAAGAATCTCCTTAAGTCTCATCTGTCACACTCTCTTCGGCCTCGGATTAGTCCTGTTGCTGATTACTCTTCTTATCGTATAAACGATGATGATTATAAAGATCGACTGGAGAACACTTGCGATGAAGAAAATGTAGAACAGATTCTTGTACACGCGTTCCACAGACCGTTCAACGGTATCCATTCTGAAGAATCGTCCCGATTGTTCATCATACATATAGAATCCGGTATTCCCCGAATCATCAGAGAAATACGAGATGAACACATCGTCATCGTTGATAAAGCCTTCCATCTGCACGCCATTGATTTCTTTGCTTCCTTCGGTAAATCCCTGAGGTACAGCTACACCCTCCGGGCATTCGATTGCAGTTAAGACATACCCCACCGACACAACTGTAGCATTCGGATCAAAAACACTGGTTATTCCTGTTATGGGATTATAGAAATAGAAGTCCGGATTATCATGGCCGTTATAGATGTAAACAAGGACACTCTGAATGCCATCCTTGGCAAAGACCGGTACAGTATAACCGTTGATCGATCTCGTTGTCTGCATAAAGCCTTCCGGCAGGTCGTAATTTCCCGGGAAAGTCATGAATGTATAAGTCTCGCCTTGTGCATCCACAAAACCCGAGCCTTCAGGAATAAAGCTCTCCTGTCTGTTTACAAATATCCTGTACTCATGCCAGCGTATTCCATCCTGGGCCAGGACATGGACTGACACGATATTCTCACCGGTATCAAGTTCGTCTGCACCTTCAACCGATATGATCGCCTGTATATTGCTTGCGGTTGCATTTACAGTTACGCTCTCGATATCACGGCTGACGGTCGCAGAATACTCAAACACCTGAGGATCAAAAGCAGGCGTCATGGTAATTCCCTCTAACGACAGTGAAGATAAAGTCGCATCAGAAGATACGCCGAGTGAAACAACAACCGACAGATCTTCAGAACATGATGGTGATACAGTGCTTCCGTCAGCCCTTCTGAAAGTACCGGTCGTCCTAAGGCCGATCAGTGATGTGCCGGATGCGTCCGGACGTGCTCGTAAGGATACCTGAAACAACACAGTCTGAACATCAGCATAAAACGGAAGAACTTCATAATCAGCACCCGCATAATTCAAAGCATCAAACTCAGCCATTACAAGAACATATTCTTCATCACTATCATCAATATCAAAACTGTATCCGGATAATGCATCCGAAGGAGTAACCGACACATAATCAAATTGTTCCGGATCGAATGTGACCTTTATCGGACCAAATTCAGTAAGAGAATCAAAACTGTCACAGTTAACATTGATAGTGATGATGTCGCCGGGATTAACGGTCGATGTCTGAGTTGATAAAGAAAGATGAATTGAATCATCAGCAAGAAGCATTCCACCCGTGAGTGCAAATGGTATCGAAGCAGCCACCAAAAAAGCTGCTGTTCTTCTCGCAAACCCCATAAACATTCCGGCAAAAGTCTTCTTCATACTCACGGCAGATCTCCATAGGACTCCGGCATTCCCGAATAAACGGGAATCAGGAATTCAAATGATTCATCAAGCATACTTCCTGAAGCGTAAGCCGTAAAGTACCTTGCGCCTTCAGTATATGCCATGGAAATATTCTGAGCATATTGATGCTGATACAATCCATCGTTATTGTTGATAACATCAAACTTCTGGAAATAAAGCGTATTCTGATCTACTGCTATGTAACTTCTTGCAATCCAGATAGCACCACCTGTAATAGCATCCTCAATATTATCCCAGGGAAGCATCATTGATGCCTCGTCGTCATCTATAGTCTCGTTATCAGGATCAGATCCCCACATAGCGTATCTTGCACCGTTTATAAGAGCACCGTTCTCTACTGAAGGGTCAGGAACAGATCCGATATTAAAGAAGTTGTAGTAACCTTCATAACCCGGCAAAGTACCGGAACACAGAGCTGATTCTCCGTTATATCCCATCTCCTGGATTATTCTGCTCGCAAGAAGATAAGGCGACACGCCCGCAGTCTGGCCCGCATTATAGATTGCCTGGGCATAATCATATGAAGACGTATCCATAAAGCTTCCTGCTATCATTGCCCTTACACCGTCAACACTGTGAACCTCCGGATTGAAAGCCAAATTCTCCAATGAGAAGATGTGAGTCTGATCAAGGTAATTACGGGGATCCAAAAAGTAGCTTACAGTCTCAATATTTGCTGCATGCCATCCTCCGCCGTCATACTCGGGACTGTTAGAATTACACCATGAAGGATTCGAGATGATATTCGCGAGACTTCTCGATCCACTGTCCTCGTAATCAAGAACTGTATTGAATGAAAGTCCCGTGTCATAGGGCGTGAATATGTAATCCGAATGAAGCGAGTGCAAAAGCCACAAACCGCTTCCGTATCCTGTCGGGAACAAAGATATCGTATCTTCACAGAAGGTTCCGGCATCATCCCCCACAAGAACAAACAACCTGTACTTTCTTGCAACCCCGTCGAAAGAATTGACCGTTACATCCAACTCATTCTCTCCGTCAGCGAAAGTAAAGGAGCCTCCAAGAGGGATATTTTGTGTTCCGGCTGAATTAGTCAGCGAGACATCAACAGTTGCAAAGTTTCCTTCTGTGGCGACCGCATTAACTGTCATAGCTTCAACAGGATCTGCGGACATATAGCCGTAGTTATCAACCTTCGGTACAAATTCAGGTACAAACTGCAAAGGAATACCCGTACCAGTTGAGCCGATAGTAAAATCTTCAAGAACTCCGTTTATAGGCAGGAAACTCAGTTCCTCATACGGAACAGCAGTGATGTTGTTGTTAATGTCCTGAATGCGTATATCACGGCCCGTGTATTCAGTTACATTGCCGACAGTAGGAAGAGGAATGGGAACCTGTCCCACATCGTCAATAACAGCCGCATAACCGTCGTTATATCTTGCAACCTCACGGCTCTGGATCATCGTGTAATTAACTGATCCTAAGTGATCCTCATTAAGAGCTCCACGTTCAACTTTTATGTAGAAAGTATTGGTAAGACCGGTAAGGCCCGTATCCTCCGTCATGGCCTGAATATCCTGTCTGGCAGCACGCAGTATCTCAAGATCATTGCCGGGAAGATCATTGGTACCGACAAGATCACCGTATGCGTTATATATCGATACGCGGATATCTCCCGAGAGATTAACAAAGTTGATATATGCGTTACCGTCCTGTGCATCAAGTGAATACCAGGAAGCATTGCTGCCTTCGGAAATAGAGCCCGGCTGCACATTATAATTTACAAGTGTCATTGTGTTAGGCACAAAGATATCGCCGCCTGCAAGAACCGTTCCCCTTCCGTCAGAAGAACGCAGCAGTATCAATACCTGATGGACACCTGCAGATATACCGTTGGTGTTCCAGGTCATAACAAATGACTTGGATCCTTCCTCCGATTCGCTAATCGTTATATTGCCCTGATATGACATACCGTCAACGAAGAAATCCGTTCTTATCTCGTCACCTGTGGTTACAAAAGAACCCTCGACTTTCCTTATTCCGATGGTAAGGCCGCCTTCTCCTTCCAGAGAAGATGTAAGAACACAATCAGAAAAACTATCGCCCGGAACATCAGGGACTCTTCCGGATGCTTTCAAAGAAGGATCTTCTTCACGGATAGTCTCATTAATTACATACATTCTGGAACTTGATTCGAGCATGGACATTATTGAAGAAACCTGTTCGGGATCTTCCTGCCCGTTAATTACCGATGACAGATCCGAAGCGAAAGCAGCATCATCTTTACCGTTAATAAGATAATCCGAACTTGTAAAAGACCTGATGGTGTAATCACCTGCAGTCAGAAATCCTGCGCCCACACGGTAAAGCGCCGTTCTCACAGAACCGGAATTATTTGTTAATGCCGCCGCTCTTAAAACTATATCCTCCTCTTGTGAAGAAGGATCATGATAGGGGATGCTCATACCGGACAGGGACACTCCTGCAATCACGATTGCGATAATGAATACAGCAAACACAGCGCAAGCTGCTATCAGATATTCTTTTGTCCGCTTAACGGTTGATGCCACTTCTTACTCCTATCAGGTGTTAAGTTGGTCAAGAGTAAGTCCGAATGAAGGAATAAACTCATCCATGAATATCCTGACCTCGGGTAAATCTATCTTATCAATAGTTTCCTTTGTTGTCGCCATTGCCGAATCAAACTCGGTGTTACCTGCAAGCTTCTCTCTTATGCATTTTACATAAGCCGCTATTTTGTCCGCTGATTTAACAAGCTTCTTCTTAAGAGCGCCTTCCTCTCCGGAAAAATCGGGAGAAAGAAGATTGAGATAGTAGTCTTTCATATAGGAAGGAAGCTGTGATGAAAGACTCTCAGCCGCCTCGTGCTCCACCTCCCTGTACGCAGTCTTAAGTGTGTCATTTCTGTACTTTATGGGAGTAGGCATGTCGCCCGTAATAATCTCCGTACAGTCGTGATACAGGCCATATGCCTGAATCTCAAAAGGATTAACATTGATCTGTGCCTTACCTTCGCTTACAAGCTTATTGTGAATTACTGCAAGCGATTCAGCTATAATTGCCACATCAAAGCTGTGTTCCTTAATATTCTCGTATCTGCTGTTCCTCATAAGAGCCCAGCGGTTTATATACTGCATTCTGTCAAGAAGTGCGAAGAAACCGTAATTATTCTCCATCTATCCTAACCTCCCTTATACTCTGTACAATTCGTCGAAGCAGGCATTGGCATAAGTATCTGTCATTCCTGCGATATAATCGACTACCTTCCTTACCGGAGGACAGCCGGGCTCGGGATGCTTCATATAGAACTTTGCAAAACTCCTGATCGCCTCGTTCTCCGAATGAGCCGACTTCTCAATATCATCAACACACTCCATAAACGCATCGAAAACCGCCTCGAGCTGGAGCTTGATATTATTCTCATAAGTTACGATCTTCGGCGCCTTATAGATATTGTTAAGGTTCGAGTTAAGATACTCGTTCATCGCCTCGAAGTTCTCCTTCGACATGCATATCTCGTCCTTGTTAAGACTGTTGTGAACTATATCCCATACAAGAATGTTGATGATCTCGGCATTGGTCGATCCTAATCTCTTAGCCGCCTCTGAACTTACAAGTTCATTGCCTCCGATGATTCCGGCTCTTCTTGCATCCTCGATATCTCTTCCAACATAAGCTATCTTATCGGCAAATCTGACAACACAGCCCTCGAGTGTGCAGGGCCTCGTCCTGTCCTTCTCGGGCTTGTCCGACACTTCCCTTTCCGTCTTCTCGCGGTAAGGGGTGAGCCTGTACTCATCGTAAGTCTCACCGCAATGCGATACGATACCATCCCTCACCTCGAAAGTAAGATTAAGGCCGTACTCACCCGACCGGTGCTCCTCAAGCACATCGAGAACCCTGAGGCTGTGAACCTCATGTTCGAAGTAAAGATTCGGATCCACCTTCTTAATGCAGGAGTTAAGCACGCGCTCTCCTGTGTGGCCGTACGGAGAATGACCGATATCATGTCCCAGTGCGATTGCCTGGATAAGGTCGATATTAAGATTAAGAGCTCTTCCTATGATCGTTGAGATGTAGTTTACATAAATAACATGCTCGATCCTCGAACAGATGTGATCGTTATTAGGATTGAAGAACACCTGAGTCTTATGACGAAGTCTCCTGAAAGACTGTGAGAAAATAATCCTTCCAAGGTCTCTCTCATACGGACTTCTTATTGTGCAGGGCTCATCATCAAACCTTCTGCCGCGGGAATTCTTCGTCCTCATGGCAAAAGGAGAAAGACTCTTCTCTCTCTCATTCCTTATGAGCTCTATCTCTTTTACGTCTTTGTAGTTATTTATAAGCTGGGGCTCAGCAGGTATATCCCCCAGAGCATCCCCGAAAATATCAAAAAGGCTGCTTTCCATTATCACACCCTCCTTTTAAGTCCCGCCGCATTCGCGAGCATATTCTTCTTCATGCCGTCAAAGTCAACCGTAATGAGTGCATCTCCGGCAACGGGTTCTATCTTAAGGATAACACCTTCACCGAATCTTGCATGAACGACTTCCATACCCTCCTTAAGTTCATTCCACTTAAGCCCTTCAGGAGTTTTGGGTTTATTCGTAAATGAGGATTTGACCGCGCTTGCTATATTCTTTCTGGCCTGTTCACGGGCAGACGAAGAATAATCTGCTTCCTGCACATTAGGCTTGACTTCCCTTGCTCCGCCGATCTTATAAAGATGTCCGGGATCGATTTCCTTAAGGAACCTTGAAGGAGGCAGGCACTGTGTCTGACCGAAGAGCATTCTTTGTCTTGTTACAACGATAAAAAGATTCTTCTTGGCTCTCGTGATCGCAACATACATAAGACGCCTCTCCTCTTCGAGAGCGACCATATCCGATATCGACTTGTATCCCGGGAAGATACCATCCTCGGCACCGATCAGGAATACGGCACCGAACTCAAGTCCCTTGGCACTGTGGATCGTCATGAGCCTTACATAATCATCGCCTTCGTTATACTCGTCACCTGCCGAATACAACGCAGCATTCTCAAGATAGATCGAGAGCAGACCCTGCAAAGTGTCAGCAGTCTTCATCTCATCATCCAGATACATATCGTCTTCATCCTCTGAAGCGGGTACCTGTCCCGGTACTGTTCTGTGATTCTTCTCGAATTCACTTGCTTCAGAAAGCAATTCCTTAAGGTTCTCAACCCTGTCTGTAAGTTCGCCCTTAGTCTCCCTCTCGTCGATAATCTCCTGGATCATTCCGGATTCGTTCTCAACAAGATCGACGAAGTCCTTAAATGACATGTCCTCGAGCATTGTGTCTCTGAATCTGTTTATAAGATTCGTGAATTCAACAAGTCTTCCGGACAATCTTTGAAGTTCGGGGAATCTCATGCTCTGTTCACACACATCGAACATGGTCATCTCATTGGCCTTCGCAAGAGTCCTTATCTTATCAACAGTGGTATCGCCTATTCCCCTCTTAGGAACATTGATTATCCTCTCAAGCGCGAGATCATCGTGACTGTCGTTGATTATACGAAGATACGCGATGATGTCCTTGATCTCTTTTCTGTCATAGAATCGCATACCGCCGTAAACCTTGAACGGAATACCCTTCTCGCGCAGTGCTGACTCTATCGAACGTGAGAGTGCATTCACTCTGTAAAGAACAGCGCAGTCACTATAAGTGAATTTGCCCTTGTCCACCATTCTCTTGATCGTATCAGCAGTCCATCTCGCTTCGAGATTACCGTTATCGGCATTCATGAGGATAATCTGGTCGCCATCCTCACCCGATGTCCTTAACGCCTTGTGCTTCCTGTGCTTATTATTCGAGATGACCTCATTGGCAGCATCAAGAATAACCTTGGTCGATCTGTAGTTCTGCTCAAGTTTAATAACTCTTGCTCCGGGGAAATCCTTCTCGAAGTTAAGGATCATCTGAACGTCTGCGCCTCGGAACGCATAGATAGACTGGTCGTCATCACCTACCACGCACACATTCTTATGCTCCTTACCCAAAAGCATAACAGCCTGATACTGAGGCTTATTAGTATCCTGATACTCATCGACCATGATGTACTTGAATTTACTCCTGTAAAACTCGGCAACCTCCTCATTATCACGAAGGAGTTTAACGAAGTTTATAAGGATATCATCAAAATCCATGGCATTGGTTTCTTTAAGTCTTCTGTCATATGCCTTAAAGACCTGCGCCGCCATCTTTCTGAATGTGTCGTTGCCCGCAAGAGCTTCATACTCACGCTGGCTCATCATGTGATTCTTGGCATTGGTTATCTCATACTGGAATAATCTGGGCTTGTAGGTCTTCTCAGAGATTTCAAGCTCTCCCATTATCTGCTTTATTACCTTCACCTGATCGTCTGTATCAAGGATAGTGAAGTTCTTGCCGTAACCTATATCCTCGGCATGCCTTCTTAATATCCTCGCGAAAATGCTGTGGAAAGTACCGCACCAGATATAACGGGAGCGGTCTCCTACGAGAGAATTGATTCTCTCCTTCATCTCATTTGCAGCTTTATTGGTAAAAGTGATAGCCAGAATAGAGCCCGGTGCGACACCGAATCTCTCGATCATATAAGCTATCCTGTACGTGATAACCCTGGTCTTTCCCGATCCTGCTCCTGCAAGTATCAGAAGCGGGCCGTCAAGATGCGTTACCGCATCCTTTTGTTCATCATTAAGCGAGTCAAGAAGGCTCTCGGCACTTCTTACCTGTCCGTCACTTTCAAGTTCCTGGTCATAAAGAGAACTTAATTCATCAAACAGATCCATCCCGCCATTATTATCAAAATCAGTCACAACTCTCTCCATTATATCCGGTCAAAAAATCTAGTAACAATTATAACATTAAAAGCGCGTCCACTCGCGTGTAATATTATAATATGCCGGACACGAAGATAAGTCCTATTATATGTACAATTATAACTGGTGCTTTACGGTAGTCTGATACTCGTCCCCGTTCTTATAGTACGGACACTCCTTTGTCCTTCTGTGGGACAGTCTGATGACCTCATCCTCATCAAGATCAAGATCACAGACGGGTTCACCTGTATATTCATCGATATATGCGTACTGACATGTCTCACAACTTGCCATAACATCAACCTTCTTTCTTACTTTCCAATGAGGTCTTGCGCCTCTTGGCCATAGTCTTGCCGAACAACTCGTCCGCCGTCTTCGGGAACTGATCATATATTACACTTGTTCCAACTTCGGTTATTCCGCCCTTAGTAGCGACTCTTCCGACAACATCCTTAAACGACATATCCTTCTGAAGCATCAGATCGCCTGTGGCGCTCATGGTATTAAGCACCATATTAACTATCTGACCATCCGGAATGTCAGTATGCTTCCTTGCAGATTCACATACCACATCAAACATCGAAGCGATGAATCCGGGCATACAGCTTACAAGTTCAGATCCCATACCCATTTCATTCTCGGGAAGCTCAATCACATTTCCTATGATGCTGAGAAGCTCCTTAAGCCTTGCCTTATCTTCTTCACCTGCGAACTCACTGTAAGTCACAAGCGTCTGCGAACGGTCAATCTCCGCTGTTACACTCGGAATGACTTTAGCGGTCTTCTTAGAAGTAACATCCCTTATCGCCTCGAAAGAAACACTGCCGTTGAGCGACACGATCAGTGCATCATCCTTTGCCGCACCGTCAATCCCGGAAATGACATTTAGAAGATCACAAGGGCGCACGCATACGAAGATGATATCGGAAACCTGCGCGGTATCGGTATTGTCTTGGCAGATATGAAGTTCACGGGGCGCAGACTCAAGCCTTCCGCGCGTTCTTGTTGAAACATAGACATTCTTGCCGCTAAGAGCAAACTTATCCGCCAGCATCTTACCCATACTGCCGTAACCGATTATTCCGATATTCATAATAATCCCCCGAAGAATTGTTCCTTGAAGTTTATCACATACTTATCCGATCAGGTCATTTTGGGATCTCTACAGATGCTCATACGGCAGTTGCTGTGCGCCGGGTCTATACCGTCGCCGGTCCGTCTTCATCCTTCATTCTTCTCAGAACACTCGCGAGTATCGCTCCGGAGATGTTATGCCACACAGAAAAGATCGCTCCCGGAACCGTCGCCATGGTAAGATCCGGGAAAGCCGTACCTGCAAGTGAAGTTGCAAGGCCTGAGTTTTGCATGCCGATCTCGACGGAAAGCGCTTTTCTTTTCGAGAGGGGAAGCTTAAGCAGGATGCCGAGAAGGAACCCAGCGAGGTACCCGAGGACATTATGCAGCACCACCACAGCGAAGACGACGGCACCGGTCTCAAGTATCTTCTGCGCGTTATGCGAGACGACAGAGGCGACGATGAGCGCGATGGCGGCGACGGATATGAGCGGCAGCGCTTCCGATGCCTTGGAAGTGTATTTTCCGAAGAAATGATTGATGACAAAGCCCAGCACTATCGGTACGATAACGACCTTCACTATCGACAGGAACATGCTTAGAACATCGACATGCACCGAAGTCTTCAGAAGAAGATATGTGATTGCAGGCGTAAGCACGGGCGCGAGCAAAGTGTTGACACCTGTCATGCCCACCGACAAAGCGACGTCCCCCTTGCTTAAGTAAGTGATGACATTGCTCGCTGTGCCTCCGGGGCATGTACCAACAAGGATAACTCCGGCAAGAAGACCGGTCTCAAGTCCGAACAACTTACCCAGGCCGAACGCCAGCAAAGGCATTATCGTAAACTGAGAGAGGCACCCGATGATTATGTCCTTCGGATGCTTAAATACAACGGCAAAATCAGACGGTTTAAGCGTTAGTCCCATACCGAACATAACAACCATCAAAAGATAGTTGATCCACGAAGTCTGCACCCATAGGCACGTACCAGGCGCGAACAGTGCAAGCACCGATACCGCCAGTATGATGAGTGCCATATTCTTGCCTACGAATTCACCTAGAGCCTTCATTTCTCTTCTTCAAAACAGCGATGGCAGAATAATGAAGCACTTCAAAACTCTCAGGCGCGGTCCTTCTTAGAAGCTCAATGTGCTCCTTCTCGAATGAAGCCAGCTCTTCCGCATTAAGCGAAGCCCCGACTCCCCTGCATGCCTTCATGCGTCCATGCCATGTCTCACGCGTGAACGGCACCTTAACATCGTATTCTTCATGATATTCAAGCTCAAAATACTTAAGCACGGGCTCAGGAATGAATATGGGATGCCTCTTCTCTCCCGCACCTGACCATTCGGGACTGTACTTAAGCACGAGCTCCTCGCTCCTGCCCGCGATCCCGTCTTCGTAAGGAAGCCATGCCATGTAAAGTATCACGAGTCTTCCGTTATCACGCAGGATCCTTGCAAACTCGGGTGCGACCTTCTCATGATCGAAATACCAGAAACACTGGCACGCCGTTACTGCGTCGAAGCTTCCCGCAGGGAAATTGATCTTCTCTGCTGATACAGTACGATAATCTATGTCCATACCCGCTTCAGCAGAAATACGCTTCGCCTGCTCTATTTGTTCGGGAGAAATATCTGTACCCGTCCAGTGTGCGCCGTAGTGGTACATGTGACGGGGCAGCACTCCGGTGCCTGTACCAAGGTCAAGCACAACCTGACCGTCGATGCAAAGTCCGAGGTCCGCTACTTTCTGATAGAAAACTTCGGGATATATATCCCTGTATCTGGCATAGTCCTCTGAGGTCCTGCCCCAGTCGAACGGCTTGCCTGAATCAATTCTGCTGTCTTCGATCTCCATGAGACAGATTATACATCAGAAGCCTTTCTGATTGCAGGAATAGATGTAACTGTAACGAAGATAATAACGGCTGCAATGCCCTGGATAGCATTAAAGAACACAGAGCCTGCCGCAGCCTGCCATCCGTACATGAAAGGCAGAGATTCAAACAGGAAATAACCGGCGATCATGATAATCTCGGAAATTATGCCGATAATGATCTTCTTAAGAAGCGTGATTTTCAACTTACGAAGACTGACGCCCGCGACATAGCCCATAAGTCCCTTAATGATAAAAGTCGGAATAATGTACTGCGCATAGCCTGCAATGAGATCCGAGAGTGCGGAGCCTATGGCCGCAGGGAAAAAAGCCAAGGGTCCCAACAGGAATGAACTAATAAGAATTACACCATCACCCAAGTTAATATATCCGATGGCGGTAGGAATACGGATCTGGGTTGCAATGAACACAAAGGCCGCAAGCACACCGGCATATGCCATTTTTCTAAGACTTGAAGCATTATTGCTCATGATATACCTCCCTATTTATGATGCTGTGAGAATTGTATTCATAGGATTATTTCAAGTCAATAAAATCGGCGGGAATAATCCCGCCGAAGTATATACATAAAATCTATAGTCGGTTATAGGTTTGATTATTTAACCAAAGCCTCTGTCTCCTGAGCGATAGCGAGCTCCTCGTTTGTAGGGATAACGCAGACTGTTACCTTTGAGGAAGGCTTGCTGATAATAGCCTCCTTGCCTCTCAAGCCCTTGTTAACCTCAGCGTCAAACTCAACACCCATGAACTCAAGGCCTTCGCACATAGCCTGTCTCATGTGGTCTGTGTTCTCACCGATACCTGCAGTAAAGACGATAACGTCGACACCGCCCATGGCAGCTGCATAGGAACCGATGATCTTCTTGCCCTGATATGCGAACATCTCGAGAGCAAGAGCGGCACGCTCATTACCTTCGTTCTTAGCTTTCTCGAGGTCTCTGAAGTCGGAAGAAACGCCGGAGAGGCCCTGAACACCGGACTTCTTGTTAAGAAGTGTGTCCATCTCCTCGGGAGTAAGTCCTTCTCTTTGCATGATGAAAGGTACGATGGCAGGATCGATATCACCTGTTCTTGTACCCATGCAGATACCTGCCAAAGGTGTAAGACCCATGGATGTATCCTGACACTTGCCGTCCTTAACAGCTGCGAATGAGGAACCGTTGCCGAGATGGCATGTAATGATCCTTAAGTCCTCGTACTTCTTGCCGAGGAAATCTGCAACCCTGCGGCTTACATAGCGGTGAGATGTACCGTGGAAACCGTAGCGGCGGATGTCATACTTCTCGGAGAGCTCATAAGGGAGAGCATATGTGTATGCCTTCGGGGGCATTGTCATATGGAAAGCAGTATCGAATACGGCAACCTGGGGTGTGCCTGCAGGAAGTACATCTTCGCATGCTTCGATACCAATAAGGTTTGCAGGATTGTGAAGAGGTCCTAAGGGAAAGCACTTCTTGATAACATCCTTAACGTCCTTATCAACGATAACGGAATCGCTGTAATACTTACCGCCGTGGAGGACTCTGTGTCCGACAGCTGCGATCTCAGATACATCAGCGATAACACCGTGATCCTTATCTACGAGAGCATCGAGGATCATCTTAACTGCTACCTTATGGTTAGGCATGGGTTCTGTGGAAACGAACTCATCCTTGCCGGCAGGCTTATATGTAAGCTTACCGTCGATACCGATTCTCTCGGCATTACCCTTAGCAAGTACATCGCCTGTGTCGATGTCGAACAACTGGAACTTTGCAGAAGAACTTCCGCAGTTGATAACCAAAATCTTCATATGTAAAACTCCTTAATTAATAATCCGGATTATTAAGCATCAGATGCCTGAGCCTGAACAGCTGTCATAGCAACTGTTCCTACGATATCGTCAGCATAGCAGCCTCTGGAGAGGTCGTTAACAGGCATTGCAAGACCCTGAAGGATAGGACCGTAAGCATTTGCCTTTGCAAGTCTCTGAACGAGCTTATAACCGATGTTTCCTGCCTCAAGTGAAGGGAATACCAATGTGTTGGCATGACCTGCAACCTTGCTTCCGGGTGCCTTAAGAGCACCTACAGACTCAACCAAAGCGGCATCAAGCTGAAGCTCACCGTCAACATCAAGCTCAGGCCAATTCTCGTGAGCAAGTTTAACAGCCTCAGAAACCTTGGTTACATCATCGTGCTTAGCAGAACCCATAGTGGAATATGAAAGCATTGCAACCTTGGCAGGCTTACCGACGAACTGCTCGAACGAATCTGCGGAAACCTTTGCAATCTCTGCAAGCTTCGGTGAATCGAAGTCTGTGTTTACGGCACAGTCAGCAAAGATGAACAAACCGTTCTCGCCAAGATCACAGTTAGGAACTTCCATGAGGAAGAAACCGGAAACTGAAGATACGCCGAGCTTCATCTTAAGAAGCTGCAAAGCAGGACGGATAGTGTTACCTGTTGAATGGCAAGCTCCGGATACAGCACCGTCAGCATCACCGCACTTGCACATAAGGCATGCATAGTACATGTAATCCTTCTCGATTGTCTCCTTTGCAATCTCAGGTGTAACACCCTTCTTGCTTCTTAACTCTACAAACTTATCAATATACTTCTGCTTGTTGGGATCATTGAAAGGATCTACGATTGTAGCTCCTGTAATATCAAATCCTGCACCATTCTTCTCAATCTCTTCGGGAGTACCGATAATAATGATATTAGCGATTCCCTCCTTCAATATCTTCTCAGCTGCCTCGAAAGTCCTCTTGTCCATAGACTCGGGAAGCACGATAGTCTTCTTGGAAGCCTTAGCTTTAGCCTTGATTTCATCGATAAATGCCATTGCCATATATCTCCTGTTCTTATTAGTATTACAACCTTAAAAGTTTACACCCTTGCTCAGGTAACGGCAAGGCAGACATCGAGATTCTCATCTGCGTAAAACACAAATCTGCCATCCTCCTGGCGGAAGATCATGGAGAGCGCAGGACTGTTGGAATATGTGGCAACACGAATGCCTTCCATAACGGCCGCACTTCTATAAAGATCCATATCATCCGTATTCAATCCGATATGCATAATATCGGGATAGATGTCCAAAGCTTCCTCCCCGTCCGTCGTACCCTGGGCATAATAGTACTCGCTGTAAACGGCTCCTGCATTAATCACTTGATTTCTCAACCAGTTAACAGAGTCCTCGGGAAGAGCTCCAACTTCACTTAAATGTCTCATCGTGGCAACGGAAGAACAGACATCAACAGCTGCTGCCACATCGTGTGAATAGATGTAAATACCGTCTACATATGCATAAGCATACAAAGGGAGACTGTCTGACACCTTGGCTCCTGTCACAAGCTCGAGGTTCCTGTCAAAGCTTCCCTGCGGAAGGAATCCGTTTGTCTCAAGGTTACGGATAAGCCTTAAGTCAACCGACTCGATCACTATTCCTTCAACAGAAGTAAACTCGGTAAGTTCACGGTTGGTTCCCTGCTCAAGAGTGGACAGACTTCCGTCACCGATATCATCTGTCGAGAAGAACCCGCCCTGATCGTAAACCGCAACACTCAGCTGTTCCGTTCTCATATTTCCTTCTTCATCAAACAGGATAGAACATAATTCACTGATCCTTGTAAGGTCTGCCGATGAACCGAATGATGCCGTGTAATATAGATAGGAATCTATCCACGAGGAAAGGTCCTCATTGCTTTCCAGTTCGAAGTCATAATACGAGAGAACCTCATCTTTAAGACGCATAGCATTGAGCCTGTCGCCGTTAATAACATACATCATAAGAAGAAGTCCCTGATCGGACAGATCATATTCACCTGAAGACTGTGCTTCCTGGTACGACAGTCTGCCTGCAATCGTATAAGAAGACGGTATCATCAATGTGTCCCCGTCTTTTCCTGTCATCAGCTGCTTGGTCCTCATCCAAAGATAATCGGAAACTATACCCTGATCCGATGCTAATGACGGATAATCAAAGCTTACATCCGGAAACTCAATAACCGAGAGGTTTGAAGCACCTCCGTAAAACTTCTGGTACAAAAGATAGCCGCCTCCCAGAAGAAGCGCCAAAGAAGCGATGATCACTATCAACTTGATATTCTTTTTCATTGCAGGAAAGCCGCCCGTTCGAATATAATCATAAAGATTATAAACGAAAGCGTATTTTAATAAAGTGAGAGTTATAGGAATTATCGCGGAATATAATCCCTTCCACGAAGGGCATCAGTACCTGATAGATGAGGCAAAGCGCCTCGTAGCAGATCCGCGTGCAATCGTCATGACAGTAATGAGCGGACCTTTCACCCAAAGAGGTCTGCCTTCTGTTTCACCGAAGCATATACGTGCCAGGGAAGCTTTGCTTAGCGGCGTTGATGTTGCCATCGAGATTCCATTCACTTTCGCTTGCGCCCCTTCCGAGAGATTTGCGGGAGGAGCCGTAGAGCTTTTGTACAGGACGGGTGTCGTGACTGACCTTGCTTTCGGAGTGGATTGCAAGGACCCGGGGCTTCTTGAAGAGTTGTCTTTGGTTGAGCCCGATGAAGATGTGTTAAAGAAGGCACTTGCGGAAGGAAAGTCATTTCCCGCCGCCAGAGCCGAAGCTATCTTAAGCAATTACAAGGGAAGCGCAGACGCGGATGTTGTTAGCGACACACTAAGACAGCCTAACTCTATCCTCGCGCTTGATTACCTCCGCGCTTGTAAGAGCATGAACACCGGCTTTAAGATACACATGATACCGCGTAAGGAAGGGTGTTCGGCTACTGCCGTCCGCGAAGCCCTTGCGAAAAGCAACACCGCGAGTACCTCAAGCATTGCAGACGCCCTGATGAATAAAATGCCTGATAAGGCACTATCCGTTATGCTCTCTTCCCTGTCGCACAAGGAATTTTCTATCCCGGATCATGAGGAGTATCTTAAGGATACTTCACTTGAAGTAAGACGAAGCAGGGATCTTTCATCCTATGCATATATGACAGACGGACTTGACGGATTTATCAGAAACAATATAGATAAGGATCTTAGAACGAAGCACTTTACCATGCCCCGTATCTACCGCGCGATAGCATCATTGATGACAGGTCAGGATGCTGATTATGTAAAGGACGAGAAACATGTCCAGTATATCCGCGTATTAGGTTTCTCGAACAATGGCAAGTATTGTCTCAAGATCATGGGTAAATGCGCTAGACTTCCAATTATAAGCAACGCATCGGATGCACTTGAACTTTACTCATCAAATCCCAGATTAAGAAAACAGTTCGAGCTTGACCTTCTGTCCAACGACGTCTACGCACGATATGCGAAGATGGACCCCGGATACGAGTGGAAACTGCCTCCCGTCAAGGTCAAGTGATATCGCTTTCTTTCCTGCACACATTATAGAAGTAAGCAAACAGAACAGGCAGACTGTATATGATTGGGAACAGGTATCTGGGATGGCCGAAAATTACAGGACCAACCAGAACGAATACTATGGTCATCCAGAATATCGCAAGAATACCGGCGTCTTTCTTCCTGCTTATAAAGAAACTCGTTATTACCGCCAATATATAGAATGCATATGAGCCGTTCCAGAAAACATTCAGGAACGGAATAAACTGAACCGTCCTGTTGTAATTAAACAAAGAGTACTGAAGACCGATGCGGGTTTGGGGAGCCGCAAACAGATAATCATACGCAGGTATCGGATAGTATGTTGCATGCTGATAAAACTCGTGAGCATTTATAAAGTATGTGACATCATTTACTTCAGCCTCGGGTGATAAAAGATAATAGTTCTGCTCCCCCGTTGCTCCAAAATATGTCAAAGGATGCTTAAAGAACAGATTGAACCAAAGTTTGAAGTAAGGACCGGTAACAGTGATAGAACCATTGCTTCTCTCCTTTACGGGGTCGCTTATCATAGGATCATACCGCTGTGCAAGCGTATCATATTCGAGTACATCATCGATAATCTTAATTTGTTCAGGTGTCAGTTCGTCACCGTGATCACGTACATATCGGGCAGTCTGCTGGAACGGCAATGAATACATCTCTGTTGTATTGTCAGGAACAGGTCTTACAACCGTTTGAATCAACATATAAATTACGAGATACAGAATCAAACCTGCGCTTACGGCGATCCTGGCATTTGCACGAACCTTAAGAGTGGGTTTCTTCTTCGATAAAGAAGAAAGGAACATCGCAAGCACAACTCCCGCATAGACATATATTCCGTTTTTACGAACAAGACATGCGAGGATAATGCTCAATGCCAGAATTACAAGTTTCTTAACCGGGAAACGGTCTGTCTTTTCTATGTACATCTCAACAAGGATCAGGAAGGATGCAAACAGGAAAACTGCATAAACACAGTCCTTTATAGCTACACCGATATATCCTGTAATCAACGGATTAAACGCATAGATTCCCCATGTTACGTAAAGATACCATTTGGGAACACGAAGCTTCCTTAAAACCACAAACGAATATGCAAAAACAGAGGCATAAAGAATGTAGTGTGTACCTGCAAGAACGAACAAGCTCAGATTCGCATTGCCAAGTCTTGCAAACACTTCAAATAACCATCCGAACAAATAGGCATATGTAACAGACTGATAATTGGATATGGTTCCGGACAGATGCTCATCAAACATTGCCCATGAATCCCAGTTTAAAGCCCCGGGATATTTAATTACGAGATATGGGAGCCAGAGAATAAGAAGAATGATAAATGACGGCCAAAAAACATTGCCGGATTTCTTATCTGCATCACTTCTAAAGTTTATGTTATCGAGAAAATACTTTGTCACTACAAAGACGGAATACAAAACAATAAACGCCAGTAAAAAATGAAATGCCAAAAGAAGGAACACCTTAACCGGCGTTGAAGGCAAATCATTAATATTGTAAAAGTAAATACTGATTGTTCTTAATAAAGTAAGAATAAAGCAGCCGGCAAATCCTGACTTCCCTATATTGAATAATTCTTGTGTACTGTCTTTTTCCATATTCATACTATACAACACTTTTGACGAACGATAAAAAGGCTGCGCATAAAACGCAGCCTTAATTACAATCAAATACGATTAAAAAGAATTACTTAGCGTTAGCAGCCTTAGCAACTCTGGACTTAGCTCTTGCAGCAGCCTGCTTGCTGATGTGTCCCTTAGCAGCAGCCTGATCTACAGCCTTCTGAGTCTTCTTGAGAAGCTCCTCATTAGCCTCGCCTGCAACAACAGCAGCCTTAGACTTTCTGATTACAGCCTTGATCTCGCTCTTCTGCATCTTGTTTACAGCTGTCTTCTTCTTTGTAACTTCAACGCGCTTGATAGCTGACTTGATGTTAGGCATATTATTCCCTCCGATGTTTTATCGTTTTATTTCTTTTTTATGCACCGAGAGATTGTATCATGATTGTTTTTTTGGCGCAATAGGATATTATTCGCATATTTTTGTGGTATGATTAAAAATATTTGTTATGGAGGTGTGTCTTATTATGGAGAACACAAATACACAGCCTGCTCGTGCAGACCATTCAAAGCTTATAGCAGTATTGAGCTATTTAGGTTTCTTTTGGGTATTAGGTCTTACTATCGAACCTGAGAAGAATAACCCCTTTGTAAGAAATCACGCTAACAACGGTATTATTATGAGCATCTGTCTTCTCGTCGTTAATCTTTGCAACATCATTCCTTTCCTGGGACAGCTCGTTGCAGTAGTCGGAGATATTGCTCTTCTGGTATTTACAATCATCGGTATCGTTAAGGCTTGCCAGGGCAACACATGGACAATTCCGATCGTTGGTGAGAAGATCGAATTCTTGAGATAATCAGAGCATTAGCTTAATGATAATCAGGGCGGACAGCGATGTCCGCCTTTTTATTTGCATTTCACAACTGTAATCATGCAGTTCACCACTTTTTCATTCTTAACATTGTATTTATGACTATATTAGTAACATCAAAAAGAAGGAGTTTAAAAATGAAGTTAAGAAAGTTGGTTGCACTGGCTTTGGCATCGGCAGCAGTCGTATCGGGGTGTACGGCATCGGTCACCCCACCGGTCGAGACAGCCGGGACCGAAGCAGCAGAAGAAGTCCTTGATGTATCTTCAATCAGAGCACAGGACGATTTTTACGGTTATGTCAACGCTTCTAACCTTATTGAAGCAGACATTGAAAATGACGGTTCCACGGGATCGTTTGAACAGATTGATGACCTCATCGATGAACGTCTCGACGGAATTATCGACGAGATAAAAAGCGCTGACAGAGATTCTTTTGCTTCGGGAAGCAATGAGCAGATTATCTACGATGCGTATTATCAGGCACTCGATGCATCGACAGGAGGATCACCCACAAACGAAGAGGACATAGCTTACATAGACAGCATGGCGGCCTCAATACTTAATGTTTCCACTATAGAAGAATACCTGGATATATGCGGAACACTCTACAAGGAATGGGGAGTGAACCCTCTGTTTGGCGACCGGATTGACACGGACATTAATAATTCAGCTTCAGGAAGCATTATCATCGTCCCTTTCGAGAGTCCTACAGGAGATGAACTCGAGGATGTTGTTATAGGAGGATACTCTGCCCAGTCAGTGGCTTCATCAATCAAGTTTGCACTCATTACTTATGATGTAGATCCCGGGGATGCTGAGCAAAGAAGCATTTCGGATGCGCAGATGATAATGGACATAGCATATGCGACCGATTTTGACACTCTTGAGACGATCAATGAAGACTGGATAGAGACTCTTCATATTATGCAGTTCAAGACGAATGACCAGATTGACGAGTTGTGTCCGAATATAGGAATCAGCGGCATCATGAGGACATATGGATTGACCGATACCCCTTGCGACGGTGTCTACATCATTGATGAAGAACAGCTTGTTGCTATCGACTCCATGATTACAGAAGACAATCTCGAATGCTGGAAAGATATCGCCTTAATGGCTTTTGCTAATGCCGTGGCAGATTATTTGCCTGAGGATTACGGCGGAGTTCCTGTTTTGTATTCAAATGATATGTATGCAAGAACTGTTATTAAGATGGACTTTGCTAACCAATTAGGCGAAGAATATGTTGAGAGATATTACGATGAGCAGGCGGTTGAAGAAGTCACTGAGATGACTCATTCACTCGTTAACGAATATGTTGACATAATAAACGAGTGCGAATGGCTGAGCGAAGAAGGTAAAGTTTCCATAATCAATAAGCTTAACAGCATGGAATACTTTATCGGTGCGGATGAGCCTCATGCAGTCGATCCGCTTGATGCAGATCTTATCGGAAACACTCTTTTTCAGACCATACGTAATATGAATGTCAGAGGATACGAAGAACAGATTGATAAGCTTACAAACGGTGTGGAAAGAAACGGCTTTGTCAGCATGTCTCCTCAGACCGTAAACGCATGTTATATGCCGGACATGAATTCTATCAATATAACTTTGGGAATAATGAATGACCCGTTCTACAGTACACAAAACGACTACTGGCAGAATCTGGGCGGCATAGGCGCCGTAGTAGGTCACGAGATCTCCCACGCCTTCGATAATATCGGCATGAACTATGATATGAATGGTAACTATAACCCGGATTGGATGCCGGAAGAAGACCGCGAAGCATTCGATCAGATGGCACAGCATGTTTCTGAATACTACTCAAATCAGACGATTCTCGACATACATAATGTTGACGGAGAACTTACATTACCTGAAAACCTCGCTGACATAAGCGGTGTTGAATGTATCTTAAGACTTGCCGACAATAACGATCAGCGACAGGAAATCCTGGAAAACTACGCAACGATCTGGGCATCTGTATCCCCCAAGGACTCCGCTTTGGAATTATTGTACTCGGACTCACACAGCCCTAATATCACGAGAGTTAATGCAGTAGTCGCACTATTCGACTGCTTCTATGAGATTTATGACGTTCAGGAAGGCGACGGCATGTACGTAGCACCTGAAGACAGAGTAACGAGATGGTAAGGAGAATAAGACAATGGGAATAATAGTAAAACATTCACTTAAAAACATCTTCTCCAAGCCAGTCCGTTTACTTGTACTTATACTGTGCATTGTATTTGCGAGTTTCACCGCTCTCATCGCATCTGATATGAGTAACAGTCTCCAGACCATCCTCAGAGGCTATGCTATGAAGATGATCGGTACAATGGATATTATGGTGACCGGTGCCAACACGGATGCCATGGATGGCGTTGATGAATTAACACCGGTAACAAAAGTAGGAATATGTCAGGTCGGTCAGTATGAATTTGAAAGAGATGCATCTTCCTATACATATACATTTGAAGAAAAGATCAATGTGTTTTCTTTTTCAGATCTTAATGCTGCATTTGAAATGTCTCTGCTGCCTGAAACAATTGAACTTGACGATACTACAGCAGTAATCAACACTGATTACGCTGACAAGTTTGGCGTTCAGGAAGGAGATGTGATCGAACTTGAAACGAGCGATGAGGAAATCATCGAACTGACAGTTGCAAAGATCATAAACGCAGAAAACAATGTCCTGGACGGAAATATAGTCATTGTGGATTCTGAAATCACAAACAGGATCAGCTGCACCCGTTCAAACAATTACTCAATGTGGATGATTGATGTAAAAGACGATTCAATGATTTCCGGTGTTGTAGATCTTCTTAAAACCAATGACCCCAAGGCAAGCGTGACAAGCATCGACGAGATGCTTAGCTCTGACGGTCTTGATCAGATAGTCAAGTTGTTCTACCTAATGTTCCTTGTATCTTTCCTGCTTGTTATTTTTGTCACTATAAGCATTGCAGAGAAGATCGTTAATGAGAGAATGTCAGTGATCGGTACCCTGAGAAGCCTGGGTATAACTCCGTCCAAGACTGCATTCGTTCTTCTGACCGAGAATGTGATTTATGCAGTTGCAGGAGCCTCATTAGGTTGTTTGCTCTACAATCAGGCGAAGGGGCCTCTGCTTGGGTCTATGCTGACGGTGGAAAGCGCACAGGGAACCTTGAACGCGGCTGAACTTGTTGGTAAAACTCCTGTTTACACATATCTTGCAGTATTACTGGGCGCGATCATCATAGAATGTGCCTACCCCCTGTATGAACTTCTTAAAGCAGTAAGGATATCCATAAGGGATATTATCTTCAACAACAAAGATACGGAATTCAAATACAAATGGAGCAGACTCTATATCGGAATTGCACTCGTAATAATCAGTTTGGTTACAGGTCTTCTTAACAAGAACTTCATTACTCTTGCAATTGCACTTATTTGCGGAGTAACTGCCCTTGCCGTACTCATTCCCTATCTCATTCTGGGCATCTCCAAGGGGCTGTCAGCGGCTTTCAGGAAGGCTAAGATGCCGGTTGCGCTTCTTGCATCAGAAAACATAGCAAGAAACAAAGTAATAATGGGAACTGCTGTTATCTGTATATCTTCCGTCCTTCTGTCACTTCTTATAGGTGCTGTCGGCAACGCCTTGAAGTCAGATCTGTCAACGGCGGATTACAACTGTAACCTGTCTGTTGATGTATATACGAGCGACAAAAATCACGACTATCTGTTCATCAACAACATAGAAGGTGTTACGGAAACAGACTACATCTACACATCAACAGTAACAGGAGGACAGATTAATGATGCCCCCTTAACCATTATGTACATTATTTCCGACACTCCGCATACCATCCTTAACGCTCTTCCTGAAAACGGATACGGACTTGCTTCTGATGAGATCGTAATCTCCAGGAGTAAAGCCAGCAATTTGGGTTTGGAGATAGGAGATGAACTGACAGTCTCATTTGGCACTGATACCAAGTTCCCTTTCACTAGAACTTTTATACTGGCAGATACGGTAGATACAGATCATACTGACCTTCTCTCTACATCCTCCATGATCATCAGCCCCGAGGTATTTGAACAGCTGTTCCATGGTTCATTGGGCCAGATACTGGTAAACGCCGATGATCCGGATGCGGTCAAGGAAAGAATTGAGAATAACACTGAAACAGGATCTGTCGATGTTAAGACAATAGACGATATCCGCAACGAATACAGCCAGAGTTCGAAGGGATTGATGCTTGTCATAAATCTCGTTATAACGGGCAGCGTTGCTCTGACGCTCATCGGTATCGGAGGAAACCAGGCTCTGGGATTCATAACAAGAAAAAGAGAAACAGCGATGCTTTACTCCGTTGCCTTGTCCAGAAACAAACTCAAGCTTCTTCTGTTCCTTGAAAGTCTGTTCTCTATAGGAATATCGGCAGGAGTCGCCGCTCTTGCGATGCCGCTTCTGTATAACGTACTCGGCAAGCTTCTTAATGTAATAAGCGAAGGTGATCTTAACATTCTTGAGGAAGGCCCGTTAGATATCAAAATCATTCTTGTTTACTTCCTGATAATAATGTTCGTGTTCATGTCGACCACACTTATTCCTTTCAGGAGTTTAAGGAAGATGAAGATAGCAGAAGAGCTCAAGTACGAATAATCAAAAGGAGATAAATAAGATGGAAACAATTATTACTGTAGATAACGTAAACAAGTCATTCGGAAAAGGTGATCTGGAATTAAAGGTCCTGGACAATGCGAACATGACGATTCAGAAGGGTGAGTTTGTATCTTTAATGGGACCTTCAGGTTCAGGAAAATCCACCCTGCTCTACCTTATCGGAGGACTCGACAGAGATTATACGGGCAACATAATCGTATGCGGAGATGATATCGGCAAGGTAAAGGAAAAGAAGTTATCCGAGATCCGTCTTAACAAGATAGGATTCATCTTCCAGTTCTATAACCTCGTACAGAACCTCTCTGTCGAGGACAACATCCTGTTACCTCTCAAGGTATCGGGCAAGTATAACAGCGATACGGCAAAGAAACTTAACGAGATACTCGATATCACCGAGATTGCCGACAAGCGAAAAGCAATGCCCGCCAAGCTTTCAGGCGGACAGCAGCAAAGAGTTGCCATCGCCAGAGCCCTTTTAAGCGAGCCCGAGATTATCCTCGCGGATGAGCCTACAGGCAACCTCGACAAGGCTTCCGGAATGAAAATAATGGAATTATTCAAAAGAATTAACGAGGAGAGAGGCATGACCATCCTTCAGGTTACTCACTCCGAGCAAAACAGTAAGTACGGAAGCAGAATCGTTAAACTCGACAACGCTAAGCTCATCGGATAAGATTAGGGGGAGTATCAGAAGTGGGAGAATAATAATGCGAATCGCTATATGCGATGATGAAAGTATCTTTCTTAAAGATTTGGAAGAGAAGATATATCGTATTATTCCGAGGCTCGACTGTAATGTTGAGCCTTTTTCCTGTGCTGAAGATCTTCTTGCATCTTCCCTATCCTTCGACATCATCTTTCTTGATATAGAGATGGGCGGCATGGACGGAATGAGTGCAGCAAGAAAAATAAGACTTACTGACTCGACGATACCGATAGTCTTCCTTACAAGCCACACCGAGATGGCAATCGAAGGATATGAGGTAAATGCTTTTCGCTTTCTTAAAAAGCCTGTCGAAGATGGCAAGCTTAGGCAGACACTCGAAGACATAAAACTTATGAAAGCGAGCCAGAAAGGTGTGCTTATCAAGGCGGAAGGAGACGAAGTTCTCGTTGTACCGTCAGAGGTACTGTTTATCGAATCTGACAACAACAATGTGAGGATCATCACGACCTCAGGGACACTTTCAACGAGAATGAAACTCACGGATGCCATCGATCTTCTTAACGGCATCATCGATACAATAAGAAGAGTACACCGCTGTTCCGCCGTAAACCTGTCGCATGTGAGCAGGCTGCGTGAGAAAGAGGCTCTTCTTGATGACGGCAGCATCGTCGGCATCAGCCGCTCATACTATAAAGCTTTTAAGAACGATCTTTATGAATTCGTAAGAAAAACGGCCAGATAACATGAGTATAATCTGCTACATTACAACCGCACTGATCATTCCCGTTACATCATTCCTGCTATGGTACTTTATCTATGGAAGACGCGCGGCATTAAAGGAGCAAAGACCTGACAGAAGAGGAATCAGAGTATTGTCATCAGCGGTATTGGCGTTATTGACGGTAATTGTAATAACATTCGATTTTTACCGTGCACTATCATTCCTCGTACAGTATGGCAATAAAGATCTGATGACCTCTTTATTCTACCCGGTAAGCGCTTTGATCGGTCTGTTTGTAATCATCCCGCCTTCAGTCTCATCCACAAAGAAGGATCCGGTTATTCCTGAGGATTTTGCAATACTGTCAGCGTTCTTATTCACTCTTACAATTAACTTTTTAAGTCTTGCCCTGATACACGATTCCACAAATATCTATGCCACTCTTTGCTACCTTACAACAGCAGTATTGTCCTGCCTTATTGCTATTTGCACTCCTCTTATATCGCAGGACAGATATAACGCCGAATTGAAGCTTATCAACTCGAAGTTATCAGATTCAAAAAACGCACACTACGAGGCGATGATCGAGAGTAATTTCGAATTAAGACGCGTAAGACATGATATGAAGAATCATCTTCTCGCGATAAGAAATCTTGCCGAGAATTCAAAACGGGAAGAATTGCTGTTATACCTTGATTCAATCTCAGCAGATATCGAGAAAGCTTCCTCCCCTTACAGAAGCGGTAATGATGTTGCTGACGCAATCATTGCAGATAAGATGAGCAAAGCCTCCAAAAGAGGAATCACACTGGAAGTTACAGGAGATCTTACAGGCCTTAACATTGAGCCAGCGGACCTCGTAACAATCCTTTCAAACCTCCTTGATAATGCCATAGAGGCTGTGAGCAAGCTGTACGGCAGCGAAGGTTCGGAAGACAAGAAGAAAATAGACCTCGAGTTTAAAAAGAATGCGAACTTTATCTTTATATCACAGCGAAACCTGAGTCTTCAGAACGTTAATACCGCATTGATAAAATCTTCCAAGAATTCCCCTGACCATGGATTCGGTATATATAATATGAAAAGATCGATAAAGAAGTACGGCGGCGAATACAGTATGAACTGCAAAGAATCAGGAGGGCTCTTCAAGGTGGAGGTTGAGATAATCCTGCCTCTGACCGATAAGATCAATTAAAATGAAGATAAAAACAAAGACATTATCGTATCAGGAGGTTATGAACCTCCCCCGTCCCCCGCACAAGAAACCTTGTAAGCAAAGCCGTCTGCTCGCATGGGCAGGCAATCTTGCAACAAGAGGCGAACTTAAGAAAGTCGGTTTCTCGTATAGTGAAGTCGATATGGACAAGGCAGGCTCCGGTCCCTGGCTTATTCTTATGAATCACTCAAGCTTCATAGATCTTGAGATTGCATTCGAGATGCTTAAAGGCCGTCCGTTCAACATAGTCTGCACTTCTGACGGTCTGGTCGGCAAAGAATTCCTGATGCGCAAGATAGGATGCATTCCCACATCTAAGTTCGTTACAGATATAACGCTTGTCTCGGATATGGATCACGCACTTAAACATAACAACTCAAGTGTACTTCTGTATCCGGAAGCAAGCTACTCATTTGACGGAACTGCAACAAGACTGCCGAGAAGAATGGGTGTCCTGTTTAAAAGGCTTAAGGTCCCGATCGTTATGATAACAACTTACGGTGCTTTCGCAAGAGATCCTCTTTACAACAATCTTCAAAAAAGGGATGTGAAGGTTACCGCGCAGATCAAGTGTCTGTTCTCTGCAGAAGAACTGGCATCAACTAAGATAAAAGATATCAACCAGGCTTTGGATGACGCCTTTTCCTTTGACTACTTTAAATGGCAGGAGGAAAACAAGGTTGAAGTCACGGAAGATTTTCGCGCGGACGGACTTCACCGCATACTGTTCAAGTGTCCTCATTGCCTGAAGGAGGGCAACACTGAAGGCAAAGGAACCTCATTCGTATGCCATGACTGCGGTGCCACATATGAAATGGATACATTAGGCAGGCTTCATGCCCAAAACGGACTCGAGTCCAAGTTCACACACATTCCGGACTGGTATGCATGGGAGCGCGAGCAGGTGCGAAAAGACCTTCAGGACGGAACTTATTCCCTCGACACCGAGTGCGACATCGGAATTATAGTTGACTTTACGGCGCTCTACATGGTCGGATCGGGAAGATTAAGGCACTCGGACAAAGGATTCGTTCTTGACGGCTGTGACGGTCAGCTTCACTACGAGCAGGGACCGCTTGCCTGCTACAGCGTTTACTCCGATTATTACTGGTACGAGATAGGCGATATCGTGTGTATAGGAACGAACGACTGCCTGTACTACTGTTTCCCGAAGAAGAAAGACATCGTAGCGAAGACCAGGATAGCGGGAGAGGAACTCTACAAGATAATGAAGGAAAAAGCCGATGACAAAAAGAAAGAACAAGCTGAAACCTAAGATCATCTTATATTGCGTTCTTGCCTTTCTTGTCGTCGGACTATCGGTAACAGGTCTTATGCTGTCCGGTATCATGCCCCATCCGAGGCCGGTCCTTAAGCTTAATGATCAAATGACAGACAGTGAGTTTTATAATGATATCTCGTCCGGTGCGCATGTTTGCTTTATCGGTGACAGTATAACGCACGGTAATGCTAACGGAGGAGTTCCGTGGTATGCACCGATTGAAGATTATATTCCGGGACAGATAGATAATATATCGGGATCCGGGTACTTTGCCCCTCATATAATCGGAGTTCTCGACACGATACCCGATGCAGATGTATATGTAATCGCCATTGGCACTAACGACTGCAGGGATCCCAATATCACAACAGATTACTATGTAAAGTGTCTGGAGATAATTCACGGGAGTTTAAGTTCCCGCTGTCCTGATGCACATTTTTATTACATAGCGCCATGGACTTTCTGCAACGCGGATCAAGACACCGCGGAGCACTGTGATTCATTTGCCGCTGCTCTTGAATCATTCTGTAATAACACGGGTTCAGGATTTATCAACTCAACTCCATATATTCTCGATAAGCTCAAACCGTTTCCATTTTTCTGCATGACAGACAATCTCCATCCGGATTCTTACCGGGGTGTTATGCTTTACAGCGAAGCCGTATTAATGACCGCTCAGTAACAGTTCGTGTTATAATCACCCACATGGAAGATCAGCACATAAAGTTCATGAAAGCCGCGCTCAAGGAAGCGCAGAAGGCATACGATAAGAAAGAATGTCCGATAGGCTGCGTCATTGTAAAAGACGGTAAAGTCTTTGTACGCGCTCATAATCTGAAGCTTACAAAGTCCAACGCACTGATGCACGCTGAGGTCATCGCTATCGATAAAGCGTGTAAGAAATTAGGCGACTGGCGCCTTAATGATATGGATATGTATGTGACACTTGAGCCATGCACTATGTGTTCAGGCGCGATAGTCCAGTCCAGGATCAGGAAAGTCTACTTTGGCGCATACGAGCCCAAGTCAGGAGCGGTCTGCTCATGTAATGATATCTTCAACGTCGAACACGGCCATAACCACAAGGTTGAATTCGAAGGCGGCGTCATGGAGAAAGAATGCAGCGAGATGATGCTGGAGTTCTTTAAGGAAATGCGCGACAGGAACAGACTCAGAAATCAGGAACGCGACGAGTCATAAAGACTCATGGTGGCGGGATCCTTCTTCACGAGTCCAAAGAACTGGTCCTTCTTATACTCTTCCTCGTAGATAATGACAAGCTCGTCACCCTTATTGATCGGAAAAAAGTTTCCGCATCCGACATAACCGAACCACTGCTCATTGCCATCCTCATCGTAATATCCGCCTTCACCCTTCTCGACAACCATCCAGTCCACAACGAACAGCTTCATCTTTAGTTTGGAAGGAAGAAGCTCTTTAAGCTGATCTTTATAGTGATTCTCCTTTGCTTTATTAAGGTTCCTGTCATCCGTCTTAATATAGATCAACGGAACGGCCGCAATGGAGATGAAGAACAGGATCATGGAAACTGCGACAGTAAGATTACCATGTGCTTCGGCAAACTGCGGAAACATCAGAATAAAAGCGACTATAAGGAGCAATGACAGTGCAGCCGGGATGAGAGCCTGAAGCAACGAGAACTTATGAGTCTTCATCGCCTTCCAATGATCGAACATTACACACTCAGGATGATCCAGCAGAATCTGAATCTCTTCGGAAGTAAGTTCTCTTCTAATAACCTGTCCTGACTCAAGCAAAAGTTATACCTCTATAGCCATATTCTTTCTTAACAAGTATACATATCTTGCCTTAACAGGTATACCCGATGACTCAACAGCCGCTGCATAGAGCTCAAGCTGCTCAGCATGGCGGTCCTTCACAGTCTTTATAATCTCATCCTTATTGTCAGATTTGATATAGTCGGTCTTGTAATCGATGATTACTGCTTTGCCATCATCATCTATATACATTGCATCGAGTGTTCCCTGTACCAGCTTATAGTCGTCGCGGTCAGGATTGATACGTATCGAACAGATCAACTCACGTTCTCTGTCAGCGCGGCCCGCTTCATCAGCCTTAATAAACTCTTTGCAAAGATCACTTGAAGCAAATGCTTCGATATTCTTCTCAAACTTGCCAACGGCCTCTCTCTCGGTCTCATTAAGGATTCCTTCAGATACAAGCGCATCCAACTCGCTTGATGCACTAACTCCTGATGCGAGACCTGCAAGATCGATAAACCTCATCGTCTTGTGAACCGCAGTACCGAGTGCCGTGCCGGACAGTCCCCCATGTTCACCAACATAGTGATCGGTATCAGGCACCAGAAGATTGATCGCTGTCTTAAGATCCTTATCAGCATAATCGTCTTCCTTCGACATCAGTGAATCCAGGTCTCTCTTCATTGCAGATACAGATGTCTTAGCTGGAGCATTCATCGCATCCTCATACCGGTATGCTTCAAACTTAGGCATCCCCGCTTCATCAGTACCCACACATCCGAATATCTTCTGTCTTCTAAGATCAGCCTCGGTCTTCTTATATTCTTTCACCTCATAATCGGTGTTCTCGATGTTCTCTTCAGGCTCATCATCCGAAGACCGATCCATAGCATCAGTGGCAGTCTTCACCGTGACCTTCACCCCATCAAAGTCAGAGTTATAAGAGAATGTCATATCACCAATCCCGCAGATATCCTTAAGATCAGATGAATCTTCAGAAAGCTTCATGCGGAGAAGCGCAGTAAGCATCATCTTATCTATGCCCGATATATTTGTATAAAAATCAGACGAGAGCTTTCTGCCCTCTGAAGCAAGAGGCGTAAAGACAGAAGGAGCGAGCTTATCGCTGGACAGATCGATACGTCTTATAAAGCAAAGATTCTCCTCGGCTCTCGTAAGTGCAACATACAAAAGTCTCATCGCCTCGGCATTCTCTTCGAGTCTGTTCTCTTCCTTTACCACAGCCTTCTCGAGAGATGTACCCGCGACAGAAGTCTCATCGTCGTAATCATCAACAATGAACCTAGGTCCCTTGTGGTCTTCGGGCGACAACACATTACCTGACTTAAAGCTGATATAAGGATTAGTATCCTTCTCATTCGAGCCATCAACATCAACGACGATTACGCACTTATTCTCAAGTCCTTTACTCTTGTGATAACTCATGCAGCGGACCAGATCCTCACCACCCAGGTCAAATTCGATCGCCGCATCATCATCGAGCCTGCTCTGCATCTGATCGATCGCACCAGCCACTTCAGTTAAGTCACTTCCGCGCATAAGAAAGTTGCCGCACAGCCAGTTCTTAAACAGATCGAGTTTATTAACTTCATAAGGAGCTTCCTCCATGAGCGTCGCCTTGATACCGGACCTTACATATATCAGTTCAGTAAGCTCACTGATATCGCGAATGACACTTTCAGAACGCAGATCGTCAATAGCATCAAGGAAGACCTTACACTTATTCTTAACAGCCTCGACAGGGCCATTATCAGCATAATGGCGGACCTTGATTATCAGATTCATCTTCTTAAACTCAGAAGGAGCAAAACCTATGATCTCAGCAAGTTCATCAAGAATGAAGTTAGAGAATCTATATGCAGACAACATTACTCCTGCAAGACACTCATCGCGGTATTCATTCGCAAGAACCTTAATGAGATTGCAGATACCGATTATCTCGTTATCAGAGAACAGAGGCTTCTTATCAAGACATCTTGCAGGTATACCGCCCGCTCTAAGGTAAGCCGCCGCTTCCTTGGCCGCGTTATTGGTCCTCGTAAGAACAAAGATATCCTTTCTGTCATATCCCGAATCAAGATACTCCTGCACCTTGCTTCTGATCTGGGATACAAGCATTTCTATCTGCTTAACATCTTCCTCGATAAGGCCCTCTTCACTTTCAGTAGCAGCCTTATCTTTCATCTTCGCATTGATAAATATGACTTCAGGAACCGGACCGTCCTTCGCGCCTTCAGGCGCATTAAGCTCATGTCCGCCGCCCTCATAATCGATCTGCGCGGCATCTCCGCTCATCAGCTGACCGAAGATCTCATTAACAAACTTAAGCACCTGCGGAGTACTTCTGAAGTTGCAGTTAAGCCCCATGAGTCTGCCCTTCGAAGGATCCTTCACATACTCTTCGGATTTCCTAATAAACATCGCAGGATTAGCATTACGGAATTTATAGATACTCTGCTTAACATCACCAACACAGAATACGTTCCCGTCAGCTATCTTCTCCACTACAGCATCCTGCAGTGAGGTATTATCCTGATACTCATCTATGTAGATTTCTTTGAACTTATTCCTGTAAAGATCGCTTGCTTCTTTCTGCTTCAGAATGCGTAGACACATGTGCTCCTGGTCACCGTAGTCGATACCACGCAGGTCTCTTTTGTACTTGCTGTATCTTGCATCCATGTCTTTAAGGAGCATCGCGAAAGCCCTCGCGCACGATGTCCTTCTAAGCTGTCTTTTAAGAAGCACTGAAGTATCGATATCTCCTCCTACAAACAGGTCGCCATTAACCAGACACTTATCAGCTGAAGCAGTCCAGCCCCAGCCGGCATTCTTCAGCTTCACGCCATTGCTCTTATGTCTGTCACGGATCATCGCAAACGCCTTGGCAACAGGTGCGAAGTCAGAAAGGAACTTATCATCCTTGATCTTGTTTCTCTCATATAGACCGGGACTCATCTCAGGGTCAAGCGAAGCAAACAGGCGATCGTAGAAACCGGTGATAGCGTTAAGCTTCTCATCAACGGATACTGCCGCTGGAAAAGCTTCGTTATATTCCGACAAAGCAACCTCGTAGCTGCTTAAAATTGTCTTCAAAGAAGCTTTGGATTCAGCCTTAATATCAAGAGAATCAACTGCATCAGCCGCATGCCTTACTGCCGCCTCCACCTTTCTGATAAAAGCACCGCTGTAATCAACAAGACGGTCCAGCCCGATCAGCTCACCTTCGGCATCCGCGCTTTCCCGGGCTCTTATTATGCCATCGATAATATCGACATAATCCGGCAGACTTCTCAGCTTGCCGTAAGCCTTATCCATCGCATCAGCCAGAGGTGCTTCAGACTTGCCGTTGCCCATCGAGAACAAAAGGTTAAGGAAGTCCTCTCTCTCCTGCTCGCTAATAGCATCCTGTGCGATCCTGTCGTAAACAGCCATGATAGAATCATTCGCCGCCTGCTTTCTGATCATATCGAGCGTCGTAGCTTCAAGCACCATGCTTCCCGGCGCCGCCGCCTCGTCGTCCTCAAACATATATCCCGCTTCACTTACGACACGGTTGCAGAAACTGTTCATCGTCTGTATATACGAGACTGATATCTTATCTATCTGTTCCTTGATATATGCCCTGTCAGCACCCTCTTCATACATCGCCTTGCGAAGACTGTCTTCGATCTTCTCACGCATATGCGAAGCTGCATCCTTCGTAAAGGTAACTACAAGAAGTTCATCTATACCAAATTCCTTCTTTATAATCTTCGCAGTTATCCTCGCGGCAAGCACAGTGGTCTTACCTGAACCTGCAGCTGCGGATACAAGAATATTCGATCTGCCGGCGTCGATTATCGCCTGCTGTTCATCGGAATACTTCACCATCTTACTTCCCCTTCTTCCATGAATCTGCTATAGCCGCAGCCTCGGCCTTGCCCGGGTTATCATTGCTGTTCATAAGCCGTCCGCACGATCCTTTAAAGTTGCAGAACGTGCACGCCTTATCGAACTCCGTACCCGTAAGCTTCGCCGTACCCTTACCTTGTGCGATATTGTCACATGTATCCTTAAGCTTCTGTCCCGCATAATCGATTACAGCATCGAGGTCATACTTCTTATCTGCACTCTTATACTCGAAAAGCTTAGGAGGCTTATTCTTCTCAGGCTTCTTAGTAGGAAGGTAGATGCCGATATATCCCACGTTATCCACCTCATTTCCCGGCTGCAGCTTAAGTCCATACGCATAAGCGAAAAGCTGTATCTGCACACCATCAGCAGCCTTCTTAAAATCGATATCCTTGGCATAAGACTTGTAGTCAACGACTCTTAAAAGGCCATCCTCATTCTTATCAACTCTGTCGATCGAGCCCCTGAATTTAAACTCGAATTCGATTCCGTCAGATATGGTCTTGATGTCGATCTTATGATCGAAGTCCTCGACCTTTACTTCGAAAGCTTCAGGTCTGTATCCTGACTCCTTGTAGTAGTCAAGCATCGCAGGATAAGCCTTACTGAAGATTCTCTTAACCTTAAGTCCGGGATATACGGCATATCTGTTCGAGAACTTATCCGGATTCTTTATCTGCTCATCTTCAACAGCTCTTCTGAAATAATCATCAGCAAGCTTACCGATCTTCTCCGGGACCGCCTCAGCGATCAGCTGGTCGATAGTCTTTGTCTCAAGTTCCTTCTTAACATCGCTCATAGCAAATTCGAACATAGAGTGACTTAAGCTTCCAAACTCATTACCCTCGATCTTGGTGCCGTCTGTTCTGACCTTGATCCTTAAGGCGTGATCGAGCATATACTGCAAAGGACAGCTGTTATATTTCTCGATAGAAGATACACTGCAGACATTCCTTCCTGCGAGCAGTTCGTGCATATGGGCAGAAGAGATATAACAGGACTCGTCATCAAGTGCGTCGTGTCTTCTGTCTACCGGCATACCATATACCGGTGTCTCGAATCCTCCTGTCGGAATCGGATACTCATCATCCCCTTCCTGCAGGGCTCTTCTAATGTATGTGAACACCTGGCTTGGCATATCAGTCGCCGGTGTAATGAAGCACAGCTTATCCGATGCACAGTTAAGCAGCAATGAAGCTTCTACGAACTCCTGCTTCGATCTCATCTGCGCCTTATCAGGAAGACCCAAAGCCCGAAGCTTAGCAGAAGGAATGATGCCTTCACGCGATGACTTGTGAGGGAAATTCTCAGCGGTCGCACCAACGACATAAAGTACCTTACAGGATGTATAAACAGACGATTCGACTGATGTGATCTGAACAGAATCAGCACAGAGAGGAATACTGCCGGATGCCTTATTCTTCATGTCAGTCTTTATCAATGAGGCGAACTGTTCAGGCGTGATCTCAACCTCATTAAGATCACCTGTCAGTGAAGACAGAAGGCTCATAACTTCGGTATAGCCTTTAACTATCGCAAGCGCTGTATCCTGATCACCTCTGTCGAGGAATTCATTACGTAATTCTTCGACTTCTGTCTTAAGGCTTCCTATATATCCTGCAAGCGCACCCGCCTTGCCTGCTATCGTAGTCTTCGCATCGATCTCATCTGTGATCTTACTTATCGGCAAAAGGACCTTCTTCACGATATTCTCATAAAGATATGATGGTCCGTCTGTTATCAGCTTCCCATTATCATATATCTTAAATTCATCCTTACGGATCTGCTCTCCGTCAACTTCAAAGACCAGCTTATAGAAGTCTTCATTGAACAGTCTCTTCCGATCCATGATATTCTCACGAAGAAGATAATTATCGAACACATCCACAAGATCAGATCTGGCACCGGTAAGCACGCCTGTACGCAGGATCTTAAGAACTGAATTCGCATCGTAATTATATATCGACAGATCAAGAAGACCTGTGACGAATCTTACCACCGGAGTATTAAGCAGAATGACCTTCTTATCGATAAACGCCTGCAGGTCGAACAGCCTGAATATACTCTTGATACGGTCCTTATAAGAATCATCTACGCAGAGGATCCTTATATCGCTGTAGCGATACTTATTCTCGACCCTGACAAGTCTGTTGATCTCATTCGCGATATAAGACACAGCATCGTCCGGATATGCATATGACAAAAGCTCTACCGAATCATCTTCAGGCATTGACGATACATTCACGTCCATATCACCCATAGCGTAGCTTCTGGCAATTACGTTAAGTCTGTTCTCATCAGAAGATAAGAAGTTAACGGGCTCACATACAGTGCCTCCAATCTCTTCAAGAGAAGCTATAGTACTTCTTCCGAACACACCAAAGGATCCGTCGTCTTCATCTTCTATCGCTGCATATACGATCACTTCCGCACCGGCATCCGACAGTGCCTTAACAAGGCGTCTCTCCTGAGGAGTAAGATTACGTGTGCTTCCAAGTCCCATAATGATGAATCTCGACTTAACAAAAGAAGACAGCTGCTTAAACCTCGGATTAACTCCATCAGCAAGCGACATGACCATCTTAGCTGCAGCATCAGGCAAGGTCTCATCAACCGGGAGACCATAAGCCTTACCCATCTCATCTGCCCGTCTCATAAGAAGCATCATCTCCGACAGTTTGCCATCGGTATCACCTTCGCTCGATATGACTTCTTCTATCTTCTCCGGCTTGATGCCGTAGCGGTGGAAATCGCCTATAAGATCGACCAGCATATCAACATATTCGAAGTGGCGGCGAAGCCTGTTAAAGTTCTGGAAATCAGAGGGCGAATCTGTAAGGATCCTGTAGATGACATTACGAAGCAATGAATCATCCGAATCAGACTCCCTTCCGGTCATCGCAAGAATCTTATACGACAGACGGACAAAACTTAATACATCTATATCAAGTGTTCCGGCACTGACGGGACCGAATGAAGTCTTGATATCATCAGCAGAAGATCTGCCCTTGACCAGCCGGTCGAACACCAGACGCTCCACAGATGCCTTAACAGATTCAGGAACAATAAAAACTGTCTGCTCCCCCTCCCGCGCAGACTTCATCTGCTCCTCGACGGCATACTCCGTCACCGGCTTATAAGTTGTGTAAGGAATTATCTTGATCATATTAAAACCGCCGTTAAGTCATTTTAAACATTATAACTCATGGCGGCTTATTTAATGTCCGATTTATCGTACAGTGTCAGATTCTGTCGAGATTCTTTCCGTTCACATCCCTGATGGATAATCCTGCAGCAGCGATCTTGCTCTCGATCGCCTCCTGCTCCTTAGGTCTTTTGATCTTCAGAGTCGTGGTCTTGATCATATCCGTCTCGGAATAAACATAATTATGAACGATCTTATAAGAAGGCATCTTGTGGTTAACGGTACGCATCTGATTGTCGAGATACTCAGCAACAGCACTGTCCTCAGGATCTCTTTCAAGACCTAATTCCTTACCTATAGCCGATCTGTCAATGAGAAGCTTAGCCGAGATATCGATAGCACCGCGGCCGTTATCCGCGCCCCATACGAATACTTCCGTAACTCCCTTGATCTCAGCAATCAAAGCTTCGATCTCCTCAGGGAAAGCTTTCTTACCTGATGTTAAAACGATCATCGACTTAACGCGTCCGGTAATGTGGATAGATCCCGTCTTGTCGATATAACCCATATCACCTGTATGGAACCATCCGTCCGCATCGATTGCTTCACGGGTTGCCTCTTCGTTCTCGAAGTAACCTTTCATAACACAGTCAGACTTTGTGATGATCTCGCCGATGGCGTTGGGAGAAGTCTCGTCAGTGTCGATCGCAGCGGTGATACCGACCATAGGGCGGCCGACACTTCCGTGTACATTACACACTTCATTTGTGGTGGAGATAACAGGGCTCGTCTCTGTAAGTCCGTATCCCATAAAGAAATCGATACCGAAGTTGGTAAAAGCATCGATATATCTTTTATCGATACCTGCACCTCCGATTACGATCATTCTCATGTCACCGCCAAGGTTATCGAGGATCTCCTTAAATACGGCACGTCTTACATCAAGACCGAAACGCTTGAGAAATTTGGTAACGGGCACCATGACACTTATAAGTTTCTCCTTGCCCGATGCCTTGATTCCCTCCTCGATCTTGGAGTAGATATTCTCGTAAAGAAGCGGAACCGAGATACATACCTCGGGGTGCCACTCCTTCAGGTTCTTGACGATATAACGAAGTCCGTCAGACAGGCAAAGGCATCCGCCTGCCGAGAGGATAAAGAAGTCACATGTATTCTCGAAAGTGTGATGCAAAGGCAGGATAGAGAACGCCCTGTCACCCGGCATTACGAGAAGAGTCTGTGCTATATAGTAAACATTTGAGCAGATATTTCTGTGTGTAAGAAGGACGCCCTTACTCATCGATGTCGTTCCTGAAGTAAACAGGATGATCCTCGGTGTATCAGCGTCGATGGGGGTAGTCATGAAGGAGTTGTCACCCTTTTCGCGCAGTGCCTTACCTTCATTAACGAGGTCATAGAAGTCAACGAACTCATCGCCCTCAAGGCTCTCGCCCTTGCCAAGTCCGTCAGGGTACATGCATACGAACTTCTCGACGCACGACTTGATGGTGCCTTCCTTTTGCTTTGCCGAGACAGAAACCATCATGGCGTGATGCTTCTGCTGGTAGAAGATAAGCTTGGCCTGGGATCTCTCGAGGAGTGCAATAAGCTCGTCCTCGGGAAGCATTCTGTCCAAGGGAACACCGATGCTGTCAGTCGACAGGATGGCGTTATAGGAAACAAACCACTCATAGGAATTAGCTCCTACTACCGCAATTCTCTCCCCTTTAAACTTGCTGTTAAGAATATAAGTGCCGAGGCTTTTAATGTCCTCTCCATACTCGTGGAAAGTCTTATGAATCTCAGCTTCCTTGGGATTTCTTCTGAATATAAAAGCATCGAGTGCTGCGTGTTTCTCACACGCGTTCATCGTCAGTTCGCGGATGTTCTCATGATATTCCGCTTTATATATAGCTGTACCTGTTACTTCGCGCATTTTAGCCCCCGTCTGAAAACTATAAGATATTAACATTTTGATTATTTTTAGTCCACTAATGTTTGACTTAATAACGATTATCGTTAAGATAAATATAATTAAAAAAGAATTTTTGCGAGGGACATATGGCAGACGCTAACGCTAAACCCAATGATCATCATAAGCATCTTGATGAGAAATATCCTACAAAAAGAGGAATCAGAGGCAATCTTGCCAAGATAGGATTCCTTTTCCTCACGAGTATTCTCGTTGATATGAAGTGTATCGGAAGAGATAATTTCCCTGACAGCAACCCTTATGTAGTTGCTGCCAACCATCAGTGTTTTGCAGATGGCGTTCTTATCGATAAATTCCTCCCTAGAGGACACTTTAAGTGGATGTGCGCTCTCGTCGGAGCCGACCTCGAGACTGACTACGGCCACCTGGGCCGCCTTATCATGAAGGTTGGACGCGGCATCGCGGTCGACAGATACGGCAACCCTGTACGCGGACTTATCAAGGCAAAGAAGGAAGTGGAGAAAGGTAATATCTGCTTCGTCTTCCCTGAGGGAACAAGAACACATGACGGTAAGTTAGGTCCCATGAAGGACGGCGCTGCATATATCGCCATCAAGGCTCATGTACCTCTCGTACCTGTTTATATTTCCGGAGCTTACCAGATCTGGCCGAGAACACAGAAGTGGCCTCATCCTTCAAAGGGATTCCTTAAGCGCAGAAAGATAAGGATATACGTCGGTGAGCCTATGCACGGCGAGGACTACGATAACGATCCTCATAAGCTTACAGATGCATTCAGCAAGTGGATGCACGACATGGAAGTTCTCCACATCGATCCCGAGTTAGGCTGATCCGTTAACCTGATCCCACATATTAGTGCCGGTTTCCATGGCATGCGTTATTGAGAATACGGACAGATCACGTTCGTAGTACATTACTTCGTATGCTCCGAATACGATATCCTCATCAGGCTCACCTGCAAACTTTATAAAGTCAGAGCGTTTGCCTCCTTCTGAATAAAGGTCGTCCTCGTTCGACGGAATAACCACATAATGAATATCGCTGTTCTCATACCACTTGGGATTGACGAACATATAGTGGTGATAAAAGCCCACTCCGAGTCCGTCCCATTGTATAGGAATCAATAAAGTATCAAAATCGGTATATGATGATACGGCCGTATAGATCCAGATGCTTCCATAACCCGTCTTAACGCCGTTTTCTTCCAGGTACAAAGCTACCGCTTCCCCGTCTTTTGCATAATGGGGCACATCCTTGAGGCGCACTATGTTAACGGCCGCATACGTTACCGCGATCGCGAATACAAACACGGTAAAGGCCCCGGCTGCTTTTCGCTTATGGTCCGCAAGCGCAAGGACCGTTTTAACTATGAGTGCTGTCCCGAAGAAAGGTATTGTCAAAAGATATCTGGAGGCAGCTTCTCCGTCTGTGTTAACGAGGAAGAAACCCGCAAGATTGGAGACGATTCCGATCGTAAGCAAAAGGCCGAATCTGTCAGGCTTGGACCTAAGGGCAAGAACTATCTGATAGATAACACTAACCGCTGCGAGCAAAGCTATCGCAGATGCCGTAACCGAATAAGGCGTAAGTGCAATGCCGAATTTGGTGTCAAATCCAAACAGAATGAGAGTCTTTATCATCATCGGTTTGAGGCTCGATACTATCTGCCCGGGCGTGTTTAAACTCATCGGGATGCCGACAAGCTCAAGACCGCCGATCATGCCGATGATCTTGTTGACAACAGCAGAAACAACGACGATAAGAACGCTGCTTATGATAAGGAAAATGTCTTTTCTTTTGTTGCGCTCCACCTTGGGCCAGAAAAGATAATACGCGCCATAAACGCACAGAGGACCGAAGAACAGCATCAGCGGCATGCTGTCGGACATCTGTCCCATAACACCGTAAACGGTAAAAAGCACGGGATATAACTTTCTCTTGTAGTCTGACTTGCGCCAAAGATATAAAAGCAGCATCTGTACCGCGATAAAAAGGAAAGTTCCGGCATGACCGTTAAGGTTAAGATAAAGGTAAAACGGGTTGTCGATGGTAAACCCGGCATAAGGCACTACAGAAAAAAGCATAAGATACAAAGCCGCTGCGGCAAAAGCCGTAACAGGAGACTTTATGTGACCCATCTCATACTCATCATTAAGGATAAGATACATAAAAATGCTAACAAAACCCGCGTGGAAAAAGGCGCCGCACATACTCATTATCACCGGCACATGAATGCCCAGAAGCATCCCGGGAATACACCAGACAGTATCCGTAAAAATGTAAGTGCTTGTGTTTACATTCCAGCCATTAAGAAGGAAGTTACCGTTAAAAAAATCAATGAGCATCGGGAACATTGTGGTGTTATCGGATGATATGAGTCCCGTGCTCCTGTGGATAAAATAATACACCGCGAAAAGAACAACGAATAGAGCCAGGCAAGAAGCCGTTACTGCTTTTCCGTAGCGTTTTTTATCCATGAGATTTGATTACTCCGTGATCATTTAAAAGTAGCGTTATTATACTATTATTTACACTCTGTTTTCCAATTCGTCAGATGCTTACTGTTATCATATAAAAGAATAAGATTACCGGGAGGTTTCTGATATGGAAGGAAAGATGCGTCTTGTAACAAGAAGTGACTTTGACGGTTTGGTCTGCGCCATGCTCTTGAGAGAGAAGGGGCTGATCGGAGACATCAAATTCGTTCATCCGAAGGATGTTCAGGATGGTAAGGTCGAGATAACATCTAACGATATTACGACCAACCTCCCCTATGATCCGCGCGTAGGTCTCGCTTTTGACCATCACGAGAGTGAGTTATCCAGAAATGACGTTGATGCTATTGCAGATCAGTATGTCTGTCTGGTAGCTAAGTCAGCAGCCCGTGTCGTATATGAGTACTACGGCGGCGAGCAAACATTCAAGACAGTAAGCGAAGAGATTATGGAAGCCGTTGATAAGGGTGACAGTGCCGATTTTACTATCGATGAGATACTTAACCCGACAGGATGGGTCCTCATGAACTTCCTTATGGATGCAAGAACAGGTCTTGGCCGTTTCCATAACTTCAGAATCTCCAACTATGATCTTATGATGGAACTTATCGACTATTGTACTAACCATACGATCGATGAAGTCCTTGCACTTCCTGATGTTAAGGAAAGAGTAGATATGTACTTTGAGCAGCAGGAGCTGTTCAAGCAGCAGCTTAAGGATACTATCGTTATCCATGATAAGGTCGGTGTTATCGACTTAAGGCCTCTCGAGACCATCTACACGGGCAACCGCTTCATGGTCTATGCTCTTTATCCTGAGATCGAGATCAGCGTTCATGTTGCATGGGGCTTTAAGAAGCAGAATACTGCAGTCATGATCGGTAAGTCCATCGTTAACAAGGCAGGTACCATTGATATCGGCCAACTCTGTCTCGACTACGGCGGAGGCGGACATCCTAACGCAGGTACATGCCAGCTCGATAACGACAAGGTAGATGCTATGCTTCCGGATATTATCGCTGTACTTAATACACATCCTTAAATAAAGCACTTTAAATTCGGGCGATAAAGGGTTGCCTCACGGTATGGTAAGACCGCCGTGAGGCAATTCTTCTTTATATTGACACATAGCGTATAATACCTGTCATGAGAAAAACAACACCTAAGGGAATAATCATACTTCTTCTTACCGCATTGATCTGGGGTTCTTCATTCGTGGCCCAGAGCATCGGCATCAATTCCGTCGATGCATTCACATTTATGGCGATAAGAACAACACTCGGAACACTCGTTCTTTTACCAGTCGTAATCATATCTAACGGAGGCTTATCCGGGCTTCTTGATAAGAAGACCGTTAAGGCAGGTCTTCTCCTTGGAACAGTACTTGCCGTAGCGCAGTGCTTCCAGCAGTTTGCATTCTATTATTCAACAGCGGGCAAGATAGCCTTTCTGACAGCTTTATATATGTTCTTCGTGCCTCTGCTCGGTCTGTTCTTAAGAAAAAAGATTGCACCTTTGACCTGGGTATCGATATTTATAGCCATCGCAGGACTGTCCATGCTTTGTCTTAAGCCGGGAGACCTTCTTAACATAAACAAGGGCGATGTCTTGTCCATAATCTGCGGCGCGGTCTATGCGGTCCAGATCATGCTCATAGATAAGTACATGGGCGAGAACATAAACGGCATCAAACTCTCATTCATGGAGTTTTTCACGGCAGCGGCATTGTGCGCGGTGATGATGTTCATTTTCGAGCAGCCGACGGCGGAAGGAATAAGAAATGCAGCCCCTGCCCTTCTTTACTCGGGTATAATGAGCTGCGGCATTGCATACACTCTTCAGGTTATCGGGCAAAAGCACGCAAGCCCCGTGGTAGCGTCTCTTCTTATGTGTCTTGAGTCCGTCTTTGCGGCTCTTGCAGGATGGTTTATTTTGAAGGAGATGATGACTGTAAGGGAACTTACGGGATGCGCCATCATGTTCTTCGCTATAGTGCTCTCGCAGGTGGCGGAGTCGGTATCGACCGTAAAAAAAGCAAGTTAATATTACTGCATTATCCCGGAAACATAGTCAAGGACCTCATAAAGATCCGCGATGTCATCCTGCTTTCCCATCTCAACTGAAACAAAACCCTGATACCCGGACTTATTCAATACCTGCACAAGATCTTTATGCAAAGAGCGGTGCTCTATCTTACGAAGCATCGGCTCACTTATATGCACGTGATTTACAAGAGATAAACTGCCCTCAATCACAGATACATCCTCACCATTCTCAACCATGGTACCGGTATCAAGATTAAGTTTAATGCCTGTAGAACCGACTTCTTTTATAAAGTCGAGTGCAGATGCAGTTGTATTAAGGAAATTCGTGTTATAGATAGGCGGATTAGCTTCAATTCCTATAGAAGTATTATGTGAAGCGGCAAACTCTCCTAAAGTCCTGAAGAAATCAACCGCATCTTTTTCCTTGACACCATCCGGCATCGAACGGTTCTTCGGGCAGCCGAACACAAGATTTTTGCACCCGATCGCTTCAGCAAATAAAATGGCTTTCTTCGTATATTCAATAAGTGTACCGCTCTGTTCCCGGCCTCCGAATACATTCTCGGTCCTGCCGTACCATATTGACTGCATGGAAGAGATTACAAACCTGTCTTTTATGCAGGCATACCAGTTTCTTATAACGCATAAATCTTCATAAGGATTCATCCCGGCAACGCGTGTAGGTGCTATCTCCAGGCCGTCATAGCCCAAAGACTTCATCTTCCCGTAAACAGATTCATCAAGTTCCTTGTCCCAGGCGATATTCGATACAGAAAGCTTCATACGGTCAGATAGCCTCGAATTCTTTCCAGATCGCATCATCAACAGGCTTATCAAAAGCAGACAGAGTATCGCTCAGCTGACCCTTCCTGCTTGCTCCGAGAACCGGATAGATGCCCTTACGGACACCCCACTTGATAGCCACATCGACAGATCTTAAAGCGTACTTGTCACAGCACTCAAGGAATTTGTCGATTCTCTCTTTATTCTGCTTATAAAAATTAGCTGTCTTATCGTAGTTGATCGCGTCCTTCTTATCCATACGGGAGCCTTCAGGGATGCCATTTCTGTATTTACCTGTAAGAAGTCCCTGACACAAGGGTGAGAATCCCAATGTGCCGACATTATTCTGACGGCAAAAATCAAAGACACCGTTTGTCTCGGCCTTAGTAACAGCAAACGAGTATATGAACTGTTCTATAACAGGTTTCTCGAGGCCGAGTCTGTCACACACTTCATGGCACTGCATCAAAGCTTCCACGGGCCATTCGGAAGTTGCCCAGTATCTGATCTTGCCCGAACTTATCAGGCTGTTAAATGTGCGTACTATCTCCTCCATAGGGGTATCGGGATCATATCTGTGAGCATAATAGATATCGACATAATCAAGCTTCATACGCTTTAACGACTCATCTATCGCCCACAGGATGTGCTTTCTCGATAAGCCTCTGTGGTAGACACTCTCTCCTATAGGCCAGGAGCCCTTCGTCGACACGACATACTCATCACGGGGATATCTTCCAAGCGATGCACCGACAAGTTCCTCAGCCTTGCCCATGCCGTAATTATTGGAAACATCAAACGACCTTATACCAAGGTCCCATGCCTCATCTATAAGCGAGTCAGCATATGTCCTGTCCTGTGATTCTGTTCCTATGGTCAGAGCTGATCCGAATGTTACCTCCGTAAGCTTAAGACCGGAATTACCCATTCTTACAAAATCCATGATCAATTCCCCTTACTGCCGGTTTTTGTATTCTTGCAAGGCTTATATTCATAGATAAGAGAAGTAGGTCTGCCCTTTACTTCAATCATTATCTGTCCTATATACTCGGCCACAACGCATACCGCTATAAGAAGCACCCCTGTCAGAATGCTCGCAAATAAAAGCACAAGCCAGGCGGATCTTAACTCATCAGAGATTATCAGGCCTGCAACAGATCCGATAAACAGAAGAAGCGGGATTATCTGGAGAAGCCAGATCCTGCGCAGCGGCTCAACTGAGATTCCCGTGATGCTGTCTAACGCATACGGAATCATCGACTTCAGGTTGTACTTGGTCTTGCCTGCGTACCTCTTGTCTCTGTCATACTCCACGACATCCGTCTTCATACCTATGAAAGGCACTTCCACGCGAAAAACACTGTTGACCTCAGGCAGCGCAAGAATCATGTCGCAAGCTTTTCGAGAGAGAAGCCTGAAGTTGGCAGCACTCTTCTCGAGCTTAACCTTTCCCGACAGGGAACCTAACACCTTGTAGTAAAAACCGGCACCTGCCTTCTTGAAGAAACCGTCATTACTCCTTCTTATGCGGCTTCCTGTAACAACATCGGCTCCCGCCTCCCACTTTTGTATCATCTCAGGAAGTAGTGACGGCGGGTCCTGAAGATCGGCGTCCATTACGATAACGGCATCTCCGGTAGCAGAACGCAGTCCTGCACTTACAGCTCCCTCAAGGCCGAAATTACGGGTAAGGCAAACGATTGCGATGTTATCAGGGTGTGCCTCATGCTCTTCTAACATCTTTGTGTAAGTACTGTCGCGGGAACCGTCGTTAACAAGAATTATCTCAAATTCATACTTATCCTTGAGCGAGTCCGCAATCATAAGCATCTGCTCACAGTAAGCATGCACCAGAGATTCTTCGTTATACATGGGTGCGACTACTGATATTGTTTTCATATAACTGCGGCTCCTTTATTTTGTTATCTTCTCAACGCTCAGGATACTGTACTGCTGACGCTTGAAGATAAGTCTCATGATTATCTGAAGGTGCTTAATGATTATAGTAAGAATTACAAATACGCCAAAGAATACTACCGACAGGAACAGGATCGTCGATGTCCAGCCTTCAACAGGAGTACTTACGGCATAAGCTATAAATGTGTAGATAACCGTGACGGCCAGGATCACAAACATCAATACCGACATTAACTGGGAAACGTGGTATCCGAAGTCTGTGAACATAATAAGGGAATCCATCGCAAGTTCTCTTCTGAATCTCTTCTCGCTTCCGGAAAGACGGTTGTTGACTTTTACAACGGGCTTATAGACTATTGAGTCGGATTTAAGCCCGCTATACGAATAAGCAACCTTTCTGTAAGGGATGCTTCTGTTCATCTGTGTGATCCTGTTGAGCACCCGTCTGCTTAATACTCTGAATGATTCTGACCTTATCTTCTGGCTGTTGTTGGATGCACTGTTGTATATTCTGTAGAACATCCGTGAAGAAAACTTGGAAGGAGCCCCGGAAGAAGCACTTACAATATCATATCCTTCCAAAGCCCTTCTATAGACATCCATTATGGTATTGTCAGGGAAATCCCAGTTACAGTAATCGAACTCAAAAACAAAGTCACCGATAGCAAGGTCAGTACCTGCATTCATGGATAATTCAAGGCCGTGAAAGTAACTCATATTTACGATGGTAATGCTTGTGTTGACGCCGTCGAGAGTCTTACTTAAATCGTTTATGATATTGCAGCTGTTATCAGTTGAACCGTCGTTAACACAGATTATCTCGGAATTATCAAAGTTATCGGTAAGGATACCGACTGTCTTTCTTAGAAATTCCTCTATTGTCTGCTCGGAATTATGTACGTAAATAACCGCAGAAACGAAGTTCTTTTCCCTGTTAAGCATTATCTAACACCTCATCCAAATCATACACCGTATTTATCTTTCCTGACAGTACTCCGACAAACGCGGGTTTAGTGTTGTATATACGTATGACCGTAGGTCTTGAATCATCAATCTCCGAGGTCATAAGTATCGGCTTCATCGAGAATAAAGAAGAGTGATACGAGAAAGCATACTCATCTTTGAGATATTTCTTTGCAAGGTTCGACATATAAGGAAAAGCTGTTGCAGGTTTGCCCGGGCAGTCGTTGCAGTTCCCGAGCCTGAACTTTGAGCAATGGCCTTCGCTCCTGCCCTGACAAGGGAAAGTCGGAACTTCATCATAGCTCGTGGAATGAGGCGTAAATGTTACGGAAGTAAGAGAATGAAGGTTTGTCTTTCCGAACGGCATGATTGAGAAGAACGGCCCGTCCATAACTGTAAAACCGTACCTCTTAAGTTTCTCATTTACTTCACAAAGAATGATCTCACAAAGCTCGTACTTTATCTTGAATTTCTCAAATCCCATCATATCGAGGATCTGGTTCGTGCCGGCATAAGTCGCATTGAGAAGGAAATCCGTAGAATACTCTTTCCCGTCAGAAGTTCTCACAACATAAACATCATTGTCTTGTGCTATCGCCTTGATATCGGCATTGAAGATCATCTTTACATTGCTTAACTCACCTATCTTCTCCACGAAGAATTCTTTCAGGATCGTAGCATCGTACGTATATTCTCTCGTAAGGAAAGCTCCGTCACACATCTTACTGTTAAAGTAACGGTCCGGGTTTAACTGTTCACAGTGTATTCCGGCTGCCTTGCAAAACTCCATAAACTGAACGCCGTCAGTCCATGAGAACTGTCTTGATGTGGCATAAATCTTCTCGAATTCCTTGTTGATGCAAAAACCGTAGTCGCTAACAAACCGCTCGAAGTAACCTGCTGACTTCATGGCAGTAGATAACGATCTCGGATAATGATATCCCTGGTGAACACGGGCCTGATTAATATAGGTCGCCCTGCCAAACGGAGCTTTGTCGCATTCAAGTACCAAAACATTTTCCTTGCGCTTTCCGCAATGATAAGCAGAATACAGCCCGTATATTCCGGCACCGATTATAATGCGATCAAATCTCTCCACAAAAAACCTACTTCAACACAAAATGTATGAATGTAGTATATCAGTTATAGGTATTTGATTAAAGAATATCAGCCTCTCTCAATACCATAATCCTGACAGATTCGTGTGAATTCAGCAGAATGTGCGAAGCCGTAGAAGACAGACTCTCTCGATGCACCGCTGTTAAGAACTCCAACCCAGTTAGCAAGGCCCTGAGAATCAGGTGTTCTGTCAAAGAATACATTGTAAAGTCTGGTTACGAACTCCTCATTAGAGTAATTTGCATTAGTAAACTCAGGGCTGAAAAAGAAACCGTAAGCACAGTTAGTACCTGTGATCTGATGGTTTGCAAGCTGGTTGGACCAGAAGCTTGAACCTGCATGATCAGGTCTTCTTCCAAGGCACTTCCTGTAGAGTCTTCCTACGAAGTTAATAATATTGGTTGAAGAATCAACATTTGTTACGGATGAGACAGCACCTGTATTGGAAACACCGTATGCTGCACAGTTATTTGAAAACTCAACAGAAGACAGGAACACATTAATGATAGAAAGTCTGTCAACGCCTCTGTTCAGGGAATCCATATGACATCTCTTTCCATCCGCATCAGGTGCCCTGTTAAACAAAGCTCTGTAAAGGACTTCAAGGAACTGATCATTATTAAGATTTCTGTTTGTAAACTCGCTGCTTGTGAGAATCTCTCTTGCAACGTCGGCAGCAGGAGTACCGCTGGACAACTGCTGAGAATAGTAAGCAAGAGCACCGTCATCCACATGTCTTCCCAAAGCATGGAGATAAATGTGATCTACGAGTCCGGGAGAATTAGCAGAGATTATAACTGCTGTACATGTACGTACAGGTGAATCAGAGTGGTTGTTATCACCCTGTGCCCTGTAGTAGATGGTATAAACACCGCCGGCACTTGCTGTAGGGATTGAAGTCCAATAAGTAACTCCATCAAGCGAGTACTGCATTGTACCGCCGCTTGAATAACCCGGCTGGATAAGGTTGTGGTATGTTCCGTCATCATGTAAATTCTCAACAGGCTGAGGCGGAACTACAACGGTTGCCGGCTCACGTGAATCTGCGAAAACAGCCGCAGGGAGCGCCGCTACCATCAAAGTAACGCATGTGATTGCTGCTATAAGTCTCGAACCCTTTTTCATATTCAAAAACTCCTGTATAAAATCCTTCTTTTTGACTACACTTATTGATTATAACGCATATTCTTAATATCACGCATGTTATAATCGGCTTGGCAGTAAACCGAACCACCCATGTACTATACCTATATATCTGTTATTTTATGCGGTATAGTTGCGGTAAATCTTGCGAAAGGCTGATAAATGAACGGATTTGAACTGTTTTGTCCCGGACATCTGATCATAATCGGACTGCTTCCCGCAGTTCTCACCGCACTCTATTTTGTTATAAACAAGCTGTCTGATAAATCCTCTTCTGTTGTCATCAAAGCCTTATCTGTTGCCGTCCTTCTGGGAGAGACCATCCAGGACATTCTTCTTACTGTTGAAGGCGGGAACTTCCTGAATTATCTTCCCCTTCATCTTTGCAACCTCGGAATCTTTGTAAATCTTGCCGCGGCATTCGGAAAAGGAAAAGTGCGTTCATTCTTCGCTGAGGTATCGCTTACTCTGATCGCTCCCGGTGCTGTTTTTGCCATAATCACGCCTGATTGGAACTACAGACCATTGCTTAACTGGCTTCCGCTCATGTGCTTCTTCACTCACATGCTTCTCGTTATCATTCCTTTTCTGATGTATGTAAGAGAATACTTCAACCCGTCATTCAGGCATTTCCATTATGCTTTTGTTTTCCTTATCGCCGCCGCTGTTCCTATTTACATACTGGATAAGGCTATCAACCGTAATTATATGTATCTTATCCTCCCGGCATCCGATTCCCCTCTTGATTGGCTTGAGTCTTTTATGGGAAATCCCGGGTATCTTATCGGCGTTCTCATCATGCTTGCTATGATACTTACAGTTATTTACGCACTTTTGTGGCTTATCGGGCGTTTGAGGAATAAGGACAACATTTGAATTCTTACGCTTTTTTATATACAATATCTCTCGCATAAGGCACGGAGATGTATCGAAGTGGTCATAACGGGGCGCACTCGAAATGCGTTAGCCCTCCGGGGCTCGAGAGTTCGAATCTCTCCATCTCCGCCAAAATTATTGAAGTTACCCCCATAATTTGGACCGAGAGGTTACAATTTATGGGGGTGCTCTTATGTTTATAACAAGAGAAACGACCGGGTGGTTGCCCGGTCGTTATTATTGGTATTTATCATGATGAGGTCACGAATTGAAAAAAACAGTAAAAGTTAAATTATCCTCTCCTGTAATAGCCATTTGAGCACTATTATCATAAAAATCAACGATTACTTTCATTTCCTCTGCGCTTCCATTGATAAACATCGAAAATGAGACTGGTCCTTCGCTGACTGATGGATTTCTATATATGTCTACATATACTCTATCGAGACAGTCTGAAAAAAATGTACCGTTGCTATTACATATACGCACATTTCCACATTCGCTTGCATTATGGGACATGGATATAACACTATCTATACTCTTTAACCTACCAATACCTAGCACTAATGTTGATATTAAAATAATCATAGAAACAATGATTATTGATACCAAAACTTTCATATGCTTAGCATAAAACAACAACAACCCTAACAGAATTAAAACTATAATAGTAATGGCTTCCACTACCCAAACTAGAATTCTGGTAATTTGTGAATCATGAACATTTCTGTTCAAAACATCGTCGTACTCTATGCCAAATGCATAATTAGCATCTCGAATATTGAATATCAAGCCATCGCTTTTCCAATCCATCAAGAAACTTTCTTCGCTTGCATGTTTGACACCAAGACCATATTTATCATTCCTATACAACATTTCATTCGGGACGAACATAATCCATATGGCATTATGATTACCATTGCCATCAATCAAGGTTATTCTATCGTATTCGCCGTATCCTGCAGAATCTCTGTATAAATAATCAACTTCCACTGAGTAATCATTAATTGGAGAATCTATTACAAATAGTGGTATTGCCGAATGTAATTTGTCATAACCACTCTCAAGCAACCAAATAAAGAATGCAAAAAGCAAAGCAACGATTACAATTATTATCTTTTTTATCGAGGTTGGTAACTCTTTATTCATATTATTCCTCTTCAATCAAGCGATTTATTCGATCCCTAAACGCATCTGATATCGCATGTCGATGGTTAATATGAATTTGATCCACATCAGGTTTATCTTTAAACAATGGCCAACCAATGTAGTTTCCCAATATTGTCACCCCCCTTAATGTGTACATAAGCGAACAATAAATATGGCTATTTGATTTGAATAAAACAAATCGTGAATTCACAGTATCATCACAGTATTCTTCAATTGCTTCAGATAAAGAACCACAGTTTGAAAAAATAACACTAATGTTAACTGCATCTGCGTCAGCGTATAAGTCCTCCATCGAGAATGAAGTAGTTTCTGTAAACAGATTGGAATAAACATAATCATAGACTGTTGTATATTCAGAATCGGTGGCTATATAAGGTGCAACATTGTCCCCAATGTACTGTTGATAGTCACCAGCCCACCCACACAAATCATCGATTATCCATTCAGGAGTAGCACCATATCCCACGCCATATGTAGAGTCAGTTTTATGTATTAATCCTGATAACGTTGCACACATATGTCTCAAATCGCCCTTGTTACCAGCATTATCAACATAATACTCAGTTGTATTAAGAAAGTAATCATATAAATCCGGCCTGTAATTGCTTACATACAAATAA
>JAILNR010000023.1 GCA_024691325.1 Saccharofermentans sp. | reverse complement strand
TCTGTCAGACGGAACTTCAGTCACAATGCTTGCTTTGACAACAGGCTTTAATTGCCGCTTCGTTGATGAGCTTCCCGTGTTTGACAACAGTATCGTGGAAGTCGCACTACATGACGGCGAAGCGCAGTGGTTCGTGATCGGCGATGATATGGCGGGGACTACCATCACTGCTGACTGCCCCGAGGATTCGGTCATCTATGTCTATAACAAGTATCACGAGGTTGTTTATTCAACTCACATGATAAATGCCAACGGCATCATCCCGCTTCCTTCAGAAGGATACATCATGTTCGCAGGACTTGACGGAGAGTATGTGACGGTCAACTGACGATAAAAACAGCAACAGGCGATAAAGTAACACAATTGTCATCAGAATAGGGGGTCGTGCCACACTCTTGCCGTTTTTTGCGCGGTGCACTTCACTAAGATGAAATCATGATAATCAATAGTGAAGAAAAATACGATCACAGCATCGCGTTCCTCAAGGTTTTGTTGAGCTTCTGCGTGGTATGCTGTCACTTCTGGCTTCCGGGTAACCTCTCGTTCTACCCGGTGGCCGCCCTGGACAGGTTAAGAGGCGTTGCCGCTCCCATGTTCTTTATCGTCTCGTTTTTTCTCGCGTCGCGCTTCTTTGCCAAGACAGACTGCATGTCGCTTGTAAAAAGGCTGAAGCGCCTCTACTCGCCCTACTTTTTCTGGCCGGTAGTGTACTTTCTTGTTTATATTTTCGCGCTGTTCGTGATAAAAGCGAGCGATGCCGACTCATATATCATTTTCCCGCTAAGAAGGGCTGACATCGTGATGCAGCTTACGATGGGCTCCAACAAGGATCTTTGTCCGCAGTTGTGGTTCCAGTTTGCGATAATTGTGGTCACGCTTGTAAGCTGGATAGTATTCAAAACCACAGGCAAGTACGCTCCCTATGTCATGACGACGCTCGCGGCAGCGGGCCTGTGGCTTCAGTACTCGGAGATCAACTACCATCTGTTCAGCCGCTGCTCCTACGAGTATTGCTACCCGTTAGGAAGGCTTGCTGAGGTCTTTCCCTACGCGGTAATCGGCATCCTGCTATACAAGAGCGGCTCCATCGGCCGCCTTAAAAGATACAGGCTGCCCGTCATGGCGCTGTGTTTTGCGGTCATGCTGTTTATTTCCTACAGAGGGTTTCTGCCGTCTCCGGCTGCCGGCTTTAGCTATTCGGGCCTTAACAAGCTTCTTTATGCCACACTCGCGTTCATAGCCTTTAACACGCTTCCCGTTGACAGGGCACCCGAGAAGTTAAAAAGGGCGATCCGCTTCCTGGCCCGTTACACCCTCGGGGTTTACTGCATCCACTACGGCATCGGCTACTGCTGGGACAACATAATCTGCGTGCGTTACGGCCTTCGCGCCGATACCATGATCCAGTGCATCGTGATCTACGCGGTAAGTATTTTGCTGTCGTGGCTCATCTCCCTGATACCGATCCGCCTCGCGAAAATGGTGGTGGAATAGAGATTTTTGCTGATTTCTCGGAAAATACCGCAATTTTGCGTAAATATTCGAAATCGGCCTTGTAATAATAGTCTTGTCTTAAAGAACAATCATTTTTTGATGGGGAAAGGACGAATATATGTCAACTACTGTGAGATCTAAAGAAATGATGAGCAGAAGTAAGGTCATTACTCTTGGTGCGTGCGCAGCTGCACTTGCGGCTGCTGTTACCGGTGTGGTAATGATAGCCTCGCTTAACGGCAAGGAGTATACGGCTAAGACGATGAGGCTCTTAAGAGCTGAAGGTACCGTTAACCTTGAAGATGCAAGCGGCGCAACTCTTCCTGCAATGGACAATGTCCGTTTTAAGAGCGGTGATGCTTTAAGCACCGGTTCTGATGGAACGGCTTCAGTCGGTCTTGATGAGTCAAAGGTTGTTACACTCCGTGAGGACAGCCGTGCTGAGTTCGTTAAGAGCCGCAAGAGCATGGAATTGAGCCTTACTCAGGGTGAGCTTTACTTCAATGTTAAGGAGCACCTTGCTGATGATGAGACTTTTGATATCAGAACATCCACGATGTCTGTTGGTATCAGAGGTACATCCGGTTATGTATATTACGATGAGGAAGGAAGACAGAACGTTCTTATCACAGACGGCTGTGTTCATGTAGAAGCAACCAACCCTGTTACAGGTGAGGTTGGACAGATCGATGTAAGCGGCGGACACTGCGCTACTCTCTATACATATGATGATAAAGAGACAGATAGTGTCGAGTTTGAGATGACTGAAGTAAGCATCGATGATCTGCCTGATTTTGTTCTTGAGACAATTGCAAACGATGAAGAACTCTTAGGCAGAGTATGTGATTACAACGGCTGGAATGCAGATGATCTTGTTGAAGCTGCTGCTTCTGTTGACAGCTCATCCGAAAAGGATCAGCTCACCCAGGAGACTGAGGCTACAGCTGAGACTTCCGTTGAGCCTCCTGCTACACCTGCTCCTACAGCAGAGCCTACACCTACAGCTAAGCCTACTGCTGCACCTACACGTGCACCCAGAAGAAACACAACACCTACACCTACAGCAGCTCCTACTGCAGCACCTACGGCTACACCTACAGCTAAGCCTACAGGTAAGCCTGCTGCTCCTACGGCGACACCGACACCTGTTCCGAACAACAATTCGAACAGCTCAAGCTCTTCGGATTCATCTTCAGAGCCTGCTGAGACTACAGTACCTACAGAAACAACTGCACCTACGGCTGCTCCCGCACCCGCAGAGACAACTGTTGCTGAGACAGTACAGCCTACAGAGCAGACAGAGCCTACTCAGAACACTGAGCCTTCCGCTGTTGAGACTGCTGAGACTGTTGATACTGAGCCCACAGATATAACACCTGCACCTCAGGATGAGACTGGCGCAGATACATACGAAGAGGAAGTTGGTGAACCGATTTCCTTTGTAGATATTCCTAACATCACGGAAGAGGATCTTCCTCAGGGCTACGAGATGTGGCTGTGGGATGAGGCAAACGGACGCTTCATGATGGCAGGAACTAACCAGGATACATACGAGTTCGAACAGTTAGGTTATGTATCGGGCGAGTGGGTAGCACTTCAGGAGAAAGACTATCAGGGTGCTGATGGCTATACAATGGACGCTTATTACCTTGTACAGCCCAATGGCGACGAGACTCTCTACTGCACCCGTGAGGATATGCAGAACTGCGCTACAAACTTCTACGATATAATGGCTGCAAGACGTCAGGCTGAGCAGGCAGCAGTTGAACAGGCCGCAGCCGAGCAGCAGGCAGCCGAACAGTCTTCCGAAGTAAGTTCGGCAAGAGACCTTAATCACAACGATGATGGTATCGGCCGTGCCACATACGGATTTTATTAATAGTTCTGACTAAAGAATTAAACAATAAAAACAGCGCGCCGCCGGCGCGCTGTTTTGTTTTTTAAAAAAGAAAAAAATCAGGTGGATGCCTGTTCGATCTTATATGAATCGAGATCAAGGAGCTTAAGATATCTTCCTATACCAAAAATCAGGACTGTTGCCAGGATAACAATAATGGCAATTACGAACATGATCTCAACCAATGTTAAACCTTTTTTGGAGTTCTTTGATAACCTCTTCATTTCGTTTCTCCTTACCCTATGAATAATTAGTGTTTATGCTTAACTTATACCATTCGGTTTTGGTGTTTACACAGAGCCTGTGAGGTAAATTAGTGGCAGAAGGCGGTTTTCGGGGCTCGTAAGTGCTATAATCTGGGTTATAAGAGCAGTTACACCGAGGTGAGGAATGTTTTCGCTTAAGAAAGTAAAGGAACAGGGACTGTCGTTAAAACTGACTTCTACACTTATGCTCGTTGTGTCCATCATAATAATGCTGGTCCTGCTTGTTACGACCTTCCTTCCTTTGCGAAGCTTCATCAAACTTGAGAAGACCACGGATACCTATATTGCCATGGAGGATGCGGCAAGCGAGCTTATGAGCGCTTCCGATTACCTGACGGACGAAGTTCAGTGTTACACAGTTATCGGAACAAGGATCCACATGGAGAACTACTTCAACGAAGCCCAGGTCGTCATGCGAAGAAATCATGCGATCGAGAGGATGGAGGCTGCAATCCCCGATTCACCTGCGCTTATTAGTCTGAAGGAAGCGATGGGCGAATCAGTTTCTTTGATGGATCGCGAATACTATGCCATGAGGCTTGTTCTTGAGGCCCAGGGCGACACCGATATTCCCGAAGCATTGCAGGATGTAGTTCTCTCTGAAGAAGATCTGGCATTAAGTCCCGAGGAACAGATTGCCAAGGCGAGATCCATGACACATGATTCTGTTTACTATACGCAGAAAGATCATATACGCTTGTCCCTCGCAGAATGCATAAGCAAGCTTGCAGAGGAGACTCACGGAGACCAGACGAGGACTGAGCAGGAGGCAAGAAACGGCCTTATCTCGATGGCGTGCCTGATTCTTGTTCAGTCGTTCGCGATCTTCTCGATGCTGTGGCTTACGACACGTCTCGGAATTAAGCCGGTATTAAGTGCCGTAGATCACATCAAGAATGATCAGAGTCTTCCTATCATCGGTTCATCGGAATTCCGTTATCTGGCGGGCACATATAATGTAATGTACGCGGCGTACAAGAAGAGTATTACCAACTTAAACTTCAAGGCGTCGCACGATGAGCTTACCGGCGTCTATAACCGTTCGGGATATGAGCTTATCAAGGAGAACCTGGATATGTCGTCCACCGCTTTGATGATAGTCGATGCGGACAGGTTTAAGGATATTAATGATACATACGGACACGAGGTGGGCGATCAGGTTCTTAAGAGGATAGCGAATACCTTAAAGAAAAGCTTCCGTTCTGATGACTATGTATGCAGGATCGGCGGAGATGAATTTGTAGTATTCATGGTTCATATCGAGAACGATCCGAGAGAGTTGATCGAACGCAAGGTAATGGATATCAACAGCGAACTTGGCAACGCGGATGGGGATATACCGCCTATAACTTTAAGTGCAGGTGTGTCTTTTGATCCTACCGGTGCTGATCCCGCCGAGCTTTTCCGCCGCGCTGACACTTCGCTTTATTATGTAAAGGAGAATGGAAGAAACGGATTCTGTTTCTATACCGATGAGTTGGCAGACATCAAGAGATCTTCCGCAGAGTAAAAATGAGTTATTCTTTGAAGAATATAAGTACAGATAGTTTTTCCATGGATTATATCGTCTTCGGAAGCGGGGATAAGACGCTTGTCATTCTGCCCGGATTAAGCGTGCAGAGTGTTATGGGTTCTGCAGAAGCAATCGAGGACGGATATTCATTGCTGGCACAGGAATTCACCATTTATCTGTTTGACAGGAGGAAAGATCTTCCCCCCGTTTATACGGTTCAGAATATGGCGGATGACACAGTTGCAGCAATAGAGGCTTTAGGTCTTACCGATGTAAGTATTTTCGGTGCTTCCCAGGGCGGTATGATTGCGATGAAGATAGCTGCCGGTCATCCCGGTCTGGTCAACAAACTCATCCTGGGTTCCACTTCATCCTTAATAGAATCCGGGCAATACAAAACAATCGGAAGCTGGATAGAACTTGCAAAGAACGGTGATGCAAAAGGCCTGTATTTTGCTTTCGCTGAGGCTCTGTATCCTAAGGAGATCTATGAGCAGTCACGCGAGCTTATAACACAGATGGCATCCACCGTAACCAAGGAGGAGCTCGACCGTTTTGTAGTGCTTGCAGGGAGTATGGATGGTTTTGATATAAGTGCTGAGCTTGGAAAGATCAGTTGTCCCACACTCATCTTAGGTGATACCGGAGACCGGGTTCTCGGACCTGCGGCTTCCCACGCAATCGCGCAGGGTGTCGGCAGTAATGCGCAGATCTACATGTATGAAGGTTACGGTCACGCCGTCTACGATCTGGCGCCCGACTACCGCGAGCGCATGCTTAAGTTCCTTACTGAATCTTAAATTCAGGCGGCTCTATCCCGAGTGTTCCCATTACGATAACGCCCATGTCATAGACCATCTTCAGCGCCTGTTTCTTCGGCATTCTGAAGTTATCGAATATCATCATGACCGCAAGACCGTGAGTGTAGATAACGATATCCCTTACGGCACTTCTCAATTTATCCTCGGGCACGCTATATTCCTTGGCTATTATCTCGTAAGAGTGCTTGTCAAACTGTAATTCAAATATGCTTCCGGGGCCGGTCAGACGCTCACCGACCGTCTTCTCCGTGCTGTCAACATTAAGGAAACGAAATACATTCGGGTGATCGCATGCAGTGGAGATGTAGTGAATACCGGAGATAAAGAATGCCTCAAACGCAGGCTTATTCTCCATCTTAGCGGGAAGATCATTAAACATCTTCTCCCCGGCATAAAAATACAACTCTTTCTTAAGTTCCGTCATGCTGCCGAACTGCCACGACACCGGCTGTGTGGAGCATCCGAGTTTTGCCGCGATGGATTTAATGGCAACGGCTTCGATACCGCCCTCATCGAGCAGTTCGAACGCCGCCTCCAGTATCATTTGTTTTTCGATCTTTGTTTTACGTCCCATGTTTACGTCCCATAAGGTTTGTAGTTAAGCGGCTTCTCGCATCCCCAGCTCTTCGCCAGTTTGTTGAACATGATCCTGCCTACAGTCTTAAACATTACACCAAGTAAGATCCTAATGTGAACAGGAAAAATCTCGGGTCCTGTAAACTTTTTGCACTCCTTGTCGTCAAAGTCACCCCTCTGCGCAAAGAGCTCACCCATTCTCTTATAAGGTCCTGTAACCCTGTCCTGCATATCGCCCTCGAAGAATCTGATCGAGAAGTTATCACCTTTAACGAGTGTCCCTTTATACCTGCACCCGAGGTGCTTACTTAACATCACAAGGTATTTCTCGCCGCACCGTAACTGTGCTCCTTCAGCGAATCCTCCCTGAAGAATGTAAGCGATGTCGCAGTCTCCTTCGCGGGGCGTTACTGTCTCCAGAAATTCGAGGAGCAATCCGGGTATGTTCTCCACATAAAGCGGTATCGCGATAAGTATATTATCCGCCTTGCGAAAAGCTTCTCTTATGTCGTCCCACTGCTTCCTGTCAGAGACTTCATACTGCTCGTAAGTGCCGCCCTGTTCCGCCAGGCCTTCCGTAAACTTATTAAGAATCTTGTCTGTGTTGCTGTATTTCTTTACTCTCGGGCTTCCGTTAATGATCATCACATGCATGATACCGCCTCCTCCAATTCATCTTTACCAAAGGCACCGAGCGCGGTACTTTCAAAGTTCAGTGCACATCTGTAGACCCACTTATCAAGGTAATCCATGTCAGCCTCGCCTGTTACGATGAGGCCTATATCAGGACTTTTGCTGTAGCGTGTCACATGCCTCATCTGGTCTCGATAAAACTTAAGGTACATAGTAGCGATAGGAAGGATCCTGTCGAAGATATTCTTCCCCTTGTGATTAATGAAGCCAAGAGCTGTATCGGAAATAACCCACAGATCGTCAGCCTTGATGATCTTCTTCAATATCTCCTCGTAGTCGTCTTTGATGGAGCATACGCCGGGAGTCTTGAGCCAGCAGTAATTGCAGCCTATGCAGTGGCTGATGTTCATGTCTGCCGCTTCAACGATGTCTGTTTCTATCCCCTTTTGTTCTGTCAGTTCTTTTAATCTTTCTGTGATTGCCGTGTCTTTTGTGGTATTGACTATCAGCACCATCGATCCGTCCCCCTTATTGATCTCTTTTGTATAAATAGGTTTATATAAACGCATTTATATTATAACGCGCAGCCGGGGTTTGTCAAACAGCCAGTTGTTCCAATAATCAAAGCGGAATTGATAAACGTACCGATTTTGTACACGAAAACAAGCGTATTGGGTACGAAAAAGTGCACAAACGGTGGAACGACAACGCGTTCGACTCGTTGGACAGAAACGTGGACAGTTTTTATAATTGTCCACAAAATTGTCCAGCGCGGCCTTATATGGACAGAAGTGTGGACAGTTTTGAAAAAAGTCCACCAAACTGTCCACAACGGGCAATTTAGGTACGAATTTGGTACACCGAGAATCTCTCCATAGTTAACAAACTGTTTACGCCCTCACCGCAGTTTCCCTCAAATTCAAATAGTACGAATGTCATCCTAATTAGGCTCCTTACGCGACGCTTAATTAGGATGGTTTTATTATGAAAAGAATACTTTCAACAGTATTGTTGTCATCTGTCATTTTGACAGGTTTCCCCGGAGTCGTACTTGCAGAAGAAATCAACAAGCCTGATATGTATAAGGTATCTGATACGATTTCTTACGATGTGTCAGCTGCTATATCTACAACGTGGCCCGATCATGTTAATGAAGATATAGTGATCACCAATACAGGCAGTAATGCTATAAATGACTGGTACCTGACATTTAAAGTACCATGCTAGATAGATGATATATGGGAAGCATCAGTATTTGAGACAGACAATAACGGAACGATTATTGGAGAAAAGTGCCCTGAGTTTCCTGTTTTAATAGATTTGAGAATGGACTCTATGAAAGTATTTGTGACTACAGACTTGCATAGTACTGTTTCAAGTGGAGGAGATAAGTAATGAAAGAGAATAATCGTTTCAAAATAACACATCTCATTACCATAGTAGTGTGTACACTTATAGTTGCATTGATCATACTTTTGAATTACTCACCTGTTGAAAAAACGGGCGAGACATTAAGTGATGTTGAGCCACACTTTTCAGATGAATTAACCGGTTTTTTAAGTTATATGTACGATCATCTTCCTGATTCTGAAAGCATCTCTCATGCGAGAGTTTATAATTCTGAACAGAAAGAATATAGCATTGATTTTATAAACATTAATTCAGCTTCAGTTGCTGACGTGATAACTACGATCAATGCATGTGAAGCATACTATGATGAGAATCCTGATGACAGAATGAGCATTGGAAGTTCTGTAGAAATCACTTTCCGTGATCCTGGAAACGAGAACGCTCCCATAACAGCACTAAACCACTACTATGACGGTGAATCTTTAATTAACGAACTGGTTCTCGATGGCAGTTCAGTCAGCGAGGATGACAGGGCTGCACTTGAAGAAGCGTTCCCCGACGCTGTTATTACTGTCAGATAGCCTTACTTCAAATTAGACTGCGGCGAAATATGAATCAGCTGTGACAACCAGGCATAACAAAAGCCCCGCAACCATGTGGTTACGGGGCTTTAAGCTTGGAGCCGATTGCGAGACTCGAACTCGCGACCTGCTGATTACAAATCAGCTGCTCTACCAACTGAGCTAAGTCGGCGTTAGCGAATGAGATTATAGGGCATGAACGCCGGTATTGTCAAGTAATAAATAAAAATAATCGCGCGGTTAAAATTGACATTGAACAATAATAAAAATAAAATGATTTGTATATTTACTTCTATGGAGGTTAAAACATGGCTGAGAATAAGTGGACATGTCCCGCTTGCGGACAGGAGAATGATGGTAAGTTCTGCGTAGGTTGCGGAGCTGCTAAGCCGGAGGCGGCTGAGGCAGTTGCAGAAGCAACAGAGGCAGTTGCAGCAGCAACAGAAGCAGTTGAAGAGGCAAAAGAAGAGGTAGTTGCAGCGGCAGCTCCCGTAGCAGCAGAAGCAGCTGAGGCCGCAGAGGCAGCAGTAGAAGCCGCAGAGGCAGCAGTAGAGGCTGCACCTGCAGTAGATCCTGATGAGTTTGTACCTGCGGAGCCCGATCACAGCGCACCCGCATACGATACAACTCCCGTTGAGCAGATCACCGAGCCCGTTGCCGAGCCTGTAGCTGCAGAATCAGTTGCACCTGCATATGCTCCTATCGAGCCTGCCAAGGTTGATCCTGATAACTTTGTACCCGCACCTATTAGCGGATCAGCTTCATCCGGAAGCGTTGATCCCGATAACTTCGTACCTGCACCGATGAGACCTCAGACAAATAACTACTCTGCAGGTTCCACAGCATCTGCAGCACCTAAGCCGGATGGATATACACCCGCTTTGGTCGGTATGATCCTCGCTATCGCAGGTGCAGTATTGCTTTGGGTTCCTTTCCTTGGAATCGGTCTTGCGGTAGCAGGTCTTATTCTTGCTATCGTTGCAAAGAGCAAGGGCTTTAATGGTGGAATGAGAACAGCAGCGTTCATCATCTCTATCATCTCTATCGCTCTTTCTGTTGCAGGAACAATCGGATGCATTGCTTGTATCGCATGTAGTTGATAATAATGTATCCCAATATCGATATCTTCGGACATTCGATACCTACTTATGGATTAATGGCGGCCGCAGGAATGATCTGCGGCCTGCTTTTTGTATTCTTTTACGCGCGCCGGTGGAAGATCGACGGTGAGAATGCTGTCTACATCTATACCGGAGGTCTGCTTGGCTGTGGTGTCGGGGCGAAAGTACTGTACCTTATCCTCTCAGCGGGGAGGATCATAAGTGATGTGAAGGAGCACGGTCTGCTTCTGTCTTTCAGGGCTCACATAATGGGCGGCATGGTGTTCTACGGAGGCCTTCTTGGTGCCATCGCTGGAGCATATATCGCGGCCCGTTTTCTTAAATATAATCTGAGAGATTACTATCCCGCGCTCGTGCCGGGAATCGCGGTCATGGCGGGATTCGGCAGGATCGGATGTATCCTGACGGGCTGCTGCTACGGCGCACGCACGACCTCGCATTTTGCCGTGATCTACCCCGAGGGCGGCGCGGCCCCCGCAGGTGTTCCTCTTGTCCCCGTGCAGCTTTATGAGGCTTTCTTCGAGTTTGTTATGGTTGCGGTCCTGATGCTTATAGTAAGGCTGGCGCCTGCGCTTAGAGTGAAGCTTCTGTCCATCTACTGCGCCCTCTACGCCGTATTCAGATTCATACTCGAGTTCTACCGCGCGGACGAGGTCAGAGGCATCTGGGGCCCGTTCTCGACCTCACAGTGGATAAGCATCGCCATTTTGCTCTTTTTATTTATAAAAACTTCAAAAGAGGCACGCGCGAAAATGATAAAATAGATACATGGCAGTCATCACGATCTCAAGACAGAACGGAAGCCTCGGAGACGAACTCGCAGAGTATCTCGCAGGCAAGCTTCAGTGCATGTTGATAACACGCGCTTATGCGATGGAGAACTTCTTCTCGGAGTCTGATGATGATGTCTCGGAGAAACTGTCCGACAGTGCCAAATTCTTCCTCTCGGAAGTTCCCGGCGAGGGAGGCCTTACTTATAAGGATGTTCTCACACAAAAGATAAAGAAGATGGCGGACGAATCCGATAATCTCATCGTGCTCGGACTCGGAGGCTGTGCGATGCTGCAGGACAGGGAAGATACTATCAATATCCGTGTTCATGCGGGGATCGAGACCAGGAAGAAACGCATTGCAAAAAGATATAATGTCTCACTCGATGAAGCCGAGTCCACGATCGGCATAGGCGACAGGAAGCATAAGAGATTCGTAAGCATCGTTTTCGGTGAGGATCTTGCTGAGAATAAGCTCTACGATATTACTTTTAATACGGATTTTCTATCGGTCGAAGAATGTGCTGCGGCAGTTCTCGCGCTTATCGGGAAGAAGGGGGCGCGTCTCAAGATCTCGGAGGAGACGCAGCAGAACGACTCCTTCGATCACCAGACGAGCACACCCGTGTTCAAGAACGATACTGAGGCGGAGTTCGCGAAGATCCTTGATATGTACGGAATCGAGTGGATGTATGAGCCGAAGACTTTCCCGATCGAGTGGGATGAGGAAGGCAATATCAAGATGGCATTCTCGCCCGATTTCTATCTTCCGAAGTTCGATCTTTATCTCGAGCTTACGACGATGGAGCAGAAGTATGTTACGAAGAAGAACAGGAAGGCCCGCAAGGTCATGGAGCTTTACCCGGGCACCAATGTGCGCATAGTTTACAAGAAGGATTTCCAGGAACTGGTTGAACGTTTGAAGATGTTCGGAGGATAAACCATGTCGATGATACTTGACGGTTCTACCGAGATAAAAAGAATAGTCTATGATGAGCAGGCGATAGCTTCCCGTGTTAAAGAGCTTGGCGCGAAGATCACGGAGGACTTCAGGGGTGAGGAACTCATCGTAATAGGTGTCATCAAAGGCTCGCTTTATTTCTTCTCAGACCTTACGCGGGCCATCGACCTTCCGATTAAGATAGACATGATAGGATTCGGCAACATTCCGGATACTACATCAAAGACAGGTGTCGTTAAGATAACCAAGGATATTGATATCGATATCTCGGGCAAGCATGTTCTCGTTGTGGAGGACGTAATAAGAACCGGACTTACGACCGCATATCTTATACAGAATCTTGAGTCGAAGAAGCCTGCGGATATAACACTTGCGACGATGCTTTTAAACCCCGACCGTCTTCTTATGACGATCCCCGTAAAGTACTACGGATTCGAGATCTCAGACTCGTGGCTTTTGGGGTATGGACTCGACAGGAAAGAAGTCGGCCGTAATCTTCCTTACATCGCGGAACTTGCCCGCAAGGAGTGATCAGCCTTTATACTTGCGCTCGTAGGGCTCCCAGGTCTTGTTGCTGATGATATAGCGCGGACGGTGCTTGCTCTCGAGGTAGGTCTTACCGACGTATTCACCGATAACTCCCAAAGAAAGAAGCTGTACACCGCCGATAAAAAGGATAAGGCAGATAGTTGATGCCCAGCCTGCGATGGTGTTGCCGACCACCGCACCGATAATAGCCCAGATGATCCCGATGAATCCGAGGATACAGGTGATGAAGCCGATGCTCATGATTATGGATATCGGCTTAACAGACATGCTCGTGATGCCGTTAAGCGCCAGGTTGATCATGTTCTTCAAAGGATAGTGGCTGTAGCCTGCCATCCTCTCTTTACGCTCGTAAGCGACGGTCGCGCTCTTAAATCCGACGAGTGGAATAAGACCTCTTAGGAAGATATTTACCTCCTCGTATCCCGTCAGCTCCTCGAGCACACGTGAACTTATAAGACGGTAGTCCGCGTGGTCATAAACGACCTCCGCACCCATCGAGTTAAGAAGCTTATAGAAAGTCTGCGCCGTAAAGCGCTTAAAGAATGTATCCGTATCTCTCTTATTACGCACACCGTAAACGACCTCGGCACCGTTTAAGTACTCGTCGATCATCTTACCCATCGCACTGATGTCATCCTGACCGTCGCAGTCGATGGAGATCGTCACATCACACACCTCGCGTGCTTCCATAAGACCTGCGAGAACTGCGTTCTGATGTCCGCGGTTACGGCTCTGGCTGATACCGATAAAAACCGGATTCTCCCTGGCAAGACCTTCGATGATCTCCCACGTCTTGTCCTTGGATCCGTCGTTAACAAACAACACGCGGCTCTTGTCTGACACCTTGCCTGCGGCCACAAGCTCTTTTACCTCCGCCTCGAAAAGCGGCGCAGTAACAGGCAGGACCGCTTCCTCGTTATAACAGGGAACTACGATCCAGAGTATAGGTTTACCGATGTTGTTGGATTCTGCCATATAGTAATTATATCAGATAATGAGGTTTTTCACGGCTTCAAGGACGCTCGATATGTGATACTTGAGAATGAAGGCGGTATCACGGTATTCGGGATAATCGCGCTTAACGATGTCAAACAGCGGCATTACATGCTTTTCCGTCTCTTTGACATACTTGACGAGACGTTCTTTGGTGAAGTTTCCCGCCATCGTTGATACATTGTTGCAGCGGTCTATAAGCTTGATTATAGTCGCCTTCGGGTTATGACTTATACGCTCGTAGTAGGCTGTGCGCGCGGTTTCTTTATCGACGCCCTCCGGTACGGTAAAGGTAAGAAGAGAAACTATCTGCTTTACTTCGTCGCTGAAAGGAAGATCATCTAAGGTCACACCCGTATCTTCAACCACATCGTGGATAAGGATGGATGTCAGCATTATATCATCGTGAATACCCAAAGCTGTCGCGTGACATGCCATCATGAGCGGATGATTTATATAGGGAACCTCAACATCCGACAGGGGATTTTTCCTTCTGAACTGTCCCTCGTGGCGATCGCGCATGTAGATAATAGCCCTTGAGGTCTGCTCGAGCCCTTCATTCGCGGCCGTTCTTTCTATCCTTGCGAACATATTCTTCTCGTTGAACAGGCGGCCTTTGATCTTGAATTCACGATTCTCGCTCATAAAGCCAATTATAGCATTAAAAGAGCATTAAGATGAGCCTTGTAATAAGTGCTGCAATCCATGCAAGAACGCACTGCCAGATAACGACAGTTACCGCCCATTTGCCTCCGAGCTCACGCTTTACCGAAGCGATCGCGGCAACGCAGGGAGTGTAGATCAATGAGAACACAAGAAGTGAAGCGGCGGTCGCAGATGAAAGCACACTCGTAATCTGTTCTCCCTCGAACAGAACGCCGAGCGTGGATACGACGCTCTCCTTAGCCATGAAACCGCTTATGAGTGAAGTTGCGATACGCCAGTCACCGAGTCCTATGGGACGGAGCAAAGGAACAAGTCCGCCCGAGATAAATGCGAGGATTGAATCTTTGGAATCGGCAACGAGATTAAACTGAAGATCAAAGCTCTGGAGCGCCCAGACTACGATGGTCGCGATCAGGATAATCGAGAATGCGCGCTGCAGGAAGTCTTTGGCCTTATCCCACAACAAAAGTGCAACGTTCTTGGCACCGGGCATACGGTAAACAGGAAGCTCCATGACAAACGGAGCCGCCTCGCCCTTGAACAAAGTACCCTTGAATACTGCCGCGACTATTATTGCAGTAACAATACCGAGTACATAAAGACCGATCATGATGAGCGCTTTATACTTCGGGAAGAAAGCATCTACAAAGAATGCGTAGATGGGAAGCTTGGCGGTACAGCTCATGAACGGGGTAAGAAGGATAGTCATCTTCCTGTCGCGTTCACTCGGCAGTGTTCTTGTGGACATGACTGCGGGTACCGTGCATCCGAAGCCTATGAGCATAGGAACTATGCTTCGTCCCGACAGACCTAACTTTCTTAATAACTTATCCATAAAGAAAGCGACACGTGCAATGTAGCCGCTGTCCTCGAGGATCGAGAGGAAGAAGAAAAGCGTGACGATTATAGGCAGGAATGACAGGACACTTCCGACGCCCTGACAGATCCCCTTTATTATAAGGTCGTGCAGGATAACATTTACATCAGCGTTCGTAAGCGCCACATCAAGAGCTCCCGTGAGAAGATCGATCAGCTTCTCAAGCAGAGTCTGAAGGCCTGCTCCTATCACATTAAACGTCAGCCAGAACACAAGTCCCATTATGAGTATGAATATGGGGATAGCAGTGAATTTACCCGTAAGGATCCTGTCTATCTTCTCGCTTCTTGCGCGCTCGCGGCTCTCGGCGGGTTTCGTTACTGTTGCCGCGCAGACCTTGTGTATGAACGAGTATCTCATCTCAGCGATGGCCGCACTTCTGTCGAGACCGCGCTCCTTTTCCATCTGCAGCACGATGTGCTCGATGGTCTCCATCTCATTCGCATCGAGAGCTAACTGCTCCTTAACAAGTTCGTCTCCCTCGATAAGTTTGCTCGCCGCGAATCTCACGGGAAGACCTGCAGTCTTCGCATGATCCTCTACGAAAAGGCTTATCGCGTGCAAACATCTGTGCACGGCACCGCCGTTATCTGTCTCGTCACAGAAGTCCTGTCTTAAGGGGCGCTCCTGGAAGGAAGCGACGTGAACAGCGTGGTCGATAAGCTCGTCAACACCCTTATTCCTGGAAGCGGAGATCGGGACGACCGGAACACCTAACATCGACTCCATCTCATTGATATCGACAGTACCGCCGTTGGCACTTACTTCATCCATCATGTTAAGGGCAACTACCATCGGCGTATCCATCTCGAGAAGCTGCATCGTAAGATACAGGTTACGCTCTATGTTTGTAGCATCGACGATGTTGATTATGCCGCGCGGCTTATCGTTTAATACGAAGTTTCTTGAGACGATCTCCTCACTGCTGTACGGGGACATCGAATATATACCCGGAAGGTCCGTAACCGAAGTCTCGGGGTGTCCTTTGATCTGGCCGTCCTTGCGGTCAACCGTTACGCCCGGGAAGTTACCGACATGCTGGTTTGAACCCGTAAGCTGGTTGAACAGAGTTGTCTTGCCGCTGTTCTGGTTGCCTACGAGTGCGAAGGTTATCTTTGTTCCTGAAGGCAGCGGGTCACCGCTTCCCTTAGGGTGGAATTTACCGCCTTCACCCAGGCCCGGGTGAGGTGTGTTTTTGCTTTTCGACGAGGGGGCTTCAGACGGGTCTTCATCAGGTGCCGGTTCAACTTCTATCTTCTCGGCTTCCGACAGTCTTAGTGTCAGTTTGTACCCGTGTATAAGTATCTCGACAGGATCTCCCATGGGTGCGTATTTGGTGATCTGAACTAAGGCTCCGGGGAGCACGCCCATATCAAGAAAGTGCTGTCTTAAAGCACCGTCACCGCCGACGGAAGTTATTATTGCCCTGTTTCCGATTTGAAGCTCACGTAGTGTCATAACAAATAGATTATATATATCTGCCTTAATTTTTCCACAAATATCACCAATTTTAACCGCATTTAAGAACGACAGATGATGGATAATTGCTTCGGATTAAAAATGACAAATCGAAGAAAGTGACATGAAGAAGTCTGCAAGACATTTGATATAGCCAATTGACATACTTTCATAATAACCCACCCTATGAGAATCCCTGCTCCGGCAGGGATTTTTCATTGCCACATTTTTTGGTCTTTTTGCCTTGATTTTGTTAAGGGTAACGATGTAAAAGAGGCCGGCGAGAACCAGTAAGATAAACAGAATGAGTATCCACCATACGCATCCTAAGTAGGGAAGATCCTTTGTAAATCCGAATGCGCCTGCGGGACTTCCCCAGTTTAAGAAGAAATAGGGGTAATTAAGACCTCTTGCAAATGACCAGTTATTCACATAACCGATGCCTGCATAAACAGCATAAAGAAGAGGCGGGATAAGCACATAGAAGACATGTCTTTTACGGATGTTTCCATATACGCAAGTGGCATAGTAATCGATTACCGCTGCCAAAGGAACGACAACGTGAGTCAGGATGTTTGCCACCGACCAGGCATCCCGTTTAAGTATTGGTGCAAGTATCAGACAGAATACGACACCGGTAAGTGTTATGGAAACAGCAGCAACAAGTCTGATCACGAACCATGCATTGCCCGGAGCCTTGTTTCTTACAATTAAAATGCCGCCTATAAGCGACACCAGAGCGAGTGCGATATTCGACTGTATCGTGAAATACATAAATACAGTTCTTCCGCTCATGAATCCCGATACTGAGTGTGCGCTTAATACAGTGCCTGTAATGGCAGATAATATAACGATAATCTTTAAAATAAGCGAAGTATTCTTCGCCTTCCCGCAAATAACCTTACGGCTATTATACTTGATTATCCGGTTTGAGGTTATAGTTTCTAACGGTGTTTCTTACGTACTTACCTGTAAGCTTACGGTATCTTGCGGCTCTTGCCTTCTGAAGGAGGGCATAGAGGCAGTAACCTACGGAGCATCCGGCCATGCTTAAAGCAACGTCATTTATGTTGCTGTATCGTCCTGCAATGAAGATCTGCAATATCTCGATAACGATCGATATGGCAGCGCCTGTTGCAACTACCTTAGGGAAGCTTGCAAGCTTCTTATGAATAAGAGGGAATATAAATCCCATAGGGATATAAAAAGCTATATGATTAAGTATTCTTATATAGAAAATATTCTGCGTATCAAGAGTGAAGAAATTTACAAGCGGCACGAGACTGAAGTACATAAACAGAAGTACGATCTCGCGGTTGCGGTCGACTTTTCCTTTTTTATAAGAGATCAAGATACGCACGACAATCCATATGGCCGTAAGTATCAACGCCCCTGCCAAAAAAGATATCTCAATCATAGGATCCTTCTCGTTAGTTTTATCCAAAACTATGTTAACAGGCAACGGGAAAAGATTTTCGGCAAGAATGAGGTTTTGTATATTTGAACCCGGTGTTTAAGGTTGATTTAAGGTGTGAGTTACATAATGACCTTAATCTAACAGAAGGGGGATACCTCAATGAAAGACTATAGAGCAAAACATAAAATAATAGCGCTGATACTTGCAGCATCACTCGCAGTCAGCGCCATGGGCTGTGAGGAGTCCGGCGAAAACGCGCAGCCGCAGGATGTGTCTTCGGATGAGACCATCGAATTAACCGATGAATTAGGAACAGTTACTATTGATACGGGCGGAACCTACGAGATCACCGGTCAAACCTCGGACGGACAGATTATTATCGATACCGAAGAAGATGTGTCGCTTATTCTTGATGGTGTGACCATAGAGAATGATTCTTCTGCAGCAATATGGATCAGGACCGAAGGGCTCGTACAGATCACTCTTGAAGGTGAGAACTCTCTTATCAACAACGGCGGATTCGCCGAAGAAAATGATGATGATCCTGATGCGCTGATCTACTCGCCGGGCGACATAATAATCGGCGGAGACGGCACTTTGAATCTTACTGCAACAGCGGGCAAGGGTGTGCGCGCCAACAGGACATTAACGGTCAACTCAGGTGTGTTTATGATCGAGACCGATGAAGGACTTGAGGCGACCGGAGTTATCATTAATGGCGGCGATATTACTATAAACGCCACCGATGACGGCATCAATGCTTCTGACAAGACGGATGAATTCACGCCTTACCTTGAAGTTAACGGCGGCACCATAAATATCACGATGGCCGACGGTGATACAGACGGCCTTGATTCCAACGGTGACATCACCATTAATGGCGGCACCATTTCAATCAACGCTCAGTCCGCGATAGACTACGACGGAAATGCGGTTATGAACGGAGGCACTCTGATAATCAACGGAGAAGAGACGACTGAGCTCATGAATCAGTTCCCCGGTGGGATGATGCCTCCGGATGGCGAACGCCCGGGACGTCCTGACGGCGAGCGGCCACCCGAATTTCCTGAAGAAATGTGAGATAATAAACACATAACACTGAAAGCAGGTTACATATGCGCATCCTCCTTGCTGAAGACGAGATGTCTATGTCCAAAGCCCTGACGGTTATTCTTACTAAGAATAACTACTCGGTCGACGCGGTCTTTGACGGTGAGGAGGCGCTCTCTTATATCCTGGCCGGTGACTATGATCTTGTTATCCTGGATGTTATGATGCCGAAGATGGACGGCTTTGAGGTAGTCCGTCACGTAAGAGATAAAGGCATCACCATTCCTGTTATGATGCTCACTGCAAAGTCGCAGATCGACGATAAAGTTGAAGGGCTCGACCTGGGTGCTAACGATTACCTTACCAAGCCTTTCGAGAGCCGTGAGCTTCTCGCAAGAATAAGAGCGCTTACAAGAACTGCGGCTTCATCTGCTGACAATACATTAAGATACGGCAACATCACTCTCGACCGCGCAAGCTTTGAACTTAAAGGCCCCGAAGGCAATATCCGCCTCCCTGCGAAGGAGTTCCAGCTTATGGAGTATCTGCTTTTGAATCCCGGGGTACTCGTATCATCCGAGAAGCTCTTCGACAAGATTTGGGGCCTGGACTTCGACGGCGATATCAACATAGTTTGGACAAACCTGTCCTATCTTCGCCGTAAGCTTGCGAAAGTAGGCGCTGACGTGAAGATAAAGGCCGTACGTAATGCAGGCTATACTCTGGAACAGGACGGTGCGGAAAGGTGATCAGAAAACTACGATTCAGATTTGCTCTGACAGTGATACTATCTGCATTGCTGATACTGGTTGTCCTCATAGGAACCATCAACATTGTCAATTACCACCGCGTGGTGTCTGACAGCGACCGCGAACTCAGTATGTATACGCGGCCCGCCGACATGCCGCAGATGCCACGGCCCCGGGCCGATGTTTTCTCCGCGGTCTACGATAATGACGGAAATCTCACGGAATCGTTCACATCCTGGAACAGTATGTATGCTGCCGAGAATATGGAGGAGTACGCCGAGGAAGTCCTGAAAGGAAGCCGTGACCGGGGATTCATCGGAGATCTCAGATTCAGCCGCAGGACTATGGACGGCAGTACTTCGGTGGTGCTCGTGGACTGCAGGATGGGACTTCAGAATTTCAGGAATTTTCTTACATCGAGCATACTGTTATCCCTTGTCTGCCTCGCACTCGTGAGTATTGCGGCCGTGACAGTGTCCGGCAGGGCGGTGAAACCCGTGGCGGAAAGCTACGAGAAGCAGAAAAGATTTATCACTGACGCGGGACATGAGATTAAGACACCTCTCGCGATAATAAATGCGGACGCCGATGTTTTGCTGGCCGAGATTGGCGACGGCAACGAGTGGGTCAACGACATCAAGACGCAGATACAAAGACTCACGGCGCTCACGAATAATCTTATAAGACTTACGAGAATGGAGGAGGGCACGGATAACTTAAAGCTTATGCATGTTAACCTCACGCAGATTGTCACGGAGCAGGTGCTCTCGTTCAGAGCGGTGGCGGCAGCGGACGATAAGACGCTCGTTTGTGACGCCGTTGGAAACGTATACACGGAAGGCGATGCGGATGCTTTGAGGGAGCTCGTATCCATACTTATCGACAACGCGGTCAAGTATAGTCCCGGGCACGGGAAGATAAACGTGACCTGCGGTAATAAAGACGGAACTGCGGTAATCACGGTCAGCAACAATACCGTGGAGCCGCTTGATGAAGAGCAGATGGACAGGCTTTTCGACAGGTTCTACAGAGCGGACCCTTCCAGGAACTCTGATAAGGGCGGGTTCGGGATTGGACTTGCAACCGCTAAGGCTACTGTTGAGGCTCATGGCGGCAGCATTGCGGCGAGCAAACAAAGTGCGTCGGAAATCTTATTCTCAGTTGTGCTGCCACTATCACAACAGTCAGTCTGATACCTTCGTTAGAAGACTTATGGTCTCTATATGATGTGTCCAGGGGAACATGTCATAAGGGCGGACCGAGACGAGCTTATACACACCTGACTCGAGGAGAAGCTGAAGGTCGCGTGCCAAAGTAGCGGGATCGCATGAGATATAACAGATCTTGTAAGGCTGCTGCTCGATAAGCTTGCGGACGAGCACCGGTGCCAGGCCCTTGCGCGGCGGATCGACGATGACAGCCATGGGCTCGGGAAGATTAAGCAAAGACATATCCGTCTTCTCTGAAGCCTTTACCATAAATGTCGCATTCGAGATGCCGTTCAAAAGAGCGTTCTCCTTCGCGGCGCGCACAGCTTCAGGGACTGTCTCGATACCCGTAAGTTTTTGTCCCGGACGAAGTATCGATAGGCCGATAGATCCGGTTCCGCAGTACAGGTCGAGGATAGAAGCCGCATCCTTGGTAAACTCGTGTGCGGCAAGATACAGAAGTTCTGCCTGCGGGATATTAACCTGGAAGAAGGCACCTGCATGTATCCTGAATTTATGCGACAGCAGGATCTCTTCGTAGTAGTCGTTACCGTAAAGAAGCACGCGGGCTCCGCTCCTTGTACGCTTGTCCTCATCCGTCGTGCTCATGCGCAGCGTGGCTCCTGAAAGGCGGAACCCTGCCGACGCGCACGCCGTTGCGATGTTATAGAAAAGCTTCGTTGCGTCCGCATATCTTATGACGTTGTCAAAGATAGTTCTGTGCGATGAGTTAAGTCCCGACACAAACTCGATAAGTATGTCACGGGTCCTTACGGAACCTCTCATTACTACCTCTTCGAAAAGGTTCGCGGGATTACTTAAGAAAACCGTCTCGATAGCCTCACGTATCTTCGTGAAGATCTCGTACTCGAGTATTGCGTTGCCGGGAGTCTCCGCCATTTTTGTGATGTTATTAATGAGGCAAAGCTTGCCTCCGACTAGGCGGTACTGCATGTGGTTTCTGTAGTTAAGAGGTTCGTCACAAGCGACGATCGTCTTCATGACGCCGTTCACGGTTTCTTCCGGAATGTGCCCTATACGCATAAGGCAGTTACGCACTTTATCTTCCTTATAATTAAGGCCTGACTCGTAGGACAGGTGCGCAAGATCCGCGCCGGGAACGAAGTTGCCGTAGCTTAAGATCCTGTCTGGAGAAGCTGTTATTAGTTCGGTGCAGACACCCTCGTCGAAGCTTGATCCTTCGGAAACTATCTCGATATCACAGACCTCGCCCGGCAACACGGCAGGGACGAAGACCTTCTTTCCTGACTTAAGGTCTCCGACGCCGTAGCCTTCGTTGGTAAGGGCGGTAATAGTTACTCTTTCTTTTAAAGACATAGGGCAATTGTAACATGGAAGGCGCGCCCCTGCATATAAGGTAAAATATATGATTGTAATAATAAAATGGTAGAATAATATGGAATTAAGAAGAAGGAGTATCTGATGAGAGGGTCCGGACAGGGCAACTACTACAATAATTCCGGTTACGATCCGAACAGCTACAACAGTTCCGGGAACGGACATGCTCACAGAGGGCAGGTCAGGAACAGTGCGCCCGTTGCCCCTGAGAACAGTGCTCTTGCAGACGAATTAAGAAGGATCCTTAAAGGTAAGCCTACTATCTCCGGCTTTAACAGAAGCCTTAAGCACGAGATCATCTCCTTCGCAAGCGAGCTTTTCAAGTTCTGTACTGTAGCCGCACTTTGCGTCGGATTTCTTTTCGGAGGGTTTGGTGCAGGAATGCTTTTGGGCTACGTGTCCATGACGAAGCCTCTTTCTATAGCGGATATCACGCAGACGGACGAGATACAGACTTCTTTTGTTTACGACAGTGAGGGCAACGTTATCGCGAAGCTCACGGGTAACGAGAATGTCGACAGGATCTACGTGCCCATAAGCGAAGTGCGCAATACATATCTCGAGGAAGCTGTAATCAGTATCGAGGACGAGAGATTTTATGAGCACTCGGGCATCGACATCAGAAGAATCGGAAGTGCGGTGCTCTCCGCGCTTGGTAACGGCGGTACCGCAACATACGGCGGATCGACTATCACACAGCAGACAGTTAAGCTTATCTCGGGTAATGACCAGCACTCGACATCGCGTAAGATCCAGGAGTGGTTCGCAGCGATGAACCTCGAGCAGGAGTTGTCCAAGGACGAGATCATGGAGCTTTACCTTAACCTTGCACCTATGGGCAACAACTATGTCGGTGTACAGGCTGCGGCACAGAACTACTTCGGCAAGAATGCTTCCGAGTTAAATCTTGCAGAGTGCGCTTTCCTCGCGGGACTTCCCAAGAGCCCTTCTTATTACAATCCTTTAAGAGAGTCCGGAAGACGTAATGCATTAAGACGTATGCGTATCGTTCTTTCGAAGATGTATGAATTAGGTCATATAACTGAGGAAGAGTATCAGGCTGCCCTTAACACCGAGCTTCTGTTCAGGACGGGTGAGACTGAGAATTCTAATGATATTAATTCTTATTTTGCAGAGTATGCTATCTCGGAGGTTATAAACGATGTAGCCGAGGCAAGAGGAATCTCTGTCGACCTCGCGACCACTATCGTTTACAACCGCGGTTATCAGATATACACAACGCTTGAGCCTAACGTACAGTCTGTGCTCGACGAGGCCTTTATGACGCGTGACCTGTTCCAGCAAGATCCGACGCTGCTTGTCGATCTGCCGGAGAAACCACAGGCGGGCATGGTAGTAATCAATGTCCAGACGGGCGCGATCGCGGGCATGCAGGGAGGCTATGGGCGCAAGCCGGGTAACATGGTCCTTAACAGGGCGACGCAGGCGTACCGTTCCACGGGTTCATCCATAAAACCGATAATAGATTATGCTCCGGCTCTCGAGCTTGGACTTATTGTTCCGTCGATGATTTATGTCGATGAGGAGTGTCATCTTGATCCTAATAATCCGGCTGCCGCATGGCCTTTGAATGCCGACCGTACTTACAGCGGCGCCATGACTATAAGGCGTGCCGTCGCGCTTTCTAAGAACACGATAGCGGTGCGCGTCTGGTATGACGTCGGAGGTGATACCGCACTTTGGTTCCTGCAGCAGCAGGGTATCGACATGACGGCCGAGGGTGCATATCCCGCTCAGGCATTGGGTTCGTTCACGACGGGTATCACGCCCCTGCAGATGTGCGGCGCGTTTAACACGCTCGCTTCAGGCGGAACATATACCGAGCCTTATGCTTATACACAGGTATTGGACAGTAATGATAATGTCGTTCTCACCTGCACACCTGAGAGCCACCGCGTTTACTCCGCGGAGACAGCTTTCCTCATGAGCAGCATGCTTGAGGACGTTATTACGAACGGTACCGCAACGGGTGCTGTATCTGTTATCACGAATGCAAACGGTGAGACCATCGAGACGGCAGGTAAGACAGGTACGACAGACGCGAACCTCGATAAGTGGTTCTGCGGCTACACGCCTTACTACTGCGGTGCGGTCTGGTATGGCTACGACAACCGCTTGAGACAGACTTTGATCCCGCGTATCGATAAGCCGAATGCGAACAGGATCTGGTATTATGTCATGAACAAGATCCATCAGGATCTTCCTGCTGCAAGCTTCAACCGCCCCGACACCATAGTCGAGATGGAAGTGTGCGCATCAGGTTACTATGCTACTGACTACTGCCGCGAGGCCCAGTCTACCACAACGGATTTCTTTGTTGCGGGCTCATACCTGACGCCGCGTGAGGACAGTGTCTGCCCTATCCATACGGCTCCCGTTGAGGAAACACAGCCGCAGGAACCCGGAATAACAGGCTGATACCACCCCGCTTCTTACCCTTTTCGAAAAGGTTTTTTATCCATTTTTCACCTACATCAAAAAGTGTAAATTTTTATCGTTGTTTTTTAGAATGATTATAAATTAGGCTTGTAAAATGATTTTCATTTTGCTATATTAACTGTACGTTAAAAGTCTTATTAAATCAGAAAGGAAATAGTAACCATGAAAAATTTTGACCAGTGGGAAGGTTTTTCCGGAAGATTGTGGAAGGAAGAGGTCAATGTAAGAGACTTCATCCAGAATAACTACACTCCGTATGAAGGTGACGAATCATTCCTTGCAGGTCCTACAGAAGCTACTGATAAGCTCTGGGGCAAGCTCAAGGAATTACAGAAGGAAGAGAGAGCTAAGGGCGGCGTACTCGATATGGAGACAGAAGTTGTTTCCGATATCCTCGCTTACGGCGCAGCTTACATGGATGATTCCATGAAGGATCTTGAGAAGATTGTAGGTCTTCAGACAGACAAGCCTTTGAAGAGAGCATTCATGCCCTTCGGTGGTATCAAGATGGCTGAGCAGTCATGCCAGATGTACGGCTATGAGCCTTCAGCTGAGCTCCACAAGATCTTCACTGAATATCACACAACACACTCCGATGCTGTTTTCTCAGTTTACACACCTGAGATCAAGGCAGCACGTCACTCACACATCCTTACAGGTCTTCCTGACACATATGGTCGTGGAAGAATCGTAGGTGACTACAGAAGAGTTGCTCTTTACGGTATCGACTTCATCATCGCTTCCAAGAAGAAGGATCTCGCTAACTGCGGTGACGGCAATATGCTCGATGATGTTATCCGTCAGAGAGAAGAGCTCGGCAAGCAGATCAAGGCATTGATGCAGATGAAGGAAATGGCTGCAGCTTACGGCTTCGACATCTCCAAGCCTGCACAGAATGCAAGAGAGGCTGTTCAGTGGCTCTACTTCGGATACCTTGCAGCAATCAAGACACAGAATGGTGCTGCTATGTCCGTTGGTCGTGTTTCTACTTTCCTTGATATATATATCCAGAGAGATCTCGAGAAGGGAACTCTCACAGAGTCCGAGGCTCAGGAGCTCATCGACCACCTCGTTATGAAGCTCCGTATGGTTAAGTTCGCTCGTATCCAGTCTTACAACGAGTTGTTCTCCGGTGACCCGGTATGGGCTACACTCGAAGTTGCAGGTTTGGGTTCTGACGGACGTTCACAGGTAACAAAGAATGACTACCGTTTCCTCCACACATTGGAGAACATGGGTCCTTCACCTGAGCCGAACCTCACAGTTCTTTACTCCAAGAGACTTCCTGAGAACTTCAGACAGTACGCTGCACACATCTCCATCACAACATCTTCCGTACAGTACGAGAATGATGATGTTATGAGACCTGTATGGGGTGATGACTACTCCATCTGCTGCTGCGTATCTGCTACACAGACAGGTAAGGAGATGCAGTTCTTCGGTGCAAGAGCTAACCTCGCTAAGTGCTTGCTCTACGCTATCAACGGCGGTAAGGACGAGCTCGAGACAGATCCTAAGAGAGT
>JAILNR010000019.1 GCA_024691325.1 Saccharofermentans sp. | reverse complement strand
TACACGTCCGCCTCTGATGAGAACAACGGAGTGCTCCTGCAGATTGTGGCCGATTCCGGGAATGTAAGCTGTAACCTCGTAGCCGTTTGTTAAACGTACACGGGCAACCTTACGAAGAGCGGAATTAGGCTTCTTAGGTGTTGTTGTCTTAACAACTGTGCACACGCCACGCTTCTGGGGAGCGAAGACCTGTGTCTCCTTGTTGTGAATCGTGTTGATTCCAGCCTGCAGAGCCGGGGAAGCTGACTTGTATGTCTTGTCGTGTCTTCCCGACTTTACCAATTGATTGAACGTCGGCATCAATACATCTCCTTTCTTAAGATTTTTCCTCAAAAAGGGCGCATTAACCCTTTTCGCGAAAAGCAATTAAGTTTACACCCGCTTGTTTTTCTTGTAAAGAGTCATTTTACAGGGCCTACGCCTTACGCAGGCCATCTTATATCTTTGCCACAGTACTAAAACATCAATTTCACCCATTTGGTAATGTGATTTGACCTGTTTTACATTACTAATAAAGTATTTTATTCAAAATGGTACTGTAAAACTGCACTTTTACATTACTAAAACGCATTTTTAAGTAAAATAGTAATGGAATTATAGTGAAAATACAGTACTAAAACCTTATAACTGCCGTTTTGGTACTGTAAAAGACGACCACACGCATTGAAAAGAGGGAACCAAGACATGTCGCGTATCATCCGTTCATCCGCTGCCGCCATGGCCGCATGCCTGTTAGCGTCCTGCAGTGCGGCAACAGTAGAGTCAGCTTATTCTGAAGTACTGGAAACGGAGACATCTATTGAAGCAACGACTGAAACTACTGCTGAACCAACAGCGCAAACAACCGCCGAAGAGACCTGGCCGGAGGACAGATATGAGCCGTTCGCCTCAGGGCACGGATTCTCGCTGATTGAGGAAGGATGCGCAACTGCGGTCACCGACCAGCAATACGGGACATGCTGGGCACATTCAGCCGCTACATCCATCGAGTCCAACCTTTTGCTGACACGAGGGGAAACAATCACTATAGATCCTCTGGATATAGTGGATGCCACCTACGGTTCTGTCGCCCGCCTTGATCCTGACAGAGAAGGATTCCATCCAAGACAATATTCTGCTTATAACGTTGGTGCCGGACCTATACAGACTATCGCGGGACTTGCGAACGGAATCGAGTGTGGAATCGTGCTTACTGATGCTTCAGATTACAGCGAACTATCCCGGGAGCAGATACAGGAAGCACTCAGAACAAGCGGGGCTTTTACTGTAGGTTATCTGGACAGAAGCACGGACTACTACGAGATATACGGATTTACCACTCTTAATAATCACGAGGATATAGGCGACCACTCGGTAACTGTGGTCGGATGGGATGATGACTTCCCAGGAGAATACTTCGATCCGCCTGCTCAGGAAGACGGAGCATGGCTTGTACAAAACTCATTCTCGGAAAGATGGGGTGACGGAGGTTATTTCTGGCTGTCATATGAGACAGGATTCGAGGAACCCGTTGCTTATGAGGGCAGTACCGGTTACTCCCATGTTTGTTCATACGACGGATCGTGTACCAACACCATTACAACCGGTGGTCAGACAGTTCTTGCCAATGTCTTCGAGCAAGAAGGAATCCTTGGTGCAATCGGAACATATACACCCGATTACAACCAGCAGATAACAATGGAGATTTATGATGGTGTGTTAGATGACGGAGAGCTTCTTTACTCGGCAAGCGAAGAATTCACATGCCGAGGATATCATACAGTCGAATTACCTGAACCTTTGCAGGTTGACACTTTCACTATAGTTGTCAGATATGAATCCGAAGCACCGGTAGAAGGCGAGTCCACAGAAGCTTTCTATGATGATTCCTATATTGCTTATATCGCCTCGAGTGAACCGGGGCAATCTTACGTGCTTATAGATAACGAATGGATCGATCTATCCGATCCCGATATATCCGGATTGCTGGATATAGAATTCGTTCCTAACAATGCCTGTATAAAAGCATTGTTCATCTGAATATAAAAGAAACATAAAAAGAGGCGCCCGCAAATGGACGCCTCTATTCTTTAAGCTGTAAAACTTATCAGCCGAACAGTGTAAGAAGGATACCTGCTGCGATAGCGGATCCGATAACACCTGCAACATTCGGTCCCATGGCGTGCATGAGAAGGAAGTTGGAAGGATTCTCTTCCTGACCGACCTTGGAAGCAACACGAGCTGCCATAGGTACAGCGGAAACACCAGCAGCTCCGATAAGAGGGTTGATCTTACCCTTGCTTAAGAAGTACATGATGATACCGATGATAAGACCGCCGATTGTTGCAAATGCGAATGCGGCAAGTCCCAGACCGATGATAAGGAGTGTATCGATCTTAAGGAAGTTAGTTCCTACGGCTGTACCTCCGACTGCAACACCGAGCATGATAGTTACTGTGTTGCACATAGCATTCTGTGCTGTATCTGAAAGTCTGTCTGTAACCCCGGACTCTTTGAAGATGTTACCCAACATAAGGCATCCGAGCAAAGGTGCAACTGAAGGAAGTATGAGAATACAAACTACAGTTACGATTACAGGGAAGCAAACCTTCTCAAGCTTCGATACAGGTCTTGTCTGATCCATCTTTACCTGACGCATCTTCTTTGTCGTAAGATGTTTCATGAAGAAAGGCTGGATCATCGGGATCAAAGCCATGTATGAATATGCTGCGATAGCGATAGCACCGAGAAGCTCAGGTGCAAGCTTACTTGTAAGGTAGATAGCAGTAGGGCCGTCAGCACCGCCGATGATACCGATGGAAGCTGCACCCTCAGGTGAGAAGCCCAAAAGAATAGCTGCTACGAAAGCAAACGAAATACCGAACTGAGCACCTGCGCCCATAAAGAAGCTTGAAGGTCTTGAGATCAGCGGACCAAAGTCTGTCATGGCACCAACTGCCATAAATATGAGACACGGGAAAATATCAAGCTTAACTCCTATATAAAGGAAGTCAAACAGACCGGGCTCTATATGCTTGCCCGCCTCATCAATGAAACCGCCGCCGATCGCAGCCCAGTTGATCTCGCCGTTGAACCACTCGGGATGGAAGATTCCACCACCCGGCCAGGGAAGATTGGTAAGGAGCATTCCGAAAGCGATAGGAAGAAGAAGTAAAGGCTCAAACTGCTTCCTGATTGCAAGATACAGGAGAACGAACGCAAGAAGAAGCATAATGGCGTTCTTCCATCCGTCTCCGACGAAGAACTGGGCTATGCCCGAGTTATTCCATAAATCCAATAAAACTTCAATCATTGTACCGCCTCCGAGATCATGAAATGGTCAACAGATGTGAACCGGTATCAACTGATGAACCCTTACTTGTAAGAACCTGGGCAATTGTACCTGCGCAGGGAGCATAAATCTCGTTTTCCATCTTCATAGCTTCGAGGATTACGAGCAGATCGCCCTCCTTAACTGTCTGTCCGACTGCAACCTTTACATCAAGGATAGTACCGGGCATAGGAGCATCTACAGGTGTAGTGCCGGCCTGAACGGCAGCTGCGGCAGGAGCCGGAGCGGGGGCAGGTGCAGCTGCGGGTGCTGCAGCAGGAGCAGCAGCAACGGGAGCCGGAGCGGCCTCAACTGCAGTCGTTCTAAGAAGATTAGCCTTACCCTTCTCAACTTCGACTTCATATACTTTGTCGTTAATAGTTACTTTATATATCATCTTAAATTACCTCTCCTTAATTCTCGTCAACGAGCTTGATCGACTTAAAAATGAGCTCAGAAAGCGGGATTCCTGTGTTATCGGAAACGATAGCCATGATCATGGCAGCCGTCTTCTCATCACAACCTTTAAGCTTCAATGAACCGGAAGAGAACTCCTCGCCGGGGTCCTCAACTGAAGGCTCAGCCTTAACAGGTGCAGCTGCAGGAGCCGCTGCTTCCGACTTCTTTGAAGAACCGGATATTCCCGCGATCGCCTTACCTGCAAGAGAGATAAGAACATACATAAGGAACAGAACACCAAATACTACGAGCATAACGATACCTGCGCTCATGAACATCTGGCCCGGATCCATCTGGGGCTTTAAGAACGTGAATGTCTCACCGGAATCAGAGGCAAAGCGGATAATGTTATCCATCATTAGTCCTCCTTCTTCTCGATCGTGTAGTTGACTGTGTTGGACTCCTTCTCTTCACGGGCTGCGAAGAACTTCTCCGCTACCTGAGGGAAGGAAATGTAGGAGAGGACATCCTCATCTGATCTTGCTTTGTCACCAAGCTCAGCCTTAGTCTTCTCGAAAGCAGGCTCGAGTGTATCTGCGAATCTGCAAGTGATGATCTCGTCTTCCTTCCAGCACTTGGAAACAAGCTCCTGATTTACCTCACCGGGTGCACGGCCGTACTCACCACGCAGGTAAGCCTTAGTGTCCTTTGTGATCTGCTTGTATTTACCGAACAGGACGTTATTAACTGCCTGAGTACCAACAAGCTGTGACATAGGTGTAACAAGCGGAGGATAACCCAAATCCTTACGAACATTAGGAATCTCAGCAAGTGCAGCCTCGAACTTGTCTGCTGCCTTCATGTCGGTCATCTGCTTCAACATATTGGAGAACATACCGCCCGGCAGCTGATACTCGAGGATATCTGTACGGATACCCATCGACTTGGGATTAAGTGTGCCTTCTTTAATAAATCTATCTTTGATAGGAGCGAAATGATCAGCAATCTTCTTGAGCTTGTCAGAATCAAGATCTGTCTCATATCCGAGCTGCTCAAGAGCATACTTCATAGTCTCTGTAGCGGGCTGTGATGTACCGCCGGCCATAGGTGAGATAGCTGTGTCGATACCATCGAGACCTGCCTCGATAGCCTTCAGATATGTCATGGGGCCAAGACCTGTTGTGTGGTGTGTATGTAAATAAACCGGAACCTTAACGGAAGCCTTCAAAGCCTTAACGAGGTCATAAGCTTCCTGGGGACCGCAGATGCCTGCCATATCCTTGATACAGATGGAGTTAACACCCATCTTCTCGAGTTCCTTACCCATCTCGGCATACTTCTCAACTGTATGTACGGGAGATGTTGTGTAGCAGATACATCCCTGAGCGTGCTTGCCGCACTTCAAAGTCTCGTCTACTGCAACCTCGATATTTCTGAAATCATTCAAAGCATCGAAGATTCTGAAGATATCCATACCGTTCTCGGCGGACTTTCTTACGAAGAGTCTTACGACGTCATCGGGATAATGCTTATATCCGAGGATATTCTGTCCTCTCAAAAGCATCTGCAAAGGTGTCTTCTTGCAAATAGCCTTTATCTTGCGAAGTCTCTCCCACGGATCTTCATCAAGGAAACGCAGGCAGGAATCGAATGTGGCTCCTCCCCAACACTCAATCGAGTGGTACCCTGCATTATCCATCGTCTCGAGGATGTCTTCAAAGTCTGAGAACGGCATACGCGTAGCGATAAGCGACTGCTGTGCATCACGAATCGCCGTCTCTGTAAACTGAACTTTCATTGCTGTCACGCTCCTTTAAAAATTTTCGCCATTAAACCCCTCTATTATAAAGCCAGACAGCGAACATTTAAAGGAGAATGTTTTAAGATCCTGAAGATTTTTGCAGTTCCTCGATAAGGTCGTTGACAGTTATTGCATCCACGGTATCTCCGGCATCAGTATCGTCAAAATAAACCATAAGAGGAGCGCAGGTCTCCTTCTCACAGACAACCTTGCACTTGCGCTCATTACGCTTGGGGGAGCCGGCCGTATATTCTTTAAGATCCTGAACGATAAGACTTACCGCAGCCTTAAGCGACTCATCCCCGGATTCTTCAAAAACTTCCAAAGCCGTGAAGCACAGTTTCTTGCAATCCTCGACCGTAAGTTCCTGAAGCTTCTCGAGAAGAAGTGGCTTATCGTAGAAGTAATCAATGACAGGGCACACCTCACCGCCATATGCCTCACACATAACGGGGGACTTCTGCCTTACTATGAATACCGTGTCAGTATCATCGATGTAGCCGCTCTCAAGATCATCATAAAGATCGTCGAGCATATCTTCATAATCAATAACAGGATATACCTGTGCCATAATAACCTCCGGTTAACGCGTCAAGGTCAGCCCTTAGGCTCGACCTTAACTGCGCATACTTTATATTCGGGAATTCTCGCGAATTCATCGAGGGACGCGATCGTCAAACGGTTAACAGGCGAATCCGGGAAATGGAAAGGCATCCATGTCTCACCTGCCGATACCTTGCGTCCAACTCTTGCAGTTGCTTCGATAGAACCGCGGCGGCTCGTTACCTTAACCTTGTCACCGTTCTTAACGCCCAAAGCATCTGCATCTTTAAAGTTCATCTCAATGAAGCCTTCGCCTTCCTTAAGCTTAAGGCCTTCCGTGCGCATCGTCATCGCACCGGCGTTGTAGTGATAGAGGATTCGTCCCGTCGTAAGAACGAGAGGATAATCGTCATCAGGAAGCTCGGTAGAGGGCACGTATTTCGCAGGGTAGAACAAAGCCTTGCCTCTGACAGGTCCGTTAGCATGCATTATGGGCGTGCCCTGATGAGTCTTGCTTGTGCAAGGCCACTGCAGTGTCTCGCCTGAATCGAGACGCGCATGGGAAATACCTGCGAAAGAAGGGGTTACAGATGCAATCTCGTCCATGATCTGTGCACTCGTTAAGTGCGGCTGCTTGTAGCCCATGGCATTCATGAGATCGATGATGATATCGGTATCAAGACGCGCATCACCGGGTGCATCAACAGCATGTCTGATTCTCTGGACACGTCTTTCAGTATTCGAGAATGTGCCTTCCTTCTCCGCGTAACTTGTGGCGGGCAAGATTACATCCGCATACTCTGCCGTCTTGGTCATGAACAGATCCTGGACAACAAGGAAATCGAGACTTCTCAAAGCAAGGTCGATATGAGAGCTGTCAGGATCAGTTACGATGGGATCCTCACCGCAGATATAAAGACCTTTTATCTTGCCTTCGATAGCTGCCGGGAAAACCTCAGTAGCTTTAAGACCGGGATTCGGGTTAAGTTTTACGCCCCACGCCTTCTCGAATTTCTCGCGGACCTCGGGATTATCGACCTTCTGGTAGCCGGGATAATCGGTAGGCATAGCGCCCATATCGCAGGCACCCTGTACATTGTTCTGTCCTCTCAGAGGATTTACTCCGCATCCGCTTCTTCCAAGCTTGCCGACGAGCAAAGCCATATCGGACATACACATAACGCCCTCGGTTCCGGTTGAGTGCTCGGTAACACCGAGACAGTAAATGATAGGAGCCTTATTGGCCGTAGCATACATGCGTGCCGCCTCACGGATAAGGTCAGGATCAACATGACAGATTTCTCCGACCTTCTCGGGAGTGTAGTCCTTAACAAGCTCAGCCTGAGCCTCATACTGTTCGGTATATTTCTCTATGAATCCGGGATCGGTAAGACCTTCGTTGATGATCACATTCATTATTCCGTTCGCGAAAGCAACATTGGTTCCGGGACGAAGCTTGATGTGAATATCAGCATACTTTGAAAGGCCGATATCTCTCGGGTCAACAACTATAAGTCTTGTCTTTCCGGATTCGACCGCCTGTCTTATCTGCATACCTACAACAGGATGTGCTTCCTCGGGATTGGATCCCACGAGCATGATGACATCAACATCGTGCGTAATGTCATATATGGGGTTCGTCATTGCTCCGGAGCCCAAGGTCCTCGCAAGACCTGCAACGGAAGCCGAATGGCATACACGCGCGCAGTTATCGGTATTATTCGTGCCGAAGCACGTTCTTACCATCTTCTGGACCATATAGATATCTTCATTTGCAGATCTCGAACAAGCAAAACCCGCGAGAGACTCGGAGCCGTGCTCTTTCTTTATCTCCATGAAGCGCTTTGCTGTATATTCGATAGCCTCCTGCCAGGAAACCTCATTGAGCTTTCCTGTTGCTCTGTCCCTGATAAGAGGAGTCGTAAGTCTGTCGTCAGACCCTACGAAGTCGGTGCTTCCATATCTTCCCTTTACACAGAGCAAGCCGTGATTTGACGGGCCGTCAGCGGGCTTAACATTAACAATCTTATTACCTTTTACTATGAGGTAATACTGACAGCCTGTAGCGCAGTGCGGGCAGGTCGTAAGGACTTTCCTTACTTCCCACTCGCGGTAGTGTCTTGTCCTTTTTGATACGAGTGCGCCGGTGGGACAGGCGGATGCGCAGACACCGCATGACTCACATGTTGTTTCCTTCCAGTTCTCGCCGAACGGAACCTTAACGACATGGAACATACCGTTTCTTCCGCTCTGCAAAGTCTTGTTTACTGAACTTTTGTTGCAGGCGCTTATACATGTCTGGCAGTGAATACACTTGCTCGGATCATAACTTATAAACGGATTCTCGTCATATACGGGAAGTTTCTTCTTCGACTCGATCATCGAGCGTGATCCCTTGTACCTGGTTCCTGTAACCTCGTACTCATTGCATAAAGCCTGCAGCTTGCATATTCCGTTACCGGGGCAGCTCATGCAGTCGAGATTGTGATTTGACAGCAACAGCTCGAGCATCCTCTTTCTGTATCTTATGATGCGGTCGCTCGTTGTGTGGACCACCATTCCGTCCTTAGCCGCACTTCTGCAGGCAGCAAGAAGGTCTTTCTCACCTTCAACCTCGACCACGCACATTCTGCATGAGCCGATACCGTTTATGCCTTTGAAGTAGCAAAGTGTCGGGATGGTAACGCCGATGATTTTCGCTGCGTCAAGTATAGTTGTATTCTCTTCGACAGTAACAGGTCTGCCGTCTATCGTGATGTTTATCATGTTCCGGAACCTCCTACCATAGAGCCGCAGCCGTAATAGTCGCACCTCAAGCATCTTCCTGATTCACGGCACGCCTCCTCATAAGTCATGGGAAGTTCAACATGGTCGAAGTTGCTCTTGCGCTCGAACGGATCCTTCTCCTCGATCTCAGCTCTTCCCGTGGGAATGCATTGATTGCGTTCTGCAGCAGGGGCGGACACATCGCACGCAACCTTGTGGTGATAACCCAGGTACTCGTCAATGTTATAAGCTGCAACCTGTCCTGCCGCGATGGCATTGATAGCTGTTGAAGGTCCTGTAACACAGTCGCCGCCCGAGAACACACCCGGTGTGTCCTTAACCATACAGGTTACATCCGCATCGATAAGACGGCTTCTTACTGTAGGAAGACCTGCCTCCTCGAATACCGCAACATCACTTCTTTGACCTACACCGAGGATAAGAAGGTCGCACTTAAATCTGTAAGGATAGTTCGCGGAGTGCTCCGTAGTGACAAGACCGAACTCATCAAGAGGTCCCACGATCTCAGGCTGGAGCCAGACGGCACTTACACGGCCTCTCTCCTCCATGTCCTCCTCGATATGAAGGAAGCTTAAAAGTGTTCTGAAGTGAACACCTTCCTGCATAGCTGCTATGATCTCGCTCTCAAGCGCGGTCATGTCGTCCCTTTTACGTGTGAAAACGTGAACTGCCTCAGCCTTAAGGCGGACAGCGGTTCTTGCAGCATCCATCGCAACGTTACCGCCTCCGATGATTACAACACGCTTTCCTTCAAGATCCATATCCTTGCCGCCTGCAACTTCCTGGAGGAAGTCGGCTGCCGGAATGACACCTCTGAGGTTAACGTTATCTATCGGCATACGGTTACCGATCTGGGCGCCGAGTCCCAAGAAGACAGCGTCGTTACCGGAACGGATCTCATCGAAAGTAATATCCCTGCCGATCTTCGTGTTGCAGTGAACTTCAATATCTCCCGCCTTCAAGATGGACTCGATATCCTCATCAAGTTTTTCCTTTGGCAGTCTGTACTCGGGGATGCCGTAGCGCAGCATTCCTCCAAGCTTCTCATGCTCTTCATATACTGTGACCTTATGTCCCATCAACGCCAGGAACCACGCAGCCGTAAGGCCTGACGGGCCGCCGCCTACGACAGCAACCTTCTTTCCCGTTGAGACATTCTTCTCGGGAACAGGAACTTCAATTGCGGAGACATTATCCACCGCATACTTCTTGAGTCCTCTTATGTTGATGGCATCATCTATTATCTTTCTTCTGCACTTATTCTCACAGGGGTGTTCGCAGACCATGGCGCATGCCGTGGGGAACGGATTCTTGTCGCGTATGAGGGCAACTGCCTCAGCGTATCTGCCTTCCTTGATCAAAGCGATGTAACCCGGGACATTAACATGTGCGGGACAAAGAGTGACACAAGGAACTGTCTGCACCACATTGTTAACACAGGAATGATTATTGATGTGACTCTCATACTCATCCGGGAACTCACGCATACTGTCGAGAATAAGCTCGGCAGCCACCACGCCGACGGCGCAGTCCGCGGTCTGAGCGATCATGGTGCACATTTCCTTAAGTTCTTCGAGGGTGTCGTTTGTACCTTCGCCGATAATAATCGTTCTAAGAAGTCTCTCGGCTTCGATAAGTCCGTCTCTGCAAGGAACGCATTTACCACAAGACTGATTGATAGACATGTGGAACAGTGAATGGTACATCTCAAGCGGGCACATTCCGGGCGGATAAGCACTCATTCTCGACCTGAATCGGTACAGAACCTTATCCATTCTCTGGTTCATGTTGCCTCTGCCGGCAAGTTGCTTCATACAAGTGATCCCCCAATGTTTTTTTGTACTCTTATAATTTTACAATAGATTTTATACTGTTTCCGTTAATCTTCTGTAGATTTCTGTGGCATTATTGAGGTCAACACCCGACGTTTCTTTGCATAATGTCGGAATATCTGTAGCGATCAGCAACGGCTCATTAGACACGGGTTCACTTGAAATCCCGTCCCTTACCACTTCAATCTTGGGAAGAGAAGAATCCTTAAGCCCTTCAACAATAATTACATCCGCCTCTTCGAAAAGCCCCGTCAGAGCCTCCGCATCAGTCTTCCCTCCGATAACGGCATGACGCGTTCCGGAGAAGATGGCTGTCTTATATGCACCCGCTTCGATAAACCTTGATGTATCCGTGCCATCGCGGTCCATCGTAAACTCATGTCCGTCATGCTTTATGACGCCCACCTTAAAGCCGTCAGCTGTAAACAAAGGGATTAGTGATTCGATAAGGGTTGTCTTGCCGCTGTTTTTCACGCCGCAGACAGAAATCACGCGCGGAATCAGAAGTTTTTTGTAGTCAGACGGATCGTTAACATTTCTGATCTCATACTTCATGGGGACATACTTCGTGCGCGACGACTCGAACACGCCTCTTATCTTATACTCGTGCTGACTTACAAGATCCTCTATCTCAGGGATCAAAGTCTTCCTGTAAAAAGCGAACAGCGGCTCGGCCTTACCGTCGGGAGAACCGTAAACAACTGCGTCGACATCACCTGACAGATATAAATAAAGAAAGTCGAATGCTTCCCTTCTGACATTCTGAATATCAACGGCGGAAACGAATACCCACTCGGTCTTTGATTCCATAAGCAGACGGCGTATCCCCTCGATCGGACCCCTGTCATCGAACTCGTCCCTTACCGTGCGGACAGTATAAGTATTGCCGTCTTCCTTTGCCGCTGACAAAAGGACTTCTCCTGCGCCATAGGTTTCAAGCTCAGATACTTTTCGCGCGAGGAAAGACTTACCGCCAACTGTAAGTGAAGACTTGTCCTTACCCATCCTCGTGCTCTTGCCGCCGTTAACGATGCCGCCCGTGAAGACCTTGTTGTTGCTGCAGTAGTATGGCGATGCATCCGACAGCAGCCTTACGTTTACAATGCCGCCGTCCGTAAGCGTCCTGCCCGCCTCAAGATCGATGAGGCAGTTGCTGTTTGACATGTTCGATATGACGGAAGACATGTGCTTACCGGTGTTGATCCAAACCTGACCATCTTTGTAGAAAGCCCGGAGGAAACGCCTGCCAGAATTAACCTTGCTGTACTCACCCACGAACCTCGCGAGCGTCGTATAAGGCTTATAGTTTCCGCCCAAAGCGCAGAAAGCTTCCCAAAAATAAATCTCAAAATTAACTATCGCCGCGTATGGATTACCCGAGAGGCAAAGCAGAAGCTTACCGTCAAGAACAGCAGCCATCGTCGGCGTGCCGGGCTTGATGTCAGCGCCGTGGAACAACACCTTCGCACCAATATCGGAAAGGACCTCGGGCAACAGGTCTTTCTGGCCTACAGACACACCGCCGGTCGTTATTATTATGTCGTTCTGAGTAAGAAGTGCGCGGATCTTTGATATGATCTCATCTTTCTCATCTTCGCAGATGCCGCACGAGACAACATCCACACCCTTGTCCTTCATCAACGCGGACAGGTACTGAGTTATGTTCTGATATATCCTGCCGGGCATTAAAGGCGCACCCGGCTCCTGAAGCTCGGACCCTGTTGATAAAACTGACGCGCGTATCCTCCGTCTTACTTCAACTTCGCAAATCCCGACACCCGCAAGCACCGAGACATCGATAGGTCTGATCCTTAACCCGGGCGGCAGTATCACCTGCCCCTGCTTAACATCCTCGCCAATCCCGCAGTAATTGGTATGAGTCTTAACACCCTTAAGGACAGTTACCTCACCATCCTGAAGCGTTGTATCTTCCTGACGCACGACCGCATCAAAACCGTCAGGCACACGTGCACCTGTCATTATCCTAACGGCACTTCCCTCCTCGTAACGAAAATCCTTATCGTCACCTGCGAACATAGTGCCCAACACCTTAAGTGTAACGGGAGTGTCTTTCACATCCTCCGCTTTCACGGCAAATCCGTCCATCGCAGACTTCGGAAAAGGCGGCAAGTTAACGGGCGCACATACCATGCAGGCATTTACTCGGCCGACAAGACCTTCAAGCCCGACTGCTTCGGTGTCTTTTACAGGTTTAAGTTCTGCTTTTATTCTCGAGATACATTCTTCAACACTTATCACGGTTATACTCCCCGCTCTTGCCGCCGCTTTTGTGATCGAGCCTTACATCGGAGATCACCATCGTCCTGTCAACAGCCTTACACATATCGTAGATGGTAAGAAGCGCCGCGGAAACGCCGGTAAGCGCCTCCATCTCGAAGCCGCTTTTATCCTCGCCTGTTACCTCGCATATCACTTTGATAAGACTGTTTTCCTCATCCTTCTCGAAAAGCACATTCACGCTTCCGATCCTCAAGGGGTGGCAAAGCGGGATCAGCTCGTCCGTTCTCTTCGCCGCCATTATCCCGGCTACTTCAGCAAGTGCAAACAGGTCACCTTTTTTCACCTTGCCGTCATGGATCTTCGCATAGGTCTCAGAACTCATCCTGATCACACCGGATGCGACCGCCCGGCGGCAAGTAACCGTCTTCGGTGTTACATCTACCATTCTGGCATTACCGTTCTCATCAAAATGCGTAAGTTCCATGTGCTTCTCCTTAATGATTTCTTCTGATGCCGGAAACGCTGACTATCGATATCAGTGATATCGCGAACACCAATACAACATATATTCCTACGGTAGAAAAATCCTGATTACTCATGACCTGGGCTATTACCTGTGACACTGTCGAGGTCTTTCCCGGGATATTGCCTGCGAGCATTGAAGTTGCTCCATACTCACCGAGTGCTCTTGCGAACGCGAGGATGACTCCCGAGAGAAGCCCGTCAAATGCAACCGGGATCAGTATGTGTATGAGTATCTTAAACTCGCTCATGCCGAGCGTTCTTCCCATATCAAGCAGTTCTTTATCGACCTGTCTGAATGCCGCCTTTGCATTAAGATAGACAAGCGGCAGCGCAACCATGAATGATGCAATAACACAGCCCGCCCAGGATTGAACGATTGATATATTGAACTGTTCAAACAGGAACTGGCCGACCGGTCTTCTTCTGCTGAATATAAGAAGCAGAAAATATCCTGTTACAGTCGGCGGCAAAACCATCGGAAGGACAAGGAGTGCATCTATTATCTCCATACCCTTCCACTTTGTGTTATATAGTTTCCACGCTGCAAAGACACCGGCAATAAAACAGAGCACCGTCGCCACAAGCGCTGTCTTGAGCGATATCCACAAAGGGGAAAGGTCTGTCACGATCGCCGGCAAATACATCATATCTTTTACTCGAAGTAGTATATGGAGAATACATCCATGGCTTCATCAGACTGAAGATATGAGAAGAATTCATCTGCCATAGCATTCTCGTCTTCTGTTGCTTCCGGATCAGTTACACGCCCGGCAGGATAAATGATGCTGCCGGATATATCCTGCGGGATAGTCTCGAGTATGACGATACTGTCCTCGTATCCATAAGTATCTGAGCAGTAGCATGTACCGGCGTCACAGGAACCTTCGGCAACTGCGGTGAGAGCCTTGCTTACATTGCTCTGCTCACTTACTTCAACACCCAAAGCCTCCATCAGATCAGCTGTTGTAATCGCCTCGATCCCGCCCTCAGGCTCTTCAATCAAGCCGCTGTTAACAAGAGCCTGTCTGGTATATCTTCCTGCAGGCACTGTTGCATCACAAATAGCGATCGTATTGCCGTTAGAAAGAGTATCAAGTCCGGTTACTTCTGTTCCAAGTGTCACCGAACCTACAACAACAAGACTGTTTCTTAAAACCTCAACTACTGAAGATGAATCGACAAACCCTTCATCGGTTAACTGATTCATCTGCTTAGCGCCGGCTGAGAAGAAGATGTCACATCTCGCACCCTCTTCGATCTGCGTCATGAGAACACCTGAGCTGTCCGTGCTGACAATAATGTCGACCCCGGGATGAGCCGCCTCGAACGATGCTTCGAGCTGTTCCATCGGCCTGCTTAGAGATGCCGCAGCAAAGACATAAACTTCAGTAGTTTCCGCAGGCTTACTATCACATCCTGCAAGCGACATCAACATACATAAAGCAACAACTGCACTTAATCCCCTTCTTATCATTAATTCCCCCCACACTCTTTATCAGTATCTCTCAATAAATTGATACCGTGGCTTATCCTCGGAAGAATAAATTCGAGATCCTCCCTCACGGCCTTCGGACTTCCCGGAAGATTGATAATAAGTGTGTTTCCTCTGATCCCCGCACTCTGTCTTGAAAGCAGAGCGTGATCTGTGAACTGCATCGAGTTCATACGTAAAGCCTCAGGTATTCCGGGTACCCTCTTCTGACAAACCTCATCCGTCGCTTCCGGCGTCACATCGCGTCTGGCAAAGCCCGTTCCGCCGCTTGTGAATATAACATCCATCCCTCTTTTATCAGCAAGCCTTATCAGCTCTCTTTTTATGATCTCTTTCTCATCAGGGATAATGATCGTCTCTCTTACTTCGTAGCCGGATTGTTCAAGGATGCTTTTCGCGAGGGGGCCTGACTTGTCCTCACGCTCACCATTCGAGCCCTTGTCTGAAACCGTAATGACTGCCGCCTGATACGGCCTTTGGGGGTCGGGCTCATACGCGGTTATCTCATCACCGGGCTTAATGCTTCCGCCTTCTTTCACCTGCGCGAAAACGCCATACACAGGCATAATGCACTTGCCCGTCATCTTCTTTATGTTGCAGGATGTGTGGCACTCTTTTCCAAGCTGCGTTATCTCGAGAACTGCCCCGCCGATTTTTAATTCCGCACCTGCAGGAAGCTTACTCGGATCAAAGCCTTCGACCAGAATATTCTCACCGAAGGCACCGGGTTCAACTTTTGTTTTTGTATCATCCTCGAATGAAGCAACCGCATCTGCACCAAGAAGGCTTACCTGTCTGTGCCAGTCGCCTGCATGCGCGTCACCTTCGACGCCGTAGTTCTCCCTAAGAGAAACTGAGGCCACGGTCGTCTTCACCGTCCCTCTTTCCTCACTTATGCAAACAGCTTTTATCCTGCCTGTTGCTATAATCTCCATCTTATCCTCCGATGTAATCCATGCCCCTCATCTCTGTCACGCTTTGGGGGTCGTTGAATGAGTGCTTCTCGGGTTTGGATCTTACGGCTTTTCCGATCAGCTTCATAAGCTCCTCTTCTCTTTTATGCCCCTCAAGACCGAGTGCATCATTAAGGTCGATAAAGTCGCCAAAACAAAGGCACGGCTTTAATTTGCCGTCAGAGGTCACACGCAGTCTGTTGCACTCACCGCAGAAGCCCTCGCCCAAAGCACTTATAAAACCAACCTTGATCTTAAGCCTCTCGAAAGTAAAGTAGCGCGCAGGGCCGTTACCCTTATCGTCTGTTTGGGATGCTTTCCCGAACTCATTCTCAAGAACCTTTATTATATCAATATTCAAAGTCCCCTTCATTTCTCTGGCTTTGCCGACGGGCATAAGCTCGATGAATCTCAGGTCGACACCCAATGAATCCGCAAACCTTGCAAGGGATACGGCATCGGTTTTACTGCCGCGGTTAACGGCATTGATCCTTACATTAATTCCGTTTCTAATACAAGTGCTGATGCCGTCAATGACCTTGCCTAACATGTCGCTTCCGGTTACCGACTGATACTCATCTTTATCACATGTATCGATGCTGACATTGATAAGATCGATGCCCGATTCTTTAAGTTCCCCACATCTTTTATCAAGAAGAACGCCGTTTGTTGTAAGCGTTACAGACTTAACGCCCGGCAGACTTTTTATGCCCTTAATTATCAGCGGAAGATCTTCCCTCACCAAAGGCTCACCGCCTGTGAGTTTGAATTTGGTTATGCCCGTTTTCGACGCGGCGGAAGCAATGGCAAGGACGTCATCCGCCGGCAGTGTTTTTGTATCTGATACAGACTTGCCCGCGCTGCAGTAATCACAAGACAGATTGCACCTGTCCGTGACGGACAGTCTCATGTAGTCGATAACTCTGCCGTAGTTGTCTTTCACGGATGGCCCTTCCCGAAGCCGCAGTTGGGGTAGATGCATGTCGGACACTTAAGACAAAGTCCGCCCTCGCCTAATGCGCAGATCTCATCCGGCGTTACTTTCTGTCCTGCAAAGATCCTTGGTAAAACCAGGTCGAAAATGGTTCTTCCTGCAAACATAACGCATCCGGGCAAGCCCATGATTGCCGTCCCGTTATCCTTATATCCCAACATAAACATCGCGCCCGGAAGCACAGGTGCGCCGTAAGTTACAACCTCATCGCATTTGCTCTTTATCGCCGCGGGAGTAAGATCATCAGGGTCGACACTCATGCCGCCGGTAACGCAGATGATATCGGCACCTCTTGCAAGAGCCTCATCAACTGCATCACAAATTGCTTCCTTCTTATCGTCGCTTACAGTCTTAAAAATGATATCTGCACCAAACTCACTAAGCTTGCTCTCGACCACGGGCGTGAATGTATCCTTGATCCTTCCGGTGAACACTTCACTTCCGGTCGCGATTATCGCGCACTTCTTATGCTCATATGGGATGAGGTCAAAGACCCGTTCAATTTTCTTTGCCTGCTCCATCTTTTCCTTGGAGATTATAAGTGGAATGACGCGCATGCCCGCGAGCACCTCGCCCGCCTTAACCGGGATGTTGCCATGTCTTGAAGCGACACTTATCTCTCCTAAGGAATTAAGTTCTATGAGGGCCTTGGAGTTAACTTCAAACAAACCGCCGCACGCTGCTTTAAGTTCGATCTTACCTTCGGACGGCTCGGAAGCGGTCATGTTGTTACCGATCGTGATATCTCTTAGAACGGCTGCAGCCTCATCCTCATGAAGCATATCCTCAGTCTTCTCGAGGATGTAGATATTTCTTTTGCCGACATCCAAAAGAACGGGTATGTCTTCTTCGCGGATGACATGCCCTTTCTTAAAAACCGGACCTTTCTCAAGGTCCTTAACTATGCGTGTTATATCATGTGCGAGTACATGCCCGACAGCCTGCTCGACCGGAATAACAGTCATCGTTAATTCACCCTTGCCTTCTTACTCCTGAGCCTGGACGGCGGTCATGGCAACAGTGTTGACGATATCCTCGACAGAGCAGCCGCGTGACAGATCATTACAGGGCTTCTGAAGTCCCTGAAGGACTGCGAAGCAGTCTGCGCCTCCGATTCTCTGTGTGATCTTATAACCGATGTTTCCCGCCTGAAGATCGGGGAAAACAAGAATGTTTGCTCTTCCTGCAACGGGGCTTCCGGGTGCCTTACTCTGACCTACTGAAGGAACGAGAGCCGCATCATACTGCATCTCACCGTCAAGGAGAAGATCAGGTGCGATCTCATGTGCGATCCTTACACCCTCCTGAACCTTGGATACGAGCTCATGCTTGGCAGAACCCTTGGTCGAGAATGAGAGCATTGCTACACGGGGCTCCTCGAAGCCGCACAATCTCTTTGCCGTATCAGCTGTAGCAACTGCGATATACGCGAGTTCCTCTGCTGTAGGATTAGGCATTACAACACAGTCTGCATAAACAAGAAGTCCGTCCTCGCCCAAGTCCTTGTTAGGGCAATCCATAAGGAATGAGGAAGATACTATCTTCATCTCGGGCTTAGTCTTTATTATCTGCAAGGCAGGACGCAGCATATCACCTGTTGTGTGAACGGCACCTGAAACGAGGCCGTCTGCATCGCCTGTCTTTACCATCATGATTCCAAAATACATAGGATCGGATACAAGCTTCTTCGCATCCTCTTCGGTAACGCCTTTTGCCTTGCGAAGCTCATAAAGAGTATCTGCATAGGACGCAGCCTTTTCGCTTATTTGGGGATCAACGATAACTATGCCTTCGATGCTGACACCAAGTTCATTGGCAACCGCGTTAACCTTGGAAGGCTCACCGATGAGAACAGGCTCTGCGATTCCTTCAGCCTTAAGGATGGAAGCCGCTTCAACGGTACGCACTTCATCGCCTTCAGGAAGAACTATCCTCTTTACGTCAGCTTTTGCCTTAGTCTTGATCTTCTCGATAAGATTGCTCATATTAATCCCCTCCGTTTAATTACAGATCGATTCCCTTAAACCCGTTCCAGACATTCTTTCCCGAGTAAGTCATAGGCTCCTTCTCGCCTCTTAACACCTCGAGCGCAGGAAGCGCCAGTGCCTCCTGCTCCATCTCACCGGGGTAAACGCTGATGGGTGCGATGAAGCCGCAGCGCTTTTCGATAGTGGCGCGGACATCGTCGAATCTTAAAAGTCCGCCCGTAAGCAGGATTCCGTCAACCTTACCGCACAGCACGGCACTCATCTCGCCTATCATCTTACAGATCTGATAGAGCATGGTATTCCAAACGAGTGTCGCCTTAAGGTCATCCTCTTCAACAAGCTCGTGGATAGTATCGGAATTGGCCGTGCCGAACAGGTCAACAAAACCTCCTGCACGCGAGCATCTCAAGCGGACCGCATCCGTACCGTTCTCATCAATATAGTCGAGAAGCGCAAGCACCGGAACCGAGCCGATTCTTGTAGGTGTGAAAGCACCCTCGCCGTCAGCACCCATGTTGCCGTCGACCATTCTGCCGTGATCGTGAGCACTTACCGTGATACCGCCGTCTATATGCGCAACGATAAAGATATAGTCCTCATATTTGCCGCCAAGTGTCTTGGCATGATAAGCAGCGACCGCTTTCTGGTTAAGAACGTGGGAGTGGGATACTCTGTAGACACCCTTGATACCTGTAAGTCTCGCGTAATCACAGTACTCATCCACATTCGTGGGATTCAATGTATATGCAGGCTTGTTATACTCCTGTGCGAACTTCCATGCGATCATGACACCGAGCTTCGCAGGATGCTCCGAGCCGCCGACTGCCTCTACGGTATCATCATAAAGCTTCTGGTCTATCTTTGTGATTCCGCCGGGCTGTGTGCAGGCGCTGCCGCCTCTTCCGACGAAAGCATCGATATTAGCGGGGTCCTCGTTCTCCTCCTTAAGCATGTTGAGAATAACCTCATAGCGGAAAGGCATCTGGAGATTAACGTGGGGGAACTTCAAAAGTTCATCCGCATCATGGAAAAGACTCTTCTCGAAAATGAGATTCTCGTCCTCGAAAAGACTGACCTTGGTTGATGTTGAACCCGGATTGATTACTAAGATCTTATACATAGTTGTGCCGCCTTACTTATCTGAAATAGTAAACCAATGAAAGTACGTGGCAAACATACGCCGCAACAACAAGCAGATGCCACACCATGTGAGAAAACTTGAACTTCTTTCCTGAATAGAAGAACAAGCCGACAATATAACAGCAGACACCTGCTATAAGAAGCCAGAACGAACCTGTCGTCATATTATCGTGTAAAGTACCCAGAAGCGGAATACCGAGAATGCCCATGATGCCGTAGATCAAAACAGCAAATCTCGTTCCGATCTTATTATCGGGATACATAAATATCATCAGGAACGTGCCCAAAAGCGCAAGCGAGAGCTCGGCGATAAGAATACCCAGGCCCAAAGCCCCCTCCACAATAGAGAAACACAAAGGTGTGAATACACCAAGGATAGCGTAATAGGTCATTATATGATCGAGCTTCGCGAATACTCTCTTATGAAGAGAACCCGGCTTTTGGAAGTGATAGATCGTTGTAAAAAGTGTTGCAAGGAAACCAAAGACAACAAATGCTGAGGTTCCGAAGCAATCAGAGAACTCATAGCCTTCGGGTGCATTGATGAAAGCATTAACGGAAGCAAAGGGTATCATGAACAAAAGGTAGATGGCCAAAACACCTGATGTAATGGAGTTTCCGACCTCTTCACCGAATGTCTCACGGGTCTTCTCGATTGTCCTCTTTACACGTCTGGTCTGTCTCTGGAACCAGCTCATGTCGGAAAGACCAACCTCGAGGGGATCCTGTCCCTGCTTTGCAACCTTGCGGTCGCTCTCGCTGGACATCATCTTTTCCCAATGCTTGTTATTCTTAGCCATTCTTATTCTCCGGATAATGAATTCGTAAGATTATATAACAGATTTTATAAGCGGTCTATCCTTACTCCGCAGGCGATTTTGAACGATTACTGCCTTCTTCACGGGGTGCTGCAGCTTTTTTCCCCGGAGCTGAGATGACTGTTCCCAATACTTCCGGCATGGTAGCTTTACGGACAGGCTTGGTGCTCAGGCTTCCTACCGTTCCGCTGCTCTCGATAGATGTTGTATCAAGTGCTTTCGCGGGGTCAAGCTGCTCAGCGATATAAGCGTTACGGTAATATCTGATAACACGAAGTGCTGCGTAAGACAGAAGCGATACCGGCATGATCCACCTCGGAAGAGCCTCAGGAAGACGTTTGCCGAGAGCAGGCACAAGTGCAGCGAAAGGAGCCTCTGCCATGCCGTAGATCGACTTAAGAAGGAAGGCCCATGCAACCGAGATTATGCTTGCATCCTCGCCCGCAAGTTTGTCTGCCATCTTAGGAAGAAACCAAACCGGGATTGAAGCGAGCACGCCGTAAGCTGCAAGGCCGGCACTTATCCAGAATCTTTTCTTATATGCGGCATAAACGGGGAGCACGATAAAGATAAGCAAAATGTACACCCAGCTTAAGACCGACTCGAGTATCCCGAATTCACGGGGAACAGGTTCTGCACCGTAAACAAAGTAAAGCGGCAGAAAGCATACATAGAAAAGTGATACACATATGCACAAAAGAAATACACATATGAAGTAGTCTCTTCTCATCCTCTGCCTCCTGTAAAAATAGTCAGCCGCTCATCACGGCCGACTATTATTGTAGCATTAAATATTAGATGATTCATCAAAGGGATCAGCTGAAGTCTCCTATCTCGTTGGTCTTGAACTTAACCTTCATTGTAAGAAGCTTAACTCCCGCGCCTCCGAAGTGGATCCTGAAGATGTTGTACCTCGAGAGCATCCTGAATACTGCAGGCTTGCTACCCTCCTGACCTTCAAGGCCGTTCCATGTAATTACATGGAAAGGAATACTCGTGATGTAGATGGTCATAGGGATCTGGGCGAGTGCGTTAAGATCGGAATAAGCCGTGAATTCCACATCGTACATACCTGGAGTCTCAGCCTCGATTCCGAATGTCCAGTCGGCACCCGTGGATGTATCCGTATCAACATCGATGACAGTCTCATCAGTCTCGTTTACCAGATAATACTTATCCACCTTGGTTACGATAGTATCCTCACCAAACGGGCAGTCGATATGCTTAACAGTAATCTCATTGTCCATGAGTCTTTCCATCGCCGGCGTATTCATCGCGAACTTAAGGATGTTCTTCGCATTCCTTTGCATCTCGGCTCTTGTTATCATGTCCGTTCTGTTGTTCGCGAGGCACTCGGCAATATCACTCTCATCGAGGTCTTCGTTCTCTACCTTCGAGCAAACCATGAACAGATCACACTGGGCTCTGGCCATAAACGAATGCTCAGTCAAAGCAGAGGAAACGTGCATGAAATCCGGAACCTTCGTGATAAATGCCCACCAGTCTGTCATTACGATACCTTCGTAACCCCACTGGTTTCTTAATATCTCAGTATTAAGCTCATAGTTCGAAGTACCGTAAGTTCCGTTTATCTTGTTATAGGAAGACATGATGCTTCTTGCACCGCCTTCCTTGACTGCGATCTCATATCCTCTCAAGTAGATCTCACGAAGTGCCTTCTCAGAAATAACAGAATCCATGAAGCGTCTCTTGGTCTCTCTGTTATTCGCGCAGAAGTGCTTGATTACGGCTGTTACGCCATGCTTCTCGAGAGCCTTGATCTGGGCAGCAGCCATTATCCCCGTGACAAGAGGATCTTCCGAGAAGTACTCGAAGTTTCTTCCGTTCAACGGATATCTGTGGATATTGATTCCGGGACCTAAGATGGCATCGACCTGATTGGAGATCATCTCGATGCCAAAGCAGTCGAAGAGTTCCTCCACGATCTTCACATCAAAGGTTGAAGCGATACAGGTTCCGTTCGGCAGGGAGAAGCACTTCTTACCGCTGTCGATCCTCATTCCTGAAGGACCGTCAGAACAGCAGACAGAAGGGATTCCAAGATTTCTGTGCTGCTTCGATAGTCCTGCGAAAGCACCCGCCGTTCCGGTCGTAACCTTCGGGCTTCCCATGCCTTCACCTCTGATGATAAGCGACAGATCAGCATCATCAAGCTGGGCAACAAACTCATCGAGAGTATTCTTGCCGGTCTTAACATCAGCAAGCTTTATACCCCTGTCACCTGTCTGTGGTAGCTCGGGCTCAAGGCTCAAAGCATAATCTTCAATATTCTCTTTCTGCCTCACGGGTACATCTTCCGTACCGTTATTTGTCATTCTCTTGAATGATTCGACAGGTCTTAAGGCGGGCTTGAGATTCTCGATGACGGCAGTGTCTTCGAAAGAAGTCTCGCCGGCCTTCTTAACATCAACAACATTCTCGCCTGCAAAGAAAGAGTAAGTTCCCTTCTCTATCATCCAGCCGGTACCCTTACCCAGTCTTCCGTCGTCGTCATAAGAAGCATAACGCCTAACGGGAGCTTCGATAGTAACGGTCTCACTCTGACCGGGCTTAAGAACTGATGTCTTTGCAAAACCGGTAAGAACTCTTGAAGCCTTGGTAAGAATTCCCGCGGGTGCATCGGCAAAGAGCATTATGGTCTTAGCTCCGTCGCGGTCACCTTCGTTTGTTACCCTGACCTTAACGGTTACATCACCGTTATTGCAGGTAAACCCCTCATTCTCGTAAGAGAACTTTGAATAGGAAAGGCCGAATCCGAACGGGTACTGAACCTTACCGGGGGCAAATGTGCTGAAGTATCTGTAACCTACGAAGATATCCTCCTCATAGATATCCTTCTCACCGTCGCCGGCACCGAAGTTCTTGCCTGAAGGATAGTCATTAAGATCAAATGCGATAGTGTCTGTAAGGCATCCGGAAGGATTAGCTTTACCCGTCACGAGATCACCTGCAGCAAGTCCGCCGTACATTCCCGCCTGCCAAACATACATGACAGCTGACGGATCATACCTGGTTACCCACGACATATCGATGATATTACCGACATTAAGAAGAACTATGGTCTTATCAAAAGCCTTGCAGACTGTCCCGATGAGCTGTTCTTCACCGTCAGACAGATAGTAAGAACCTTTCTGAGAGGTATTGTCACGGTCCTCTCCGGCAGTTCTCGCGATAACGATAATTGCAACATCATCAGCTGAAGCGAAACGCGATGCAAGTGCATCATCAACAGGCATCTCTTCCTGCGACCACTTCTCATTACCCCAGCCGGAACCGGGATCCACGGGATTGGATTTCTCCCACTCCGTGTAAATATCAATTAGGTCCTGATCGAGCGCTACTCCCGCTTCCTTGAGGCCTTCTCTTATATCGTAAACATGACTTACATTGACCATGCCGCCGGAGCCGGTACCACTCTTGTAGTAATTGCCCTGCATCCTTCCGAAAAGCGCGACCTTCGCGTCCTTAGCCACAGGCAGAGCATTCTTATCATTCTTAAGTAAGACAGCACCGTCACAGGCAACGCGGACTGCAGCATCCTTATACTTCTTCCAATCGAGAGTTAATTCGGGCATAAGAAGACCTCCGAACTTTATTTAGCATGTTCATTTTACCTTACGGCAAGTTCGGATAATAGCAAAATAGTTGTTTTTTTTATGAATTTCCTTTTAATTCATAAATCTCAGGATTACAGGATGTGTAGCGTATTATCTCTTCCATCCTGGGCTTATCCATATAAGCCACAAGCGAGAAAGCCTTTCCGCTTCTTCCGGCACGCCCGGTCCTTCCAATCCTGTGAAGATAGAACTCATTCTCATTAGGTATATCGAGATTAAAGACGGCTTCAACATCATCGACATCGATTCCTCTTGCAACAACATCGGTCGCAACAAGAACATTGAACTTATTCTTGCGGAATCCGTCCATGACTCTGTTTCTTCCGCCCTGTCCTATGCTTCCGTGAAGGATACCGCACAAGATTCCTGATGCCTCGAGCTTACGTAATACTTTCTCGGTCTGTGTTCTCGTGTTGCAAAAGACGATAGCTTTTCGGATATGCTCGGCATCGAGGACACTTACTATGGAAGAAACCTTATCCTTCTCGGGGACCTCGATAATATACTCATCTATGTTGGGATGGTCCTCCGCCTTGGGCATAACGTCGATCTCGGCGGCGCCGTCCATGAACTGCCATGTTATATCGAGGATCTCCCTCGGCATGGTCGCGGAGAACAAAGCTATCTGCTTGTCCTTGGGTGTTAACGCCATTACTTTTCGAATGTCGTTGATGAAGCCCATCTTGAGCATCTCGTCAGCCTCGTCGAGAACGAGAGTATAGATGCCGCTTATGTCGATCATCTTTCTTTGCACGAGGTCCAGAAGTCTTCCCGGAGTCGCGACCACGACCTGCGGCTTTCTTTTGAGTTTATTCTCCTGTGTCCTTATGTTCTGTCCGCCTATGACAGCGCAGACATTAAAGTCCCTGATGAAGCGTGCGAGACCTTTGATCTCGGATGCTATCTGCAAAGCAAGTTCTCTTGTGGGGCATAAGATCAAGGCCTGAACAAAATCCACATTCATGTTGAGGTATTCAAGTATCGGAATCGAGAAAGCAAATGTCTTTCCTGTTCCTGTGGGAGCCTTTGCAATAAGGCACATATTATCCATAAGAAGCGGTATAGCCTTCTGCTGTACCGTAGTAGGTCTTTTTACCCCCATCTTTCTTAACGAGTCCATTATCTCGGGGGATAAATCCATGTCTTTAAAACTTATTTCTTCGTTCTCACTCATATAGTTTTTTCCTTTTCACCCGGCTATTATACAATATGCTTTCTTACGCGGTATACTTTATTAAATATGTGTTTTGGAGATAAACTCATGGCAAAACGTGTTTTTCTTGTGGTTCTGGACAGTTTCGGATTAGGCGGTGCTCCCGATGAGAGCGCCTTTGGCGATGAAGGCAGCAATACGCTTGCGGCAGTGCTGTCCGATTCCGACGAAGCCTTCCCGGGGCTTTCCAAGATGGGTCTTTTTGACATAGACGGCCTTGATGATGAACGCATCATAAAGTGGAAAAAGGCGCAGAAGTCGATCCCTGCTCCCATCGGTTCTTACGGCAGGATAAGAGAGTTGTCTTCAGGCAAAGATTCAACTATAGGACACTGGGAGATGGCGGGAGTGTATTCTTCAACCCCCCTCCCCACCTACCCTAACGGATTCCCGGAAGAGATACTTGAGAAGATAAGGTATGCATCGGGAAGAGGCATTGTCTGCAATAAGCCGTACAGCGGCACGGATGTCATAAGGGATTACGGCAAGCACCACATGGAGACGGGAGATCTCATCGTCTATACATCTGCAGATTCAGTTCTTCAGATCGCAGCTCACGAGGACATAGTTCCTCTTGATGAGCTTTATGAGATATGTGAGAAATGCCGCGCATTCATGACGGGAAAACACGGCGTCGGAAGAGTTATAGCAAGACCGTTCACAGGTTCTCCCGAGGAAGGCTTTACCAGGACACCGAACAGACACGATTATACTGTGCCCGCTCCTTCTGCGACCATGCTCGATATCCTTAAGGATGAAGGACTCGATGTTATCTCAATCGGGAAGATCAAAGACCTGTTCGCATCAAGAGGCCTTACCGAGATGACAGCGACATCTGATAACACGGACGGAATCCAGAGACTGCGCGATATGCTGAGTTGTGACTTCCACGGCCTTTGCTACGTGAACCTCGTTGACTTCGACATGAAGTACGGACACAGAAACGATATCCCCGGGTATGCGAACGCAATGCACGAATTCGATAATGCTTTAAGTGAGATAATACCTCTTATCGAGAAGGATGATCTTCTTATAATCACGGCAGATCACGGTTGCGACCCTTCGACTCCATCCACTGATCACTCGCGTGAGTGTGTTCCGGTTCTTATGTACGGGGACGGATATAATGTTCCCCATAATCTGGGAGAGATAGCAGGCTTCGGTTTTATTGCTTCAGTTGTTTATTCCGCTTTGCTTTCGCGGAATCTTCCGGGCAGCGTTAAGAGAATCCCTCACAGAAGTGTATCCACAAACATCTTCTCATACGTTGACATGACTAACCTTAAGAAGACCGCCACGACGAAGGATATTACTGATCTCGTAGATACCGCGATCGGGAATCACGCAGCCTCCGTCTGTGTCCAGCCATGCTTCGTCCGTGATGCGGCCGTAAGGGCTGACGGCAGACTTAATATCTGTACCGTAATCGGATTCCCTAACGGTTATCAGACCACGGCGGTAAAGAAGTACGAGGCTCTCGATGCGATATCAAACGGTGCTTCCGAGATAGATATGGTGATTAATATCAACTTCATTAAGTCCAGAAGATTCGAGGAAGCGGCAACAGAGATTGCAGTCTTAGCAGATGCCGTTCACGCCAAAGGCGCAATACTTAAAGTTATCATCGAGACCTGCGACCTTACCGACACCGAGAAGAAGATGCTCTGCAACATAGTGACCGTTCAAGGCGCTGACTTTATAAAGACATCCACGGGCTTTGGAAGCGCGGGTGCCACCATCGATGATGTCAAACTTATGCGCCACTATACAGGCGCCACCGTTGAAGTTAAGGCTGCAGGCGGCATCAGGACACAAGAAGATGCCAAGGCAATGCTTGAAGCGGGAGCTACCAGGATAGGTGCATCCAATTTAAGCTGATAATCCGGCTTTTGTAAAAGTTTGTTCTATTTTGCGCAAGAGTACCATTATCGGTACTTATGTACTGCTATACTCCATTTCAGAACAAACATTTGATTGTTCATTGTGAGTGGGAGTGTAGTTATTATGTCGCCTTTAGATCTGTCTTTTATGTTCTTTATTATTCTTATGGGATACAAGATCCTTAGAGATTCCATTGATTTTTGGAATGACATCGATCAGGAAGCTTATATCAGGATGGAAAGCCGTAAGCTTGCCGAAGCGCGTGCCAACAGGGCAAAAGCAAAGCCGGGAAATGTTACCCGCACATCCCGGCCTCAAGTTCGCGTCCCATACCGCGTCTGCCATGTTGACAGCAAAGAATCTGTTATTGTGCCGGCTCCTCATGTTCGTGAGAGAGCCGGCAGACAGATCGAGCGCGTTGCCTGAATCAGTAAGCTATCTGATCCTTTCCGTTTCTCTTTGCCTTATAGAGTTTTCTGTCTGCAGACGAGATCAGTTCCGACATATCCGTTCCGTCCTCATAGGTAGCGACTCCGACGGATATGGTAATCTTCTCGAATTTGCTCTCGCCGACAGGGATAGACTGTTCGGATACTTTTGTGCTTATAGTCTTGGCTACAGCTACAGCATCAGTCTTATCGCAGTCGGGAAGGATAATGACGAATTCGTCTCCGCCTGTTCTGAAGCAGGAGTCTGTTTCTCTTACGCCGTGCAGCATCGATGTTGCCACGTGTTTGACGACATCATCACCATGAGTGGAACCATACTGATCATTAATGTATTTAAGGTTATCAACATCGATGGCGATAACCGAGAAGGTTCCTCCACCGCGTCTCGAATAGAGGTTACAAACCCTCTCGAGCATCTCATAGAAGTATCTTCTGTTGTAAAGACCGGTCATATCGTCAACACGGACAAGTCTTTGCACCTTCTCATAGGATCTCTCAAGTTCTTTCTCGAGCTTCTTGATTTCAGTAACATCCTTGGTGATTCCCCAGGTACCGATAATCTTGTGATTCTTATCGTAGAAAGGGTACTTGGAAGCGATAAGATAGCGAAGCTCATCATCGTTTCTTTCCCACTCTTCTTCTATGTTCAGCATTGGCTCACCGGACTCAATGATCTTAAGTTCGGTCTCTCTGGCATTATCTGCAAATTCCTTAGGAAAATAGTCGTAGTCAGTCTTGCCTAGCATCTCCTCAGGAGACTTAGCCCCCAGCTGATCTGCGTGCTGCTGGCTCGTCCATATAAATCTTGATTCAAGATCTTTGAAATAAATAGTATCCGCACAAAAATAACGTATCGTGTTAACAACGAGCGAATCAATCTCTTCCTGACTCATCTGCGGTTTATCCTTCTTAGCCATAAACAAACCCCCTCTGCCCTATATCAGACAATATATCAAAAAGATTTGTATATTTGATAATAGCACTTCACAGGGGGATTTACAATTGAAGGATTGTTTTTAAATTTATATATCAGCATTTGAGATATGGCCTCATAGTAGCTGATTTAATCATCGGGTCTTTATCATCTGCCAGCAATTCCTCATCTCTGTTATGTATTCTCTAACAACTGAATCAGAACTCAGGCAGGTGACTTCATACACTCAAACGGCAATTCATCATATGTGTTGTAATGGTCAATCAATTCCTGATACTTATCTTCAATAGCCTGAGTATCAACTGTGAAGGGACCGTCACTTACTATCAAACGTCTAAGGCGCGACATGTCTATAAATACATCAAAATCATCTATAACAGTATTAGACGGAATTCTAATATGTTGTAAATCGTATCCTTCAAAAACTGATACACAAAAATCATTTGCTCTATTTATATCCAAACAATCAATTTGGTCACTAATCTCGTTACGGAAAGTTTCTGCGAAGTTACCGATTCTGAAATTGTATTCCAAGCAATCTCTATTCCCTTGATCGGGCTTATCGTTATAAATCTCAATAACGATTCTCATTGATTCCTGAGCTACTACTGAGTCTTCATTTTCTTCCAGCCATCGATTGCAATAATTAACCATTTGCAATGCATCATGAACATCATCTGAACCGTAGAATTCGATTAGCATTCCATCATCGCCATAAAAAGTATGGTTATATACTATCTCTTCATTGGTGGTGTTGCTCATCAGATAATCTCTCAGATCATCCGCGTCGCGTTTAACAACTGATCGACCATTTAAACTACATGAGCATACACATAGAGCATAAAGTACTGAAATAACAATTAGCCTTTTCTTCCACATTTTGCATCATTCCTTAAAATATATAATTCCATTTCCGGGATTTACTGAAGTTCCAAATATCCCACCGTGATTATTCACATAATCCAAGTATTCTGAATAAACAATATACTCTTCGCACCCTGCATTTGAGACTCTTAAATAAACAGACTCAGAATTATCATCATATATTATTCCAGTGACTGTATAATAGTGTCCTTTAGCTATATGGGAAGGAACAAAATAATAGTCTGTACCTGCAAAACGATGATCAGTGGTTTGACCATTCTCCAATGAGTAAAAGTTCAATCCAACATCATCATTATTCTCCCAAATTGTATTTACACTCATAATTATTGGATAACCTCGACTTAACATATCATCGATATAATCGAGTGTTGCCCCAGGATTGTTATAGTTAACAACTTCCCACCTCGCATCGAAGTATTTGTTGCAACCTATCCCAACAAGTTCTAATCGAGTACATAATGAGCCATAATACAATCCCCATGGCGTAGCTCCTCCCGTAAAGTAAGTGTTGTCCATAGCACTATGCATCAATTCATAGTAAATATTATAATCGTATGTAGTAACACCATTCTGCATATACAAACATACATCATTAAAAGCAACCAGGCCACAACCATGAGCATCGATATAATAATCATAATCATGAGTCATTAATGATGGGAATCTTTGCTGAAACCAGGTGCCTTCGTCCGAAGCAAACCACCTTTGATTTCCACCGTAGCCCTGACAACGGGCGGTGTTAGGATAGTCAGTAATATGAATATATCCTGGGTCTGTTATATATTCACCTTCTACATTAAACAATTCAATATCATCCCCGCCTAAATTCACAGTGGTTATATCGCTTTTTCGTGGATGGTTATCAATGCCATCACTATAATAATCCCCATCCGTATCAGGCTTATTGATTTCTTCTGCAAGTACGACTCCGGGGAAACCTGTCAAAATGACAGATGACAACAATACTGTTGAAAGTATTCTTTTCATAATAAAACCATCCTAATTAGGATGACATTCGTACTATTTGAATTTGAGGGAAAACTGCGGTACGGGCGTAAACAGTTTGTGAACTATGGAGAGTCTCACGGTGTACCAAATTCGTACCTAAATTGGTGGACAGTTTGGTGGACTTTTTTCAAAACTGTCCACACTTCTGTCCATATAAGGCCGCTGTGGACAATTTTGTGGACAATTATAAAAACTGTCCACGTTTCTGTCCAACGAGTCGAACGCGTTGACGTTCCACCGTTTGTGCACTTTTTCATACCATATATGCGTGTTTTCGTGTACAAAATCGGTACGTTCTTATTATATGGTGCCGCACAAGGCTCCTCATTCAGTTTGTGAACTATATCAAATGGCCTTGAAGATCATTTCTATCCTGAAGATTCCGTCCTTGACGATGGCCCTGATATCACCGCCCATAGAATCTACGAGTTTCTTAACAACGGACAGTCCGACACCGCTTGAACCCGTGTGTCTTGATGCATCGCCCTTATAATATCTGTCGAATACTCTGGCCGCATCAGGGATTTCATCCGGCTTCATGACATTCTCTATCGATATCCTGATGTTCTTATTATCATTAATCGGCTTCACCGAGAGTTTAACATTCCCGTCACCATGAACCAGACTGTTTCTTATCAGGTTCTGCATGATTCTCTTCAAAGACTGCTCGTTTCCTATGATCTTCAGATCCTCATCAACATCCACATCGACTTCCTGTCCCTTCTCCTGGAAATCGTCAAAGTACTCGAACATGGTCTCGAGTACGGTCTTTGAGCAATCGATTCCGTCAAGGTCGATCTTGTAATTAACATTAGACACCTTGGTATAAAGGAACATCGTCTCAAGGATCTCGGACATGGACTCTATCCTTCCTCTGATTATCGATGAGTACTTGCTTCTCTCCTCTGGATCATCTGTCTGTTCAAGCAGTTCAAAGTAACCCTTAAGCGAAGTAAGAGGCGTCCTTATGTCGTGACTCATATTTGTGAGAGTATCTTTTATCTCCTTATCTTCCTGTAAGATCTTGCTGTGTCTCTCGTCATACGAATCAAGGATCTCATTAATATCCTTGGCAAGTCTTCTGAAGCCTCTGGACTGGCCATAGAAAGTAATCCTCTTATTCGTATCGTTCCTCGAGATGAAATGGACCTGGCTTCTTATGCTCTTCATCTGCGACAAAAGAGAGAACAGGAACATGGACAACGTTAAAGCTACCGCAACCAATACTGCGATTAAAATCATCAGGGTCTGTTCATTCATATGCGGTCAGCCTTTCTGTTTTTTGCTACGATAGCGATCGTAAGAAGAATTACCGGTAATGCAAATACTATACCAATAGACGTATTAATTAAACTGTCAGGAATCTGATCTGCCACGGAATCATTGTACCCTCTGGCAAAACCCATTACCGCGATAAAAAACAGACCGCCCAAGATCTGGAACAACAGCGAAAACGCCGCAGCAAGTATCTTGTTCGGGAATAATCTTGATATGAGATACACGATAATAGAAGAGTAAACCGAAGAAACCGTGATTGTGATGTAGACGCCAAGAAGTTCGTAGTTTCCCGCTTCGATAAGTCCGCCAAGTTCCGCGGGGTCTGACGCGATTATCACAAGAGCCCCCGGAAGAACGAACAGATTTAAACCTGCCACGAACAACAATATCCCGACTATCTCGGAAAGATAAAGCTTGATACGGCTTCTTACTGCTCCTTCTATATTTACGGCAAGCTTGTACTGGTTATAATCGCAGGTCGTAAATATCACCGTTACGACTGAGATAACAAGAACAACAAGAGAGAAGGCCATTATGTATCCGATAAGATCTATGGACGATGTCGGAACATCTTTAAGAAGCTTGCTTGATGAGACCTGGACCGCATAATCGATCGTCATGACCCAGCAAATAATCGCTAATACGCCGAACGCCATCAGATACTTCAGCGTCCTGTTATTAATCAGTCTTATTATCTCTATCCGTACAAGGTTAACGAACATCAGCCGATATCACGTTTCTTGATAAACAGCACACTGATAAGATAGGAGACCGAGAAGTAGATTACCGCACATATCAGAGCTCTTAACACGAAGTGACCGTCAGAGTATAAAGTCATGGATGCTATGTTCTGTGTCACCGTATAATTACCGAGATTGAATGTCGGCTCCAGCCCCATCTTCTTCTGGATAACAAGACTTGCGATCGACATTATCGTCGAGAGTGCACCAAGTGACAGGATGATACCCAATGTTATACCTGCAGCTTTTGATCTCGTTACATTGGTCATCGCACTTACAAGGCCGCCGAACGCCACAGTAAGAAGCCAGGTTACAACAAAGAAGATGACAAAGGACTTATCTATACCTAACACGGCCGATTCGCCCATCAAAGCAGTCGAGACAATAGCTGTGATCCACATCACTATGTGAAGAGCAAGAGCATACAAAGATATGAGTATAGTTCTCGCCGCGAACAGGAGGCCGCGCTTACCGCCGAAGATTATGAGGTTCTTGTCGTGACCTGTGCTGTAAACATCACCTATGAATATCCCTACGAAAATCGCAAGAAGCAAAGGCCCGTACAAAGAGCCGACATCAAGAGAGAAGACCGTTGCAACATCCTCATGGTACAAAGGTCCTTCACCTAATATCTTTACCGGTTCCTGCTCTTCCTCGATGTCAGAGGCGGTCTGAAGACCGGCTTCGAATCCTGCCCTGAAGCTGTCCATATATCCTTCAGCAGATGTTCCCTGCTCCTGTACGGACTGAACATCCTCTTTACTCATTCCGAGCAATCCTTCAAAATCTATCCTGGTGTACATGAAATTGGTAAGAAAGATCAAACCGACCAGAACGAGCGGAAGGATAAATGTACTCTTAAGACATCTGATACGGTACAATTCCGATTTTAATGCTTTGGTAAACATATACCCTCCTCTCATTCCTTACGGTCACCGGGTATCGTACCCGTTACCTTGAGAAAGTATTCCTCGAGATCCGATGACTCTATCCCTATTGATTCCACCGGTATCTGCGCCTTAGCAAGTTCCATGTTGAGGACTGAAATCTCTGTTACCTTATCGAAAACATGTATTGTATTATCGTTAACCACGCTGTATTCCTTGAATCCCAAACGGTCTATAACCGGTATCGCTGTCGAGACAGCAGGTGTCTTTATGGCAATCTTGTCGCGGCACTTCTCTTTCAACTCTTTATTGGTTGATTCTTCAACGATCCTTCCGCTGTCGATGATCGCGTAATCGGTTGCAAGCTTGGAAAGCTCTTCGAGAATATGACTTGAGATAAGTATCGTTATTCCCTTCTGGGCGTTAAGTTTTATGAGCATCTCGCGGACTTCAGCTATTCCTTGAGGATCGAGGCCGTTAATGGGCTCGTCGAGGATAAGAAAATCCGGATCTCCGACAAGAGCCAACGCTACTCCGAGCCTTTGCTTTTGTCCGAGTGAGAACTTTCCTGCCTTCTTCTTACCTGTATTGGGAATACCGACAAGTTCGAGTTTCTCCTTAATATAATTCTTATCGCCGATACCATATGCGAGGCACTTTATCTTAAGGTTATCGTAAGCTGTCAGATTGGGTTCGATTGCCGGAGACTCGATAAGAGCACCGATCCTCGAGTATGCCTCTTTGGTGCTTCCTTCGAAGCCCGTGTATTCAAATGTACCTGAGGTCGGGGTTGCAAGTCCTGCGATCATCTTCATGATCGTCGTCTTACCTGCACCGTTCTTTCCTATAAGGCCGTATATCGAGCCCTTCTTAATATGAATATTGACACCATCAACCGCCTTGGTGTCTTTATAAATCTTGGTGAGATCTTTGGTAACGAGCAGATACTCTTCCATAGTGCCCCCTTATGATCGTGATGATTAGATTATCCGACAGCACCGGAAAGAATAGGTTAAAGAATTGTTTAATTTTTGGAAAGGCGGAATCCGACACCCCAGATAGTATCGATATATTCGTCATCCGAATACTTCTTTATCTTGGTGCGGATATTGCTTATATGTACATTGATGGTCTTGTCTTCCCCGATATATATATCGTTCCAGGCATATTCGTATATCTCACGTTTGGAAAAGACTTTGCCCGGATTTTTAAGGAACAGCTCAAGGATCTTGAACTCCTGTCTTGTAAGTCCGATTTCTTTGTCTTTTACAGTTACGGAATATGTCTGTCCGTCAAGGATCATATCCTTAAATGTGAGAGCCTCACCTGAACCGCCGGATTCAGTATTAGAGGCTTCTGCCTTCCTTCTTAGCTGGACATCCACTCTTGCGATGAGTTCTTTAAGTTCAAAAGGCTTGCCGATAAAATCATCAGCCCCGAGGGTAAGAAGATCAACCTTCGAATCAACACTGCTCTTGGCTGACACGATTATTATCGGTGTCTGTGACACTTCTCTGATCCGTCTTGTCAGAGTCTGCCCGTCCATTCCGGGCATCATGATATCGAGCAAAACAAGATCAAACTTATCCTCTTTAAAAACGATCAGTCCTTCTGTTCCCGAGAAAGCCTGGGTACAGTTGAGACCGTGCTTTGTTAAAGCAACCCTTATGAGATTATTGATACTCTCATCATCTTCGACGATAAGAACCCTTGCTGCATTTACATCCATTGTTATTCCTCGACAGGTAGATCCTTAAACCTGATTCCGAGTCCGTTATCCTTAAGTCCTTCGATCAACAGGTCTGCATTAAACGACGTCGGAGAATAAACTCCGCTTCTTTGCCACTTCTTATTCACGATAAGATTTATACCTGTAAGCAATGTGTATGCATCAAGCAGAAGCTTTGACGGCATACCATATTTATCAAGGCTCATCGTGTTATCGCTGGTCGTATAAACGATCCTCTTCTTCCTGGAATTTGCACCGTCGCCTGTAACGACAACGCCAATACCACACGGACCGCTCAAACTCTTCATCGTCTTCTTTGAATCCTGCATAAGCTGCCAGAAAGCCTTGGGGCTGATCGATACACCTGAAGCCACCTCGACAGGTTCTTCCGAATTCATCCCCAAAAGTTCCAGTTCTTTACTGTAGTCGGGCTTTTCTTCCGGTACGAAGGAAACAAAAGATCTTACATTGGGAACGTCTGTATATTCTTTAAGGAAAACCCTGATTGCGGGACTGTCGCTAAGACAAACGGACATCTTGCCGAATGCATCAAAGTTCGTCTCGAGTTTCACCGACATCGGATCTTTAACCTCGAGCGCACCATTCTCTATCAAAGAAGCGCTTCCCGTGGTTTTGTCCTCAGCACACATATTCATCTCGTAGATATCTGCGCTGTCGATCTTAAGGAATCCGTTGCTTAAAGTGTTTCTTATCATGCAGGACAAAAGCGCGGGAGACATTCCGCATCCTGCGATAGCCATCTTCTCTTTATCTCTAAACTCAGAGAAAAGAGTGAACTGATCGGACAAAAGGTCATTGTTCTCCCAGTTATAGAGTGCGCAGTCTATATAGTTCGCACCTGACTCGATCGCGAGTTTCATTACTGATAAAGAAAGAGACAATGGAGCGAGGTTAACTATGAGGTCGGGCTGTGTTATGGATAACATCATCCTCGTACCCGCCACATTATCAAGATCAACACGGGCGGTCATTATCCTGGCACCCTTGCCCTGATATTTATTACGTAAAACGTCGCACTGGGATTTATCTCTAGCTGCTATACATATCTCGGTAATATCCTTAACTGCAATAAGCCTGGATACAATAAAATCGGCTATTTCATTACAACCTAATATCAATAACTTCATAATATTCCCCTGAATTTAAGTATGTATATTCTACCATTAACTGCCTCTTATTTATACCGATAATCCGTAGTACAATATCTATCGGAAAAATAATCTGCGGAGTTTGTTATGGCTATTGATATTGCATTGGGTTTGCTTCTGCCGTTTTTGGGGACAACGGCAGGAGCCGCACTCGTTTTCTTTATGAAAGAAAAGGTCAATGACCTTATTCAGAAGATACTTCTGGGCTTTGCTTCAGGCGTTATGATCGCGGCATCAGTCTGGTCACTTCTTATCCCGTCTATGGAGATGGCCGCGGATAAAGGGATGGGCAAATTAAGCTTCATTCCGGCCATAACCGGATTTGGTATCGGAATTCTCGTACTTATCATCCTCGATAAGTCCATCCCGCACCTTCACCTGGGGTTGGATGAACCCGAAGGTCCTAAGTCTTCTTTGCACAAAACGACCATGATGATACTTGCGGTGGCGATCCACAACCTCCCGGAAGGAATGGCTGTTGGTGCTATTTTCGCAGGGATGATAGCAAACCGTGAGGCTGTAAGCTTCTCAGCGGCGCTTGCACTGTCGATCGGTATCGCAATCCAGAACTTCCCTGAGGGCGCTATAGTCTCCATGCCTCTCCGGTCTGAAGGGCAATCGAAGCTCAAAGCCTTTGTTTACGGGACATTGTCAGGTGCGGTCGAACCCGTGGGAGCAATTCTCACCATCCTCCTGTCGAGGATAATGCTTCCCCTTCTGCCTTACCTTCTAAGCTTCGCCGCAGGTGCGATGATCTATGTCGTTGTCGAGGAAACTATACCGGAGGCCTCCGAAGGAAGCCATTCGAACCTCCCGACTGTCGGATTTGCCGTAGGATTTGCACTTATGATGGTATTGGATGTCGCTTTGGGTTAACGGCCCAAAGTCGCATCGTAGGACTCAAGGTAATCCTCGCCCTTTTGAACTTCCGTGAAAGACAGCCCGGGGTAGCCTAACTGCCTTAAGCATTCGTAGATTGCGATCGCGGCGGCATTGCTTAAGTTAAGGCTTCTGCATTCATCCGCCATCGGGATCCTGAAGCAGCGGTCCATATTGGATTTCAGAATATCAAGCGGAATTCCCGTACTTTCCTTGCCGAAGACAAGGTATATCTTCTTATCCTCAGGGACCGCCTTGAAGTCAATGTCTGAAGGCGGAACTTTCCCGTATCTTGTCATGAAGAAACACTCGCCCTCATTACGCGAGATGAAGTCTTCGTAATTCTCATACAGCTCGTAATCAGCCCACGTGATGTGGTTTGTCGTGGCTCTTTTAAACTTGGGATTCTCGATATCAAATCCCAAAGGCTTTATAAGATGAAGTCCGAAGCCTGCCGCAACGCAGGTCCTCATAATGTTGCCGGTATTCTGAGGTATCTCCGGCTCAAACAAAACAACATTCAATCTCTCGTTCATAGCATTATCACCTTACTGACGCTTGATTATAGTTCCGCCGCCAGCGATCCAGTCGTCCTCATAAATTACTACGGCCTGGCCCGGAGTGGCAGCCCGCACGGGCTTCTCGAACTCAACCTTTATAGTGTCTTCATCTATCTTTTTTACCTTGCAGTTCACTGAAGTCTGTGAATATCTGATCTTACCCGTATAAACACGGTCTTCATCAAACGATTCGACACCCATCATGTTAATGTCGTTCGCATATAAGACAGTCTTGTAAAGATCCCCGTCTGTGCCGAGCGTAACATCCCCCGAAGTTGTATTGATATCGCACACATACGAGCGGTGCCCCAGAGCAATGCCGAGCCCCTTTCTTTGACCGACTGTAAACCTGGCGGTTCCTTCATGAGTCCCGAGTACAAACCCGTCACGGTCAACGAAATTACCAGGTGTCCCGGCAGTTCCTTTCATAGACTTAATGAACGAAGCGTAATCACCATCCTCGATGAAGCAGATATCCTGACTGTCCTTCTTATGTGCAACAGAAAGGCCGAATTCTTCCGCCATCTTCCTGATCTCATCCTTCTCATACTGACCGACAGGCATTAAAGTCCTGGCAAGCTGGTCCTGGGTAAGAGAATAGAGCACGTAAGTCTGATCCTTACTGTCGCTTAGAGAATGCCTTATCGTGTACCTTCCGTTAGGAAGTTTAATAATGCGTGCATAGTGCCCGGTTGCTATGTAGTCGGCACCTATCTCAAGGCATCTGTTAAGAAGAGCCTCCCACTTAACGAATCTGTTGCATGCTATACAAGGATTAGGGGTAATACCTTCAAGGTACTCATCCGCGAACCTGTTAACGACCTTCTCCCTGAAGACATCGCGGAAATTCATTACGTAATACGGGATATCAAGTTTCTGCGCGACCAGTCTTGCATCCTCGACGGCAGACACACCGCAGCAGCTTCCTTCGCGCCCGGCCCCGCCCTCTTCGGGATCCCAGATCTGCATCGTGGCACCGATAACATCGTACCCCTGCTGTTTAAGGAGCATGGCGCATACCGATGAATCCACTCCGCCCGACATTCCAACGACAACTTTACTGCCCATTATGACTTGCTCCTGCCTCGAAAATAATCACCTATGACCTTCACCGTGAAAATGATGTCTTCCTCCGTGTTTTCTCTTCCTGTCGAGAACCGTACGGTCCTTGACGCGCTTTCCTTATCCATCCCGCACGACATCAACACATGTGACGGTTCTATCGCACCTGCAGCACATGCACTTCCGGCGGAAGCACATATCCCGTTACTGTCGAGAATGATAAGCAGTGTCTCTGCAGTAACACCCTCGAAAGTAACACTAAGGATGCCCGGAAGAACGCTTTCTTTACTGCCGTTAAACTTCACGCCGGGAACTTCTTCAGTAAGCTTATCCATAAACAGCTTTCTTAGCTTCATGTCGTGGGCAAGATCATCGTTGATCCTTGTGCGTGCAATGTTTACGGCTTCGCCAAAACCCATTATCGCAGGCACATTCTCCGTCCCCGGACGCATGCCGTTTTCCTGGCTTCCGCCGTAGAGGATCTTTACGAATGAAGAAGGGTTTTTAATATAAAGGATACCGCAGCCTTTAGGTCCGTATATCTTGTGCGAACTTGCACTTAAAAAATCAACATTAAGCTTTTCCACATCAATCGGAATATGCCCGAATGTCTGAACTGCATCCACGTGAAAAAGTATCCCGCGCCCGTTGGCAATCCTGCCTATCTGCTCAACAGGTTCGATCGTTCCTATCTCGTTATTTGCATGCATGACCGAGATGAGTATCGTGTCATCTTTTATTGCAGCCTCAATATCTGATACAGACACAATTCCGTTCTTATCAACCGGAAGATATGTGACCTCGTATCCTTCACTCTCCAATGACTTAAGCGTGTTGAGTACAGCGGGGTGTTCTATGGAAGTGCTTATGATGTGCCTTCCCTTCGAACGCATGATGTGCGCCGCTCCTCGTACTGCCCAGTTATCGGATTCCGTTCCGCCTGAAGTAAAAAAGATGCTCGAAGGTGAAGTGTTAAGAAAACCCGCTATGTCTGCTCTTATGCTGCTTATTTTCGCGCGGATTTTTACCGCAGGCTGATATATCGCAGACGGGTTTTGGTACTCCCCGTTAAGGTACGGAAGCATCGCCTCTACCGAAGCCGTGTCAGGTCTGGTCGTTGCCGCATGATCAAGGTAGATATGATCCATATTATTTCTTGTAAAGCTTTGGCGAGAATATGATCAGCATGGGGAACAGTTCAAGTCTTCCCGCAAGCATGTCAAAGACCAAAGTCCACTTCGACAACAAGCTTAAGAACCCGTAGTTGCAGGTAGGTCCCACCATGCCCAGACCGGGTCCGATATTGTTAAGTGACGCAAGCACCGCCGTAAAAGAAGTGACGAGATCGGTGTTGTTAATTGTAACTATGAACATCGACACGATAAAGATGATCACGTAAGTTGCAAAGAATACGTGTGTGGATTTAAGAACCACATCATCGACCGGTTTCTTATCCATATTGACTTTCTTTACGATCTTGGGATGGATAAAGGACTGGATCTCCTTAACGATTGATTTGAACAGGAGCACGAGTCTCGAGACTTTGATACCGCCGCCTGTTGAACCCGCACACGCACCCATGAACATCATGAAACAAAGAACAAACTTCGCTGTCGAAGGCCACAAGTCAAAATCCGCCGAACCGAATCCTGTCGTTGAAACAACAGATGCCACCTGGAAGAAAGAATCCGTAAGTGCGGTGGCTACGTTATCATACATGTGAATGATGTTGACGAATACGATCAATGTCGCCGTGGTCACGAGTGCAAGATAAACGCGGATCTCCTCTATACAGAACATCTTCTTGAACTGTCTCATGATCATCAGGTAGTACACATTGAAATTAGTACCGAACAAGATCATGAAGACCGCGGTGACCCAGCGGATATAAAGGCTGTAACTTGCAAAGCTGTCGTTCTTAACAGCAAATCCACCGGTACCTGCAGTTCCGAACGTAAGACACAAAGAATCAAAAAGATTAAGTCCGCCGAACAGCAGGAAGATAACTTCGATCACTGTCATGACAAGATAGATGACATAAAGGATCAATGCTGTGTATCTCATCTTCGGAACGAGTTTTCCTACAGTAGGCCCCGGGGACTCAGCCTTCATAAGATTGATATTCGAACCGCCGCTCATCGGGATGATGGCAAGAAGGAAGACGAGAACTCCCATGCCTCCGATCCAGTGCGTAAGGCTTCTCCAGAAAAGTGCCGTGTGGCTCATTCCCTCAACATTAGAAAGGATACTTGCTCCCGTCGTGGTAAAACCCGACACGGTCTCAAATAAAGCATCAGTAAAGACAGGGATCTCGCGCGAAAGATAAAACGGCAGACATCCGAAAATACTCAATACGATCCACGAGAATCCTGTGGCAGCATAACCTTCCTTAACACCAATAGTCTGGTTCTTGGGAATAAACCTGCATCCGATAAATCCGGTGATTATAAGGAAAGCTGCAACGGCACCGTAGAAGAAGCCTTCGTGGTCGCCGTAGATAATAGATATCAGACACGGGAAGAGCATAATTACTCCCTCGATCCTCATTACCTGACAAAGGATATACCGCACCATCGAGAAGTTCATGCTTTACCCCAGTATGTCTCCTATGTCATCAAATCCGGTATGCGTGGTAACGACCATTACGGTATCGCCCTTGCATATGACATCGTCACCGGTCGGGATGATCATCTCACCCTCACGGCCTATGAACGCGATAAGAAGATTATTCTTGAGTTTTAACTCCTTAAGAGGCTTGCCCGTAACCTTTGAATCCTCGGTAACCTTAAACTCAATGGATTCGGCCCTCGAATCAAACAGATGATAGAGAGCTTCGATATTACTTCCGGGAGCCGCAGTCCTTGCTCTTACATAGGTGGTGATGATCTCGGATGTAAGTATCATCGGATAGACAACACTTCCTAAGTCAAGAGAATTAATAATGTCCAGGAAGCCTGTTCTGTTTATCTTGGTAATAAGCTTGGCATCAGATACTTTCTTCGCATGAAGTGTAAGCATGACGTTCTGCTCGTCTATACCGGTAAGAGGAATGAATGCATCTGCACTCTCTATTCCCTCATCGACAAGAAGTTCTGTATTGGTTCCGTCTCCGTTAATGATGACGGCCTTCGGAAGAAGTTCCGTCAAACGCTCGCATCTGCCGAGATCCTTCTCGATGATCTTAACATCGATTCCATTCTTGAGAAGAGATGATGCAAGGTAGTAGGACGAACGGCCGCCTCCTATGAGCATGGCGTTCCTGATTGAGTTCGTCGGGAATCCTATAAGCTTAAGGAAATTCTTCTGTTCCTTGTGTGTGGCAACCACCGATATTACATCTCCTGAGGCAAGTTCGAAGGAACCGCCGGGGATAAATACTTCTCCGTCTCTCTCGACCGCACAGATAAGAATGTTATTTGTAATCTCTGAACCCAACCTGGCGATGGTCATCTTATCAAGCTTATTCCCCTCAGGAATCTTGATCTTAACAGTCTCCGCCTGACCGTGAGCGAAGGAATAAACACCCAAAGCTGTAGGCATGGACAGATTTCTCGACATAACCTTAGCTGCTTCAAGATCGGGGTTGATGATCATTGCAAGACCTAACTTATCACGAAGGTAACTGCTGTCTCTTGAATAATCAGGAGTTCTGACTCTGCTTATAACCGCACATCCTGCAAACTGCTTTGCAATCGTACAGCAAAGAATATTAAGCTCATCGGAATCCGTAACCGCTATAATAAGATCAGCGTTGCTTACGCCCGCCTCCTTAAGTATCAGGTAACTTGCGCCGTTTCCGACGCACCCCATGACATCATATGTGGATGTAAGGTCATTGACCTTACTTGCATCCTTATCGATTATCGTGATATCGTGCCCCTCCATGCTTAACTGCTGGACGAGCGTCGTTCCGACCTTTCCGGCTCCCACGATAAGTATCTTGAGACCTGAAGGTCGAGTTCTAAAAACAGGCATCCTAATTCTCCCGCATATTTTAATGCTTTCTCGATTATACTCCTCGCGACATTAAAATAAAAATAAATAAAGAAAGTTATTCTTATTAGCACTCTATTAACAAAATAGTAAAGAATGCCGTAAAAAAAGAGAATATACTTATTACGCAAGAATTTGCGAGGGGCTTTTCTTATATGGCAGAAGTTATAAATAGACCGGAGGGGACCGAAGAGGAGAAACGTTCTCCCCTGCTTCTAATTATTCTCATAGCCGCGGCTGTAGTAGCGCAGTGGTTGTTCTTTTATTATCAGGAATATCCTCTTGACTTCCCCTGGGGTAAAGTCACCTATACAGTTAATTCAGAAGAATTGAACCTGCTCCCCAACGAGGAACAAAACTACCTGGGTACGCGTTTGTCACAGGATGATGCGACAGAGTACGTTTACCGGGCTAACAGCAAATACATGACCGCTGCGGCGGCTTTCTCCATAAGAACAGGTCCCGGTGTCTACTACCAGAGTATCGGACGTATGTACTACGGAAGAGAAATTCACGTCATTGCGACCTGCGAAGACAACGACTGGTACATGATCGACTTTTACGGAGAGCAGGCTTATGTGCATTCTGCCTGCCTTTTCGATAAGCTGCCTGAGCTTGTTCCTCTTAACAACAATCACTCGAACACAGACGGTACCCGTTCCGAGGAAGCGATGGGAACATTTGAAGGCGGGACGGAGACGGATGTTACCGGACAGACCGTGGCAGACACGGCTGAAACGGACCAGGCTGAGCCGGTACAGCAGACAGATGCGACAACGGCGGCTCCCACTCCCACATCTGCACCTACGGCAACACCGGCGCCGACCACGCCTCCTGCTGTCGTAACACCGACGGATCCCGTTATGCTTGAGTTATTTGAGCTTCTTAACGAACAAAGAACCGCACAGGGACTCCAGCCTCTGTCGTACAGTAATGCTCTTGCATCGGCTGCAGCCGTAAGAGCACAGGAGATAGCCGTAAGCTTCAGCCACACAAGACCTGACGGATCTGACTGGTGGACGGTAAATCCTGATATAATGTACGGCGAGAATCTTGCAAGCGGTCAGTCGACTGCCATTGAGGTATTTAACTCATGGTGGGCATCTCCGGGACATCATGATAACATGATGAACTCCGGCTACAGGACTGTTGGCTTCGCACTCTACTACGGCGGAGACGCAGGTAGTACTTACTATTGGGTACAGGAGTTCGGATATTGATCTAATATCCTCATAAGATATGGCAAAAAGTGATAAGGCATTCACCAGAAAGCTCGTATCGCTCATAATCCCCATGACATTACAGAACTTTATGTTCGCCCTCGTCCCTATCTCGGACGCGGTTATGCTCGTGGCTTTGGATCAGGATGCGATGTCGGCAGTCTCGCTCGCGACTCAGGTCGCATTTGTTCTTAACCTGTTTAATTTTGGAATCACGGCAGGTATGAGTATGTTCGTCGCCCAGTACTGGGGCAAGAAGGACAAGGTCTCTATAGAAAAAGAATTCGGTTACGGCATGAGGCTTACTATCCCTATTGTGGTATTGTTCTTCCTTATGGGACTGATCTTGCCGGAAGGACTCATGCGGATTTATACCGACGTTCCGGGTATCATCGCCCCCGGTGTAAGTTACCTTCGCATAGCAAGCGTATCCTACATCACGATGAGTCTTTCCATGTTGATAGAGGTTATCCTCAAGAACACAGGCTTCGTCCGCGAGAGCACCGCCATCAGCATCTCGATGGTAGTTCTTAATGTCATCCTGAACGCGATCTTTATCTTCGGACTTCTCGGCGCGCCGCGCATGGGTGCATCAGGAGCCGCTTTGGCTACGACATTATCGAGCCTTGAGGCATTCATACTTTGCATCATCATTCTCGCGCGCAAGTGCAGTGTAAAACTCAGGCTAAAGTACATCCTTAAGACCGATGACAATATTCGAAAAGAGTTTTCCCGTTACTCCACGCCTTTCGTTGCTAACCAGCTCCTGTGGGGTCTCGGCTTTACCATGATCTACGTAATCATCGGACACATGGGTGATGACGCCACCGCTGCAAACGCTATCGTTGCAGTCGTTAAAGACTTAGTCTCCTGCTTCTGCTATGCATTAGGCAGCGGCGGAGCAATCGTTGTCGGCAATGAGCTTGGTGCAGGAAGACTTGAGACAGCCAAAGAATATGGCGGAAGGATCGTTAAGCTTACCATCACGAGCGGAATTATCCTCGGCATCCTCGCGGCATTAAGCGCACCTATAGTGGTGCCGCTTGTGGATCTTACACCTCAAGCCGGAGAGTATCTTAAGTGGATGCTCTATATGTGTTCCTACTACATCTTCGGAAGGTCGGTAAACTCCACGGTAATTGCAGGCATCTTCGCCGCAGGAGGAGATACCAAATTCGGATTTATATGTGACACTATCACTATGTGGGCTTTCATAGTGCCCTTGGGAATGCTCGCTGCATTCGTCTTGAATCTTCCGGTTCTTGTCGTCTACTTCATATTGAATCTTGATGAGATGATCAAGCTTCCGGCAGTTTACATACACTACAAAAAATATAAATGGGTCAAGAATCTGGTTGCTGATCCGCAGGGAGATTAACATGAAACTTAAAAGAGCCGTATCTGTTTTACTTTGTGCCGTTATGCTCGCAGGATGCGCCAAGACACCTGAACAAAGCGCAACAGCATCGCCGGAAGGATCGCAGAGCGCACAGCAGACAGATGTAATCGGAACAGCAACTGACGGTACAACATCTGTTGTCACAAACACCAATGCCGTTTACGGTTCCTCTTTCCTTGATACCGGCAATCTTACCGAGACCGGAAACGGCTATGAGGGAATAGAAGAAACCGGAGACTATAACTACGGCGAAGCTTTGCAGAAATCCCTTCTTTTCTATGAGCTTCAAAGATCGGGCGATCTTCCCGAACAGGTAAGGTGCAACTGGCGCGGCGACAGCGGTCTTAATGACGGATCTGATGCAGGTCTTGATCTTACCGGCGGATGGTATGACGCAGGTGATAATGTTAAGTTTAATCTTCCTATGGCATACTCTGCCGCAATGCTCGCATGGTCTTACTATGAATTCCCTGAAGCATATGAAGAATCAGGTCAGCTTGAATATCTGCTGGGTGATATAAGATGGGTTACGGATTACCTTATGAGATGTCATCCTGAGGATAATGTTTACTACTATCAGGTAGGAGACGGTAATGCCGACCACTCGTGGTGGGGACCTTGCGAGGTCATGACCATGAACCGTCCCTCCTACTTCGTTGACAGCTCCAATCCCGGTTCTGCCGTAGCAGGTGAAGCTGCGGCTGCACTCGCAGCTGCCTGTGTTGTTTTCGAGGATGCGGATCCCGAGTACAGCGAGCTTTGTCTTTCGCACGCACAGAGCCTGTATGCATTTGCAGACGAGACAAGAAGCGATGACGGGTATACTGCTGCCAACGGCTTCTACAATTCGTGGAGCGGTTTTTACGATGAGCTTGCATGGGCGGGCGCATGGCTTTATATAGCAACGGGCGATGAGACTTATCTTGATAATGCTGTCTCATGTTATCCGCAGGCCTCACAAGATTCTGACTGGGCCATGTGCTGGGATGACGTGCATATCGGAGCAGCTTTGCTCCTGTCCGAGATAACAGGTGATGATACCTACACATCGGCAGTTGAACAGCACCTGGATTTCTGGTGCAATGACATTACATACACACCTGACGGTCTTGCCTGGCTCGACTCTTGGGGTTCATTAAGATACGCGACAACGACCGGATTTATTGCAGCGGTTTACAGCAGGAGCAGCAGCTGCCCTTCCGATAAAGCCGGAACATACTGGGATTTTGCCTTAAGCCAGTGCAACTACGCTCTCGGTTCATCAGGCAGGTCATACGTTGTCGGATTCGGCGAGAATCCTCCCGAACACCCTCACCACAGAACTGCACAGGGATCTTACTGCGATAACATGAATGAACCGTCTTCCCACCGCCACACTCTTTACGGTGCGCTGGTCGGCGGACCTGACGCAGCCGGCAATTACACGGACACGGTTTCCGACTACACTGCAAACGAAGTCGCATGCGATTACAACGCCGGATTCACGGGACTTCTTGCGGCGATGTATTCCGAGTATCACGGTCAGACGCTTATAGACTTCGGTGCGGTTGAACCCGTCGGTACAGAGTACTCCGTGAATGCTTCCGTGAATGCACAAGGTGACGGGTTTATCGAGATCAAGACTGTCGTTCTGGATATGACGGCATGGCCAGCACGCGCTGCCACCGATGTTGAGTTAAGGTATTTCGTTGATCTTTCCGAACTGTATGAGGCAGGTTACGACGCATCTGATGTCCAGATTACGACCAACTACATGCAGTCGGGAAGTGTTGACGGACTTAAGGTATGGAACGAGGAAAACCATATTTACTACCTGTCTATTGTATATGACGACGGAGCGCTCTACCCCGGCGGACAATCACAGTATCAATCCGAGGTTCAGACAAGAATGACAGGGCCTTCAGGGGTTTGGGATGACTCGAACGACTTCTCTTATGAAGGTCTTTCAAACAATGACGGAACACACCTGGGTTTGTACGAGAACGGTGTGCTTGTTTACGGAAGTGAGCCGTCAGAGGACGGAAGCGGAGCAGGTGCCAGCGTGGTGCCCGCAGCAGGAACAGATGCCGGTGATAACAACGGTTCTTCCGGTAATAATTCAAACGGAGCTTCCACCGGAAGCGTATCAAATGATGATATATCCGTCTCAGTAAATTATGACAGCAACGGAGGCAATTCAATCTCAGGCTCGATGAATATAACCAACGAGAGTAATTCTTCGATCAGCCTCTCTTCTATTAACATCGCCTTCCTGATCGATGACACAAGTGATCTTACATTCGAATGCTATCACGCAGGTATGACATCTCCATCCGGGCAGTACTCTGAAGTCAGCGGAACAAGTGCCGAATTCGAAGATGACAGATGCATCATTACTGCGGGATCATCGGGTTCTTTAAGTGCCGGAGGAACAGTAACGGTTAACTTCTCGATCCACAAAACAGACTGGCAGAACCTCTCATTCACGGTAGGTTCCGGTGATGTGGTAATAGAAGAGTGATTTATTGATTATCAGTTGAAATCAGATAGTATCGGGATGCTGGATCCTGCGCTTGATGTCGGCAGCAGTTTCATCGTCCTTGAGAATGCTTATTATCTCAAGTCCCTCTTCAATGCAGGCACCTAAGCCTCTGCCGGTTATAACAGGTCCGTCAGTCTCAACAAGTGCACCTGTATATTCACCGCAATTGAGTTTATCTTCCCATCCCGGGAAACATGTGGCCTTCTTCCCTTCAAGAACTCCGGCCTGACCTAATACAGAAGGACCGGCGCACACTGCGCCGAGTCTTTTACCTTCCGCATAGAATTTCTTTATAAGGTCTTTAAGACCTTGATGAGCAAGCATGTTGGTCACGCCCGGCATTCCGCCGGGTATGAACAACATATCAGAATCTGAATAATCTTCAGTATCGAACTGTCCGTCCGCGACTATCATTACCTTATGTGAGCTTACTATCGTCTGAGATTCCATAATGGAAACCAGGCGGACATCAATCCCCGCACGTCGAAGCAGATCGACGATTGTAAGACACTCAACTTCTTCAGTTCCGTCAGCTATAAAAACAGTTACTTTACTCATAAGCTATCAAACGTCGATCTCTACGATCCAACCCTCGGGTGCTTCAACAGTACCCATCTGGATACCTGTCAATGTCTCACGAAGCTTTGTCATAACAGGACCCATCTCGCTCATGCCGTTAGAGAACTCGAATTCCTTGCCATGATCGTTGATCTTACCCAAAGGTGAGATAACAGCAGCAGTACCGCAAAGGCCGCCCTCTGTGAATGCTCCGCTCATTACTTCCTCGAGTGTTACTTCTCTCTCATCGATCTTCATACCGCAGTAGTGCTCAGCAACATAAACGAGAGATCTTCTCGTGATGGAAGGCAGGATAGAATTGGACTTAGGTACGATCAATGTGCCCTTGCCGTCTGTGAAGATCAGGTTAGCTCCGCCAGTCTCCTCGATCTTTGTTCTTGTCTGGGGATCGAGATAGATATTCTCTGCAAATCCCTCGTTATGAGCAGTAACGATAGCATGGAGACTCATAGCATAATTCAAACCTGCCTTGATGTTACCTGTTCCGTGAGGAGCAGCACGGTCAAAGTCAGAGATCTTAACTACGATAGGCTTAGCTCCACCCTTGAAGTAAGGTCCTACAGGTGTAGCAAATATACGGTACTGATAATCATCGGCAGGCTTAACACCGATAACGGGATTGATACCGAATATGTAAGGTCTAAGATAAAGAGACGCACCGGAACCGTACGGAGGTACCCATGCAGCATTAGCAGCAACTGTCTCCTTGACAGATCTTATGAACATCTCCTCGGAAATAGGGGGAATCTCGAGTCTTACGGCTGAGTCGTGAAGTCTCTGGGCATTGAGGTCGGGACGGAATGTAACGATCTTTCCATCCTTAGTCTCATAAGCCTTAAGGCCCTCGAAAACAGTCTGTGCGTACTGAAGGACTCCGGCACACTCGCTCATGACGATCATGTCGTCATCAACAAGGGAACCATTATCCCATGCACCATTGGTGTAATTGGCTACGAAACGCTTGTCGGTCTTTGTGTAACCGAACGTCAGGTTTGACCAGTCAAGATTCTTCTTTTCCATAATCAGAAACCTTCTTTCTTAATCATAATAACCAGTAGATTATAACACTCAAAGATATAGCACTTAAACCCTTAATATTGTATAATTCTCAAAGGAATAATAGGAGGGTAGAATTATGGGAGAGAATGAGAATAATGGCGGCAAAATAGTGCGCCGTCGAGTCTCAGAGTTTAAAGAGAATGTTGTAGCATCCTCTTTGGAGAAGAAGCAGTACGATCTTAACACTCCTTTTGGATCACTCGAGAAGACTAATCAGCCTTTTATACCGAATAAAGAAGGCAGTATTTTTGATGTAGGCAAAGCGGATTTTGGTAATCCGTTATCCGGTAATACAAAGAAGTGTACGGGATGCGGAAGCAACCTGTATTACGATGCCGACTCGCAGTCTCTTATCTGTCATATGTGCGGAAACATCTTTGATCCCGCTACGATGGAGATGAATGGTTCATTGGGAATCGAGAATCCCGAGCAGGAATACGGGATCGATGATGAACTTGATTATGAAGACAGCCGCAATGTTGAGATCGTATGTAATTCATGTGGTTCGCAGATAGTAACTGACGCTCATACATCGGCAACCATATGTCCTTTTTGCGGTTCACCTACTCTTGTCTCGAGGAAACTTACCAGACAGTTCCGCCCGGATGCCATTATCCCTTTCTCGAAGACCAAGGAAGAAGCAAAGAAACTGTATCTTGAGCACATATCCGGTGTGCCCCATGTTCCTTCTTCGTTTAAAAACGGTGCAACCATAGATAAGATCGCAGGAGTCTATGTACCGTTCTGGCTCATATCCGCGGATGTCGATATGGATATTGGCGGATGGACACATACGGTAATCGACGGAAGCAGATACTACGACAGGGAAAAGCAGGAAAGGCTTCATACGCACTCTCTCGACGTGCCGGTTGACGGTCATGTTTCCTTCTCATTAAGCAATGTACCGTTCGATGCTTCAAAGAAGATCTCCGACAGACTGATGGAGGCATGTGAGCCTTTCGATCTTGATGCTCTCGTTCCTTATAACGCATCTTATCTTCCGGGTTTTCTCGCGGAGAAGTATGATGCGCAGCCGAAGGATATGTATGACCGCATAAAGAAAAGACTCGATAACTACTGTCACGATATCGCTGAGAATGTTCAATTCGAAGATACCGATGCTTTCACATACAATTCATCGTACACTATGATATCGTATAAGAATTACAAGGTAATTTACTGTCTGATGCCGATCTGGTTCCTTAATATAAACTACAACGATACGAATTATCAGTTCGCCGTTAATGGCCAGACGGGTGAGGTCTGCGGTTTAATACCGGAGTCCAGGCTTTGGATTAATGTAAGCAATATCGCTGAGAATCTGAGCAACAGAATATCCATGATGAAGACAAGTGTTAAGGGAACTTTGTACGGTCTTCCTCCTATTATGTTTGGAGTTTGCTGGGGGTTTTTAAGGACCTTCAGACCTAACAGCGGAAGGACATTTGCAAATGTTTTTATCTTTTTAATGTTCCTTTGCTTAATCTCGGTAATTGCTTTCTTTGTTCTGCCGCCGGTTATTGTGGCTTCAGAGAAAAAGCGCGAAGCGAAGCTTTCCAACAAGAAGAATCTTCATCAGCTCGATAAATCTCCTGATGTATCTTTCTACTACGATACGACCAAGAGACTTGTCGTATCTAAGAAGCTTGCAAAGGGTGGAGAATTCGCAATACACAATCCGGGTATCGGCATAAAGGATTCGCCTTACAGTTTCTGATACGATGAAGATACTGGTAGCAAGTGATTCGCACGGCAACTCTGATCTGCTGTATAAAGCAGCGGCAAAAGAGAACCCTGACATGTTCATCCATCTTGGCGATCTTGAGGATTCAAGGCACACTGTCGAGCATAGGATCGGTGCCCCTCAAGTCCCCTGCGTTTTCATAAAGGGAAACTGCGACTACTATTCATCGGACGGACTTGAAGACAGATCTGTGTTCAATCTTAAGGGGCATAGATTTCTGTGTGTTCACGGACATATACAATCGGTTAATTACAGAAAAGACACTCTGCTTTATACCGCGTCGGAAGAAGGATGTGACATTGTCCTTTACGGTCATACACATGTTCCGTTTAATGAGTTTCTTGAGGTACCCTTCGAGAACCGGAAAGTACACATAATGAACCCGGGAAGTATCGCTCTTCCAAGAGGAGGATCTTCCCGGTCTTATCTTGTTATTGATATGAGTGACAGCGGTGCTTATGAAGTAGAGTTTAAGTCTCTCTGATTTGACTTCAGTACTTTGCCGCTGTTTAAATCCCTGTACTTCTTAGGTGTCATTCCACAATAGTTTTTAAAGACCGTCGAGAATGCACTCTGCGAAGAAAAACCAAGTGACATCGATATCTCGAGTATGCCGAAGCTTGAATAAGACAACATATTCTGTGCCGTCTTCATCTTTGCATCCGTTATGAAATTAGTAACCTTCTTACCTGTCTCACTTGCGAAAAGCCTTGAGAAGTATTCAGGATTCAAAGAAACATGTTCCGCAAGTTCCTTTACGGATAACGGCCTGTTCAGATTGTTGTATATGTAATCGATAGCTTTTCTTACATGGATACTTATTACATCCGTTTTTCTTATCTCACGCATTCTGGTCGCATAGTCCACCTGCATCTGCGCGATAAGATCTGTTATCTGCTCAATCGAAGTAGCCTCATCCGCTTTATTTATATATATGTCACTAAGTGTATAAGCAGTATTCATGTCCATACCGCCGTCAATACAAAGCCTGCTTATGACTGCGGCGGAGGAAACCAAGTGATAAACTGCATTACGCAGGGGGTCAGATGAGAGTTTTCCGCGTCCGTCCTTACCATCAAGAAAAGTCTTGCGGGCAATCTTAAAACGGTCGGCAACGCCTTCCACATCACCGTTTTTTATCTTGTTATATTGGTTGAATTCCGCGATGTAATCTGCGCGGACAAACTCTTCTTCTCTTTGAATAAACAATCTGTAATCAAGGATCTGGTCAGTGTCCATACTTTACCTCCGCGTTACTTACTGTTAATCGTTTGTTCATATTTTAGACTATAATTCACTTTTTCGCCACATTCGGTCTGTTTTTTGTAAAAAATAACTTATCTGGATAAATCCCTGTTACGCAGCCATAGTACCATTCAATCATCAAGCAAAAGAGGGGTGCTGGAAATGAGAAACTATAGAAATGATTCGCATAATAACACTATTTTTAGATCTGAAATCAAGCTTATTCCTTTATGGATCCGCTTAACAGGAATTAAACTTGTTGTAGCGGCTTTCGCTATTATGGCTGTCTTTACTGCTATCGTGTTTGCAGTTAAGCCCGGATCAAATTCTATTTTGTCTGACACCAGGAATCTTTACTTCCTGATTCCTTTGGCAGTCCTGATCTCGGCGTGGACATTCAAGATCTGCCGTGAAGCATTAACTGCCCAAAAGATTGCCGAGTTTCTGAACACCAAGAAAAGAGAGAGCGAAGAGCTTACATTCTTGCGTAATCACCATCACTACTCGGATACACCGAAATCACAAACCCCGCGTGCATATACTTATTCGCAGTTCTGTCCTAATTGCGGATGGGTAATGATTCCCGGTGAGAGAATCTGTAAGACATGTTTTAAAAAGAAGCTTCCAAGTGTAATTAACTCTTCTGGACAAGCAGCTCCTACAAGACCTGCCAGCCGAGCCTCCTGATTCATTATCCCAATACATTCCACTTTTTGCAGACCGTCAATTGGCGGTCTGCTCCCGTTCGTGGGTAAGATTCCAATACCATCTGAAAACGGCCATTCCGATTATGATGATGTAACCCGCTACACTTAAAGGCTCCGGAACTTCTGCCAGGAAGACTATACCGAGAAGAGCCGAGAACACTACCTGAGTGTTATCAAAAACACCGATCTTGCGGGCGGGAGCAAACTTGTATGCCGACGTAATAGAGAACTGCGCAACAGCAGCGAAAATTCCGGCCAGTACCAGACATCCGAGCTGCCACCACAGCATAGGTTTGAAATCAAGGATCATAAACGGAGACGAGAGCATACACGAGAATATCGAGAAACACAAAACGATGATTGATGTCCTCTCGGAGCGTCTTCCAAGAAGTCTTACGAAGGTGTAGGCAATACCCGCTCCGGCACCTCCCCAAACACCGCACAAAGCAGGAATTATACTGACTCCGCCGGCAGGACGCGCGATAAGAACAACGCCCAGGAAGGCAATGATTGTTGTCATGATATCTATTTTTGTAGGCTTCTCCTTAAGGATGGGAATGGACGCAAGTATCGCGAAGAACGGCGACAATTTGTTAAGCATGTTGGCGTCAGCAAGCGGCAGGTGATCTATCGCATAGAAATTGCAAAGAAGACCGGTGGTTCCAAACAAGCACCTTAAGAAGATGTATTTGAAGTTCCCCTTCCCTATCTTAAACTTGTCCTCGCTCCTAACAAGAGCAACGAATGCGATCACTGCTGCGAAAGCATTTCGAAAGAAGGCCTTCTCCATAGTAGGCACGTCTCCCGACAGCCTGACGAAGAAGGTCATAAGAGCAAAGCCCAAAGCTGCTACAAGAATGCATGCTATACCTTTGGCATCGTTGCTTTTTAATTTCATGTGAATCCCGTTACTCGGGAAGGATCCTTTCTACGGCCTTAAATCCCGTCGTCTTTGCAAACTTCATATTATGTCTGAAAGCTTCGACTGCATCAGAAGGATCTATAAGTTCCATGTTAAGAGAAGAGAGCTGATTTCTTCCGAACTCAGCGGAAAGAATAGTGATCTCATCCTCGTGTCCTGTTGCAGTGTTAAGCACCTTATCGACAGCATGAATATATACTTTATCCACAGGCAGAAGTGCAAATGAATCTCTCGCGATCCTTATCATAGTACTTGCAACATAGTCCTGCTCAAGAGCATAGAAATTAGTCTTGCTCATTTCCTTCTCTTTAACGGTTCCGTTAGCAAGCAAAGATAACTCAAGATCAGGAACGACTTCGTCTGACTTTACACGGAACTCCACCTCGAGAACATCCTTGCGGTCAGTACCTACTTCAAATTCGGAACCGTACTCAAGAAGATCGTCGTAGGGCTTGAACTCATTTATGATCTCAAAGTAGGCATCGACATCACCCTTAAGCACGCGGTCGGAAAACTTCTGAAGATTCTCCCAGTCCTTATACTCATCGCTGCCCTTAACGATATTCGAAGGGATGCCGTTCTTGTTCAAAGACTCCCAGTCAACATAACCGTCAGATGCTTTGTGTACTGACTTTATGGAATTGATATAATTCTCATACTCGGCGACCTGAGCCTTGTTCTGCTCGATCGTCTGCTCATCAACCTTTGAGGAGGGTGTTGAGGAAGAAGGAGCTTTGCCGGTCTTTGTTTCCGCGGCTTTCGCGCCCTTGCCCTTAAAGAACTTCTTGGCATTAACGGTCTTTCTGTAGTAGACGCCCGTGCCCGGGATTCCGATACTGGTGGTGGATCTGCCCGTACTGCTTATAGTCTGACGGATTCCTTTCTTGCCGAAGCTGCAGCTGACGCCGCTCTTACTGAGGTTCAACTTAACACCGGGAAGGATTGTAATGCTCTTTCTGAAACAAAGTCCCATAAACGTCTCCTCAAATTAAAAATATATGTAAATTTGCCTTTACACATAGTTATTGTACTACACGGACTTCCGTTAAAAAGGTAAAATTTAATAGAAAGGTATATTTATGAACGATTCAGTAAGAAGAATACGCATATCCGAAGATTCTCTCGAGTCTTTCGCAGTTTATGAGAAAGACTTTTACGATATAACACTATTGCCGCTGTCCGTCACTAACAACTCCGTCATTCTTTGTGACCACTACAGGCAGTTCACACTCGATGATATGGCGGAAGTACTCGAGAAAGTTGTTGAGGATAACAAGGATACCTCCCAGTTTTTTCTTGCATGGTTTGAACCCATGCTTAATTACTTTTACGATAATCTGATGCTCAACCATCTGTTCGGTGAAGACATCTCTTCTATCGACACTTATCACATGGTCTATATGCCTCAGACTGATGATGATCTTCTTTGCTGGATAATCAAGTTCATTCTGTACAAGTACAGGACTATGACACCTTTCCATATGTACATGACTGCGGCAGAATACATCAATGCCGAGGACCTTCTTCATATGATCGACTATCAGATAGATGAAGCGGATATGCCGGTGGAACAAAGGTATTATATCGATGAAGTCAAAGAAGACTTTATACGCGAGTTTGATAATGACCTTATCCTTCAGGGGGCGGATACATACACCAAGAAGCTTTTCCGCAAGTATGTAAATGAACTGTGCTTGAAGAAAAACTATAACGCTTTAAGAATAAAAGGCTTCGCGTGCTCAGGCGGAAACTCCGCCTTTAAATGCGACTGGCATGAGGCTGCTTCATGCATGGAAATACTGTGGCGCGAAGGCGGATTCGGATACGCTGCCAACGCACTCGGGTTTATGCACTACGATGGAAGACTTACTGATGGTGTTCCCGATTATGAGCAGGCTTTCAAGTACTTTTCGATAGGGCACACATTCGGGATTTACGAGTCCACTTTTAAGCTCGCGCAGATGAGTCTCGACGGAATCTATGTGGCTAAGAATTATGAGCTTGCAGCGGCACTTATCGAAGCCGTTTACGAAGACACAAGAAGCAGGTTCGAAGACGGAGATGTGGATTGTGCATTTGCGGAAGCGGCACTTAATATGGGAAATGTGCAGCTTAAAGCTTTCAATATAGGACCTGAGTCTGCTGAATATATGCGAGTGCAGGCGTACGGATTCTTCATCCAGGCAAAATACGCTCTTTCGCTGAGGTCCTTCCCGGGCGGTTCCATCTCTGACAGGGAGCTTATCAAGAGCATTGATGAGAAGATAGGCAGTTTTATCGGTGATTACAAAGTTCACAAGGCTTCCATTAAGAGCTCTTACCCGGGGCCTCTTAAGGACTTCGTAAGATATAACTCGTACGGACGATACAAGCTGATACTTAAAAAGCTTAAGAACGACAGGATAAAGATGAGCATCATAAGATTCCCCAGAAGAGAATCGGAAGAGCCTTTGAGGACACTTCTTACCTACAGGGAATTCGGTTGCTGCAGTCTTACGGATTCTATACATATAATTGCCAACAATGCTTCGGTGGCAACGGATAAAAATGAAGTGGCATTCGACGATATTACGCTTGAAGTAAATGCGGGTGAACGATCCAAAGTAGTCTTTTATATGGGCGAAAAGATCGTAACTACTTTGGAGGCGCAATCTTTTACGATCAATAAACCCAAATAATATTGATTATTGGGAGGTCGTATTATGACTGACAAGAGTTTGATTGCGTTTAAAACTGTGGCTGAATGCGGAAACAAGGCAAAAGCCGCCCAACTGCTTAATGTATCAACGACCACCATCTGGAGGATAATCATCGATCTCGAGGAAGAGTTCAACATCCCTTTATTCATTAAAGGAAAAGATCCTCTTGTACTTACAATTCACGGTGTGTTTCTTAAGAACCTTCTCGATAACGGACTTAATACAACGCAAAGATTCAACAGGTTTATCGAGATGAATAAGAACCATCAAGTGAGCATCGGTATCGCGTTCCCGTCGGGATGGCATTCGATCGACAGGTATATTGCCGAGCTAATGATCAAGGACCCAAGTGTTATCATCCATCCGCAGTACGGCGACAGCAGACAGGTAAGAGATCTTCTTATGAATAAAGAGATCGAGTTTGCTGTTCTGCCGGACAGGATCAACTGCCTCGACTATAGGATCATAAAGGTTATAGAGGGGTACGAATGGGGAATTGCCGCTCCTTCCGGAATCCCTTTGACCAACAGACTATATGTAGAAAACAAAGACATCGAAGGCATACCGTTGATATTCCCGACAGACAGATCCTGCCTTTCCTCTATATCAGAATGGTTAGGATATGAGATTGCTTTGGAGCGTCAGAACACATACAACGATACGAATACACTTTCAGGGATGATCAAGTCAGGGTTCGGACTCGCATTCGTCCCGTCAGCAGAAAAGCCCGGTCTCAAGGAAAAGAATCTGTCATACTACAGCTGTCTTCCCAAGATATTCTCATCCATATATATCTATGCAAAATGCGACAGCATGGTGACTGAGGCAGGAAGACTGTTAGAGAAGATAATCGAGCAATGATCAGATGAGGCCTAAGTGTTTTAACGCGTTATATATTCCGTCTTCTTTAAGACCGGTCGTTACGTAATCCGCCGCATTCCTGGCAATCTCGGCACCACTTCCCATGGCAACGGAAAATCCCGCTGCTGCGAACATATCAAGATCATTGGCGCCGTCGCCTATAGCAACAGTATCTTTGATATCTATCCCTTTAAGCTCGCACAACTTCTTTATGCCTGTGCCCTTGTTAAAACCCTTAGGCACCATCTCCGCTATCGTCTCATTATGTTCAATGATATCGAAGTCCTTCGAAAGTTTTTTATAACAGGCTTCCTTGTCGCAATCTGTCATGTCGCAGGAGAACTTCGATATTACCCATTCGCCATAGTTTTGTGAAAGTGGCCTTAAGTGATCACCAAGATCTCTCATGACCTTCTTTCCATAGACATCGTCCTTGAAGTCCTCGTAATCCATATAAAGAAACTGCGGACCTTCAAGTATCGCCCGGAATCCGTGAGACCTGATAATATCCACCGCCTCGACAGCCTTCCTGCCCGGAATCAAGTATTCATAAATAACTTCACCATCCGCCTCTATTCTTGTTCCGCATCCTGATAAGATTCCGTCAAAACCAATCGAGAGAAGGTTAGGCTTTGTTATATACCCGCGCGTTCTGCCTGTACTGATATAAGCCTTGTGACCATTGTCCTGAAGCATTTTTATCGCGCGGACGGCCGACTCGGGAATGACGCTCATAAAATCCCAGAGCGTCCCGTCTATGTCAAAGAAAACGTGTTTCAAATATATTCCTCGGAAACAGGCAGCAGACCTGCCGTGATCTTAACCAGAGCCTCCTTAAGCGGCATGGGCTTACCAAACAGATATCCCTGCAGCCTCTCGCACCCTATCGACTTTAAGTATTCGGCTTCCTCCACGGTCTCGACGCCCTCGGTAAGAGTATGCATACCAAGATCGTTGGCCATTGATACGATGTTCTTAAGAACTGCCTTAGTCTTCTGTGTCTTATCCTTGTCCTTGAAACTCGACAGGAAGACCATGTCGATCTTCATGACATCGAAAGTGAAATCCTTAAGCACATTTAAAGATGAGTAGCCGGAACCGAAGTCATCAAGCCAAAGAGGGAATCCCATAGCTTTAAGCGCATCGAGATCCTTGTGCAGCGACTCGAGATTATCTGACAAAGCACTCTCAGTTACCTCAACATGGATCATCTCAGGAGAGATGTTGTACTTTCTGATACATGAATCGAGAAGTCCTACCACATCCGTTAACTCGAAGTCGAGTCTCGAGAAATTAAGTGATACGGGAACTGCCGGTCTGTTGTTATCAATGAGCCATCTTATGTCGCGGCAGACAGTATCGACTACTACCATATCAATCTTGTGAACCTGATGATACTCTTCAAGAACAGGGATAAATAAAGATGTCGGCAGGAATCCGTAATTGGGGTCTTCCCACTTCGACAACGCCTCATATCCGCAAAGCTTCCTATCCTTAGCCCAGCATACCGGCTGGTAGTAAACCTTTATATCGCCTCTGTCGATCGCGGCGTCAACATTATTTACAATGTACTGACGCATCATGAATCTTCTGTCCAATTCATCATCATACTCACAGTAGTCCTGATCGTAATGTTTCTTGATGGAAGAACATGCATAACGGGCTCTGTCACACGCGATCGTAGGATCAACATCCCTGCTTCTGACTGCGTATCCGCCGGCCTTAAGACCTGTCTGTGTATCAAATCCACAGTCATAGATATAAGACCTTAATGTCATGATCCTCTGTTCGAGATTCATCTTGTCACAAAGAACAACCAGATGATCGTCTCCCTGACGTCCGACAAGTCCGTCATAGAATTCATCTATAACCTTACCTGCAAACTTCTTAAGGAACGAATTGCCGGCTTCAAAACCGTACTTCTCGTTGAGCGGTCTGAAGTTCTCTATATCAAGATAGACAAATACCATTCTCAAATACTGAGTCTCAGGATCTTTAAGTATCTCCCTTGCTCTTTTTCTGAAGAAACTCATATTGGCGGCACCCGTCAGCTCATCCTTAACCGCTGTATCCGCCAGATGTCTGTTCGTGGATGTAAGATTCTCATCCTTGATAGACTCGGTCTTCTTCTGATGATAGGCACTTATACTTGTAACGACAATCGTAAGACCAACTATAATGAATCCGACGGTAAACGGTATGCTCGGCATATGCCCCGTCTCAAGAGAAATCGACAGATAAAACAGGGCGAACGATCCTACAACGATAGAGATGGATATAAACGGACGCCATGCGAGTATGCAGATAACAAGAAGTTCCATCGCAATGAAAGTAAAGACCTGCCCGTTATTCTTGTACTCAACAATTGAATTTGTAAATCCGAATAAAAGACACGCAACAGAGAATATTATAACCATCGTATAGGAAACATCTGTTATGCGCGTAAGTCCCGGTTTGTAATGCTTCATCGAATAAGATATCGACAGTATGCATGTGACAATAAGCAGAACATAAAGACAGATCTGCAAAATAAGATCCGCATTGTTCAGGTTCTTAAGAACAAAGTAGTCAACGGTAAGCTTTATAGAAAGAAGAAAGGTTATAAACAGGACTATACCCGCCATATAAACAATGGCCCTGGCGTTGCTGCTGATCAGATATCCGTGCTCAAATTCTTTCTGTTTCTCAAGACCGAGCCATCTTACTATTCTGTGAGTAAGACTCTCTTTGTTTGCAGCAGTGCTTTTTAACTTGTTGCCAGTTTCTCGTCCCAAAGTACCACTTCGCCCTTCTCGCGCGTTCTAATCATATCTATTATACGCTGATTTGAAGAGCCACGATACACCAAACTTATGTCCTTTTGGGCGAGTATGAACCTTCCCTCGACAAGAACATCGACCATACCCAATATCTCGTCTGTTGCTTCACATCTGGGGTGGGAACCGTCAACAAGAAGCTCCGTCTCATAATAAAAACCTGTAAATGCCCATAGTGTCTTATCAGGGAATTTCTCCTTAAATTCACGCAGGAACGGGAGAAGATCCCGCTGGTTCTGAGGCTCAAACGGCTCACCTCCGAGCAAGGTCAGACCATTGATATAGTCGTGACCAAGCAAAGAGAAGATCTCCTCTTTGGTCTCATCCGTGAATTCCTGACCGTGACAGAAGTTCCAGGTCTCGGGATTAAAACAGCCCTCGCAGCGGTTGGTGCACCCGGATACAAATAACGTGACCCTGACACCTACACCGTTAGCAATATCGCAGTCTTTGATCGCACTATAGTACATGGCAAAGGTATTAAGAGCGCATCAAAGATGCATTACACGCTCTCTTATCTCCTGTGTTCTGCCCTGGTTCCAGAACTGTGTTCCGATATATCCGCATGTTCTTCTTGCGACATTAAGCTTGTTCTCATCGTCGTTTCCGCACTTGGGACATACCCATACGAGCTTATGGTCTCTCTCCTCGATACCGATCTCTCCGTCATATCCGCATACCTGGCAGTAGTCGGACTTGGTATTGAGTTCTGCGTACATGATGTTATCGTAGATGAACTTCATGACATCCATAACTGCATCGATGTTGTTCTGCATGTTGGGAACCTCGATGTAAGAGATAGCACCGCCGGGAGACAGACGCTGGAACTTGCTCTCGAGCTTAAGCTTATCGAAAGCATTGATCTGCTCAGTTACATGGATGTGGTAACTGTTCGTGATGTAGTTCTTATCAGTAACACCCTTGATGATTCCGAATCTTCTCTGAAGAGCCTTGGCAAACTTGTATGTTGTTGACTCGAGCGGTGTGCCGTAGATGGAATAGTCGATATTCTCGGCAGCCTTCCACTTAGCACATGCAGCATTCAAAGCCTCCATAACCTTGAGACCGAAGGCTTCACCCTCGGGTTCGGTAAGCTTCTTGCCCGTTACTTCATAGACGCACTCCCAAAGACCTGCGTAACCCAGCGAAAGGGTTGAGTATCCGCCGTAAAGGAGCTTCGTAATAGGCTCGCCCTTCTCAAGTCTTGCGAGAGCACCATACTGCCACAAGATAGGAGCAGCATCGGAAAGTGTTCCGGAAAGTCTGTCATGTCTTGCACGGAGTGCCTTGTGGCAAAGTTCAAGTCTCTCCTCAAGGATAGTCCAGAACTTCTCTTCGTTTCTTGACTCGCAGCAAGCGGAGCATGCCACATCAACAAGGTTAAGTGTGACAACACCCTGATTGAATCTGCCGTAGTACTTAGGCTGGCCCTTCTCATCAACATAAGGAGTAAGGAATGATCTGCAGCCCATGCATGTGTAGCAGTGACCGTCACCGTTCTTATCCTTCTTAAGATCGAGCATCACCTTCTCAGAGATATAGTCAGGAACCATTCTCTTTGCAGTACACTTTGCAGCGAGTCTTGTAAGCTCGTAGTAAGGAGAACCCTCCTTGATGTTATCTTCCTCAAGAACATATATGAGCTTAGGGAATGCGGGTGTGATATAAACACCAGCCTCATTCTTTACGCCCTGGATTCTCTGCTTAAGAACTTCCTCGATGATCATTGCAAGGTCAGCCTTGAGCTGGGGATCCTTAGCCTCGTTTAAATACATGAATACAGTTACGAACGGAGCCTGGCCGTTAGTTGTGAGGAGTGTTACTACCTGATACTGGATAGTCTGTACACCACGCTCGATCTCCTCGTGAAGTCTCTGCTCAACGATCTGCTTCTTCTTCTCCTCGGGAGGATTGATGCCTAATTCCTCGAACTCTGTCTCCACCTTCTTCATGATCTTCTCTCTTGAGATCTGAACGAAGGGAGCTAAGTGTGTGAGGGATATGGACTGACCGCCGTACTGGTTGGATGCAACCTGGGCGATAATCTGTGTTGCGATATTGCAAGCTGTGGAGAAGCTGTGAGGCTTCTCGATCATCGTGCCGGAGATAACAGTTCCGTTCTGGAGCATATCCTCGAGGTTAACGAGATCGCAGTTATGCATATGCTGTGCGAAGTAGTCGCTGTCGTGGAAGTGGATACGTCCGTCTTCGTGAGCCTCGACAACTTCGGGCGGAAGGAGAAGTCTCTTTGTGAGATCCTTACTTACCTCACCTGCCATATAGTCACGCTGTACGCTGTTGACTGTAGGATTCTTATTGGAATTCTCCTGCTTCAATTCTTCGTTATTGCACTCGATAAGGGTAAGGATGGACTCATCTGTCGTATTGGACTGACGGATGAGGGTTCTTGTATAGCGGTAGGTTACATAGAGCTTTGCAACTTCATAAGCGCCGTGAGCCATGATCTGCTTCTCAACGAGATCCTGGATCTCCTCGACGGACAAAGCACGGTTGACCTTCTCGCATTCATTAGTAACACGCTCGGCAATTCTCGTAATCTGCTTAGGTGTCATACGGTCAGATTCCTTAGCAGCCTCGTTAGCCTTTGTAATAGCTCCGATGATCTTGGTGATGTCGAATTCTACTTCCTGCTTGTTACGCTTAATGATCTTCATTTGTGCACCCTGCCCTTTGTCGTTGTTTGAATTGATTTGTCCATTGTAACAATGTTACAAAAGATTGTTAACCGCTTTTTCCAATTGTAATGTTACATTTCTAACGGATTTTTGATTCCCCGTTCTTGCTTCAACATTCTAACTATATATTGTGGTAAGGTCAATAACAAACCACTATATATTGTGTTACATTTTCGAAACATAGGGGTACAAAAGCACGAAAAAGACCGCAGTTACGCGGTCTTCGGGGTTTTCATAAAGTTGTATTTTACCGGGATTACTTCTTGATGAGCAGGCTCTTTCCTGTCATCTCGGAAGGCTGCGGGAGACCCATGATCTCAAGCAGGGTGGGAGCGATATCGCACAGTCTGCCGCCTTCACGGAGTGTGTAAGCCGGATCGTAGTTCACGAGTATGAACGGTACGGGATTTGTTGTGTGAGCCGTATGAGGTGCCTTTGTCTCATAGTTGATCATCTGCTCAGCGTTACCGTGATCGGCGCAGATGAAGAGCGTTCCGCCAACCTGCTTAACAGCGTCAACGGCAGCACCGACACACTGATCGATACGCTCTACAGCCTTTACGGCAGCCTCGATAACACCTGTATGACCTACCATGTCAGGGTTAGCGAAGTTGATGATGATCACATCATATTCACCGGATGTGATAGCCGCATTGAGCTTCTCGGATACTTCGGGAGCGCTCATCTCAGGCTTAAGGTCATATGTTGCAACAGCAGGAGAAGGAACCAGTGTTCTGTCCTCATCCTTATTGGGATCCTCGATACCGCCGTTAAAGAAGAATGTAACGTGTGCATACTTCTCTGTCTCGGCAAGTCTTAACTGCTTCAAGCCGTTATTTGCAAGATACTCACCCAATGTGTTCTTGATCTCTTCCTTCTTGAAAGCGACATACTTGTTGGGGATAGTCTCGTCATAATCCTTGAAGCAAACATATGTCAAAGGCATGAAGCCGTTGTGGCGCTTCAGGAACTTGATGCACTTCGTATCAGAAGCATCACCCTCGGAAGCTGCGATGTCCTCATCGGAGAAACAGAATGCCTTTGTGATCTCACGTGCTCTGTCAGGACGGAAGTTAAAGAAGATGACGGAGTCATTAGGCTTAACAACTGACAAAGGCTTGCCGCTCTCATCTGTAATAACAGTAGGAAGAACGAACTCGTCTGTTACGCCGTTGTCGTAAGACTTCTGCATAGCAGCGACCGGGTCTGTATCCTTAACGCCTTCTCCAATTACAAGAGCATCATATGCCTTCTGTATACGGTCCCAGTTGCTGTCACGGTCCATAGCGTAGTAACGGCCTGACATGGAAGCAACCTTACCGCAGCCGATCTCATTCATCTTGTCAACGAGAGCCTGAAGATAATCCTTACCTGATGCAGGAGGAGTATCACGTCCGTCAAAGAAAGGATGAACATATACATTCTGAAGTCCTTCCTTCTTGCACATCTCAATCAATGCGTACAGGTGTGTGATGTGGCTGTGAACACCGCCGTCAGAAAGAAGACCCCAGATGTGAAGATCTGAATTGTTCTTCTTGCAGTTATCGATTGCACGAAGAAGCTCCTCATTCTTAAAGAAGACGCCGTCCTCGATATACTTTGTAATAAGTGTGAGGTCCTGGTAGATGATACGGCCTGAACCGATATTCATGTGTCCTACTTCGGAGTTACCCATCTGACCGTCAGGAAGTCCTACCGAGAGGCCGGAAGCGAGTCCCAGCTGATAAGGACATTCAGCCATAAGCTTGTCCATAACAGGTGTGTTTGCCATCTTAATGGCATTGCCTTCTTCGTGGTCCGTGATTCCGTAACCGTCAAGAACCATCATTACTACGGGTTTTGGTCTCATAATATTAACTCCTTAATAATTAATTACTGTTTAAGAATAAATCTGTTTTGCTCCTCGTCATAAACATATCCTATGCCAAGAAGCTTCCCTCTTACCTCATCCTCATTAAGAAGTTTTGACGCACAAAGATCCTCAAGCGTCGCGTATTCATCGCGAAGCCCTGTGTTAATAACGCTCAACAAAATGTTGGGATCCTGTGTCATATACTGCTCCTTAATAAGTATCGGCGCAATTATAGCACAGAAGACGCATAATTACTTGCGGATGTAGTCCCACTTCTTCTTCGAAAAGTAATCCACCGCAAACGGAGTCTCCGACAAGACAGAGAAATCGACCGTCTTAACGGCATTAAGGTGAGGCTTCAGCGCAGCAAGTATACCGGGGAAAAGCGTTCCCGCCTCCTCCTTGGGGGCATCTATAATAACAAAGTAGCTTACGCGGTTATTCCTCTTGATATAAAGAAGCCCTGCCTTATTTATCTGTCCGACACCCTCACAGTGCTTGATAAGAGCCTGTCTCACAGCATCTGATTCGGGATTATCCTGCACGGGTCCGATCATTATCTTGGATCCGTCAGTGATCACTTCCTTCTTTATGGGACCGTTTCCGAGATTTGATGCTATCTGCATCAAAAGCTTGTTAGGCAGGAAGGTCGGGACAGGTCCCATAGGATTGATGGCAGCATCAAATCCTTCCTTCTGTATAAACTTAACTACCTCAGGGAATCTCATGGAAATGAGAGCGGGCTTGTTAGCGCTCTTAAACAGATCCTTCCAAAGCATTACTGTTCTTATATCAGTAAAAAGCGGGAATATCTTTCTGTCGCCATGACTTTTATCCATGAGCATGACTATCTGTATCTTCTTCTTACCGTCCTGTCCGACTTCGTCACTCGTATGTGCGGGAACGACAAATCTTCCGTTCACGGTATGTTGCATGAAGTTTCTTATATAATCCTTGTCAGCCTTCAACGAGTTATAACGCAAAGACAGTGCAAAGAGTGCGGGATTCTCGATGGGAGCATTACCTTTACTGTCTGCAACAGGAGGATTAACAGATGAGAGGACCGCATACTTAGGTGCAGCATTCTCCTTTGTAAATCCCGTCTTCTTGTAATCAACCTCTATCGTGAGTACCACGCTCTTATCACGCGTCTCACCTACAGGCTCATATATGCTGTTATTTAATACTTCTACTCCGATGACTTTTGTAGGAAGAACCTTGCCGTCATCTCTGTAGAGGAATGCGGTGTCTCCCGTCTTGACCTGACCGAACAAAGAACCTCTCAAAGAAGCGGTCCCCTTCGCCTCATCACACTCGCTTCCCTCATTAACGAGAAAGAATCTCTGATTTGCTTTATTGATTTGTGCACGGATAGCATCGACCTTTGCCTTCTGCTTCTCATTCTCAATAGCAGTTATACGCGCCTGCTCGGCACGCTCCTTATGCTCTTCCTCTCTTTTGAGGCGGGCCTGCTGCTCCTCTTCTTCGGTCTCCTCGATAGCCGCCATCAAGGCAGCATCAAGATCATCGCCTTCAAGATTTAATATGTTATCTTTCTCATTATCAGACATTTAACTATCTCCTTTGCAAACGTCATTTTATCATAAACGCTCTTTAAGGAAATCCACAGCTTCGATATAACCGTCAAATCCGCGTCCTTTTATAGTCGTCTCGGCTATGCTCGAAATGTACGATATCTGGCGGAATCCCTCACGCTCATCGATATCACTTATGTGTACTTCCACAAAAGGAATGGCAACTGCCTTAAGTGCATCCAGGATTGCAACCGAAGTATGCGTATAGGCACCGGGGTTGATAACGATGCCATCGCATTTCTCGAAGTACGCCTGCTGTATGAAGTCAACAAGTGCACCCTCGTGATTGCTCTGCTTGAAGGTGACATCGATATTGTTCTTTTCGCAGTGTGCTTTTATAAGTGCGGTGAGATCCGCGTATGTCTTTTTGCCGTAGATGTCGGGCTCTCTTATGCCGAGCATGTTAAGGTTAGGTCCGTTAAGAACAAGTATTTTCATGGTAGATCCTCACTGCCTCCTCAATATATTCCTCAGGTGTCTGCTTCGCACCGACGGATATTTTCATATCCGCAAGAGATTCATACGCATCCTTACGCTCTTCGTAAATCGCCGCTGTACCCTTTGCCGCACTTATGGGTCTGCCGCCCAAAGCAAGTGCCTCAAGAGGACGCTCATTATAAATAACACGTGAGTTGCACTTTAAAGGAAAAGCATTTTGCTGCTTTGTCACGATGCCGCCGCCGCACGATATAACGCATCCGCTTTTGATAAGGTGCTTAAGAGCTGTCAGGGATTCATTCTTTCTGAATGTCTCCTCACCTTCATTCTCTATCGTCTGTGCGGGAGTCACACCATAATCCTTAGTGTACTCATCATCAAGATCTATAAATTCTCTTCCGAGGCGCAAAGCAAGTTCCTTCGCAAACTCTGTCTTGCCTGACCCCGGCATACCGATCACCGTTATGTTCTTCATGCGGTTCTCAAGAATGCCGGTAACCCTTTTTATGTCACTTTCATTTACACGCGCTTCCGCCTCTTCATCATTCGCGGCACCTAAGAAGAATGCGGATGCCTTGAACGCCTGTGCAACCAGCATCTTAAGTCCGCCCGCCGTCTTAAGGCCGAGCTTTTCTGCATCATAAAGAAGTCTCGTGCATGACGGGTTATAGACTATATCTGCAACAGCCTCAAGATTCGTAAATCTCGTAAGGTCTATAGGTGAATCCGTCACTTCAGGATACATGCCGACAGGAGTACAGTTAACGATAATGTTGGCATCAGCACACGCATCGTAAACATTGCCGTAATTGATGTCGCCGGACCTGCTTACGAATCTGATGCTTCCGGACTTAAGTCTTGTGAGAGCCTCTTTAACAGCGGCAGACGCACCTCCCGTTCCCAGGATGAGAACTGCTTTCCCGTTTGGATCGATGCCCGAGGACTTAAGCATGTATTCAAAACCGTAAACATCCGTATTAGCTCCGAGAGTCCTGCCGTTCTCTTTAAAGACGACCGTGTTGACCGCCTTGATGTTGGCTGCGCCTTCTGTTAATTCATCGCACAAAGCACAGGCATTACGCTTGTAGGGGATGGTTACGTTAAAGCCTCCGTACACACCTCTTTTACCCTGAGACCAGAGTTCATCCAATTCGTCTTCATCTCTCTCGATGACTGTATATGCATACTCATCCGTAATAAGACTATGGATCTGCGGGGAATAAGTATGAGGTATCGACTTGCCGAGCACTCCGAACAGAGGCTTCGACTCCAAGTCTTTTGCAATCCCCATAACCTCTTTATAAAGTCTGTCCACATACGGCCTTGCTTCAAACGCTGCAAGTGACTTGAGGCTGCCGATCTTCGCGGCTTCGCGTGCCTCATCGAATACGGGCTTGCCCTCTATCTTCTTTAACTCGCCTATAGCCTTCGCGGTCTTAAGTCTTCTTGCAAAAGCATCGATCAGATCCTTATCAGCCGCGTCTATGTCACGTCTTAATTCATCAAGCGTTTTCATCACTTTCCTCCGCAAGGACCGCATCGTAAACAGCCAGCGCAGCCGCAGCCTCTACTACGGGCACGGCGCGGGGAGCAACACACGGATCGTGTCTGCCCTCTATATTTATATCTGTATTATTCTTTTGTTTAATATCAATAGTCTTCTGTGTCTTACCGATTGAAGGCGTGGGCTTGAAAGCACAGTCAAACACCAGGGGCGCCGCATCACCCACACTTATTCCACCCAGTATTCCGCCGCAGTTATTTGTCTTCAGAACAACCTTGCCGTCCTCGTATTCGAACGCATCGTTATTCTGCGACCCTCTCATATCCGCAACATCAAAACCGGCACCAAACTCAACACCTTTGACAGCAGGAATAGCGTAGATAAGGTTTGCTATCTTGCCCTCAAGCCCGTCGAAAATAGGTCCTCCCAGACCCGCAGGCAAACCGTAGATGACGCACTCAACGACAGCGCCGACAGAATCAAGGTCAAGCCTTGCTTCCTCGATCTTTGCCTTCATCTTCTCACCTGCCTCATCACTTACAGAAGGAAATTCCTTTGTGCAGACCAAAGAGAGTTTCTTTTTGAACCCTTCATCATTAACGCTGTGGTCATAATAGGATTCATCCTTAACGCCGCCGCACTTTTTAAGATGTGCATATACATTTATTCCGCGCTTGTTAAGTTCGTTCATCGCGATCGATCCCGCGATACAAAGAGGTGCAGTCATTCTTCCTGAGAAGATTCCGCCTCCGCTTTGTGCGGCTTCATCTTTATACTTGATCTTTCCAGTGTAATCAGCGTGTCCCGGCCTCGGCTTGTTTAAGATCGAGGCATAGTCCTTGGGCTTTGTGTTGGTGTTAACGATGTAGCCGTGAAGTGTGTCCTCAAACTTTTCGAAGATGACCTCGTCCTTCTCGTTTCTGGGCGTGGACCACTTATTCTTTCCCGGAGCGCGCCTTGCCATAAGTGCGCGTGTGAAGTCCTCGTCAGGATTAACGCCGTCGGGGAGTCCTTTGATGAAGACACCTATCGTGGGGCTGTGAGACTGCCCGTAGATCTTAAGCTCGAGCTTATCTCCCCTGTATGTGCTGTCCATACTCATTAAGAGAACTCCTCCCTTATAATGCTTTTAAGTCCGGGGAAAGATTTATCCACCGGGTCTATTGTATCAATATCAAGATCACATCTTAAAGCGCATGCCAGAAGAAGTGCCGACATCACCATCCTGTGATCATTATAAGATTTAAGACTTACCGTGTCTGACGGATGATTTTCCTCATAGGCCAGGACCGTAAGATCGTCTTGGGTCTCTTCTGTTTTGATGCCCGCTTCGGAAAGCTGCTCTCTTATAGCAGCGACGCGGTCAGACTCTTTAACACGGAGCCTGCTTATGTTTTTAAACACCGTCTTTTTGTTGGTGAATGCAGCTGTAACCGCCATATAGGGAACGATATCGGGAATGTCCCTGCAGTCCCAGGTAAGTTCATCCGCGCCGCACGAGGAGAGAAACTTTAATATCTCCTTATCGCCCTGAACCGAATCCGCATTAAGATTCCCGACGCTTACATGTCCGTCTATAAGTTTATCGAGGCACAAAAGAAATGCACCAGCTGACCAGTCTCCTTCCACATCAAGTTCAGGATTTAAGACGCCTCCCGCATACTTGCCGATAACGGCCTTTGTAAGTTCGATATAGTGAATGGAAGATGCCTCGCCCTTAACCTCAACATTTGAGTGAGGCAAGACGATCATCGCCATCAGAAGACCGGATACGTATTGTGAAGAGACACTTCCGTCTATCACAAAGCGCCCTTCCGTCAAATCCCCCTCTACTATGAAACTTCTTGTTTGAGCATCTTTACTTATAACGATGCCATGTTCGCCAAGACAAATCTCAAGATCATCAAGAGGCCTGTCAAACAAGCGGCCCGCGGTCTTAAAAACAAGCCTGATCTTTTTGTTCTGTGACTTAAGAAAAGCGCATGCGACAGGGATCATAAACCTTAATGTCGAACCGGATTCATTACAGTCCAAAACATTCTGATCTGATGACAAAGCTTTAAGGCATTCCTTGGTTGCCGTGATATCCTTGCTGTCTGAATCCCGGAAAGAAAGATCGTCTTTTATCCCGTGCAGAAACCTTACTATGAGCTCTCTGTGGTACACCGATTTTGAGTCCGGCGCCTGCGCACAAAAATCGAATCTTCTGTCCTTTATCTTAAGACGCATATATTACTTCAAAAACTCCAGATACTCTTTATGTGTCATGTTCTTGATCTGAGAGTGACCGATCTTATTTACCAGAATGACCGAGAGGATCGAGCCTCTCTTCTTCTTATCATTCATAGCGCCGGCCACTGCCTGTTCAGGTGTTATCTCATCACTTACGGGAAGGCCGTATGCCTTTATCAGGTCTTTCATATTCGAGGCATCCTCGTAAGACAATGTGCTGTTTCTCTCGCACGCATCTATCATGATGCCCATGCCCTTCGCGACGCATATACCGTGAGGCAGTCTGAAATTGTTGTTTTTCTCGATGACGTGTCCCACGGTGTGACCGTAATTTAAAGTTTGCCTGATGCCGTTATCATGCTCATCATTCTCGATGACATGCGCTTTATCTTTTACACACATCCCGACCACTTTCTCAAGAAGGAGCGGATCACTTCTCAATGATCCGAGTGTGTTCTCACACAGAAGATTATATAGCGGCAGATCCATAATAAACGCATACTTGATAACCTCAGCCATGCCCTCTATAAAAACACCTTCAGGCAATGTATCAAGACAGCTTATATCTTCTATTACAAGTGACGGCTGCCAGAATGCGCCCACCTGATTCTTTCCCTCGGCAAGATCGATTCCTGTCTTGCCTCCGATAGATGCATCGACCATCGCAAGAAGTGATGTCGGTATCTGAATGAAGTCTATACCGCGAAGGAATGTGGCGGCAGCAAATCCTGCCATGTCGCCGCAGACTCCTCCTCCCAAAGCAACTATAAGGTCGGTTCTTGTAAAGCCCGCTTTTGCCATCGCGCCCCACATGCCCGCTATAGTATTAATGTTCTTGGATCTCTCACCGGCCTCGAAGACATAGTCATATACTTCAAAGCCGCTCTTCTCGCACGATGCCTTTACTCTTGCAAGATAATGAGGAGCCACACGGCTCTCACTTACGATAAGGATCTTCTTTGCAAAGGGGCGTATCTCCTCGATAAGCTTGCCCGTGCGCCCGATCAGTCTTCTTCCCGTAATTACAGTGTAATTCCTGGATGCCTTAACCTTTGTCTTGATCATTTACCGTCGACCTCGTCCTTAATCCTGCTTCCTTCTTCAAGCAAATCGTACATCTTCTTATGATCATCATTTATAAGAGCTTCCTTATACTTCTGAAGTTCATTCTGAAGATTCTCGATCTCGAAGATCAGGTTATCCTTGTTCTCAAAGAACAGTTCTGTCCACATCGTAGGATTAAGACTGGCAACTCTCGTTAAGTCCTTATATGATCCGCCCGAGAATCCCTTGTGCTCTCTCGCATTAGGGCTCTTGATATATGCATTCGAGATTACATGCGGCATCTGCGAAGTAAAAGATATCATCCTGTCATGCTGCTCGGCATGAGCCACGTGGAAGCTTCCGAATTTGCAGGGTATAAGAAGATTCTTTACTCTGTCGAGAAGATTGATGTCATCAAAGACCGGAGGAACCACAACCATGGGAGCGCCCACATAAAGATCTGCCTTCGCATAAGACATACCCGAGTACTGCAAACCCGCCATCGGATGACACCCTACGAAAGTAAAGCCTGCTTCCTTTGCAATCTTGAAGCCTTCCTCACAAATATATTTCTTGGTTCCGCATGCATCGATAACGATACCCGCCTTGTTGAAGCTGTCCTTATGAGTCCTCATCCACTCGACTGATGCCTCAGGATAAAGTGAGACGATAACAAGATCGCATGTGCCCAGATTATCATCCGTTAGATAATCGTCTATGACGCCCTGCATCTTTGCCATCTGAGCCGTTGAACGTGTGCGGTTCCAGCCGTACACCCGTGCTCCGCTTTCCTTGTAAGCCTTACAGAATGAAGCTCCTATAAGGCCGAGACCCACTACGCCGACTGTAATACTCATTTTCGCGCCTGCCTTCTTTCTATCCTGTTATCAGAGTATGCTTCTGGCCTTGTTGATAGACTCCATTACACCGATGAACTGGTCGGGTGTCAACTGCTGTGCAGCATCGGATAAAGCCTTCTTGGGGCAGTTATGAACTTCGATCTCGAGTCCGTCTGCGCCGGATACGACTGCAGCCATAGCCATAGGCTCGATGAGCGATACCTTGCCGGTAGCGTGAGAAGGATCACCTACAACAGGAAGGTGTGTAAGCTCCTTCAAAGCGGAGATAGCACTTACATCGAAAGTGTTTCTCGTGTATGTCTCGTATGTTCTGATTCCTCTCTCGCAGAGGATGACATTGGAGTTGCCCTCACTCATGATGTACTCAGCACTCATGAGCCACTCCTTGATGGTAGCGGAAAGACCGCGCTTAAGAAGTACAGGCTTATTTGTCTTACCGATTGCTTTAAGAAGGTCGAAGTTCTGCATGTTTCGTGCACCTACCTGCAGACAGTCGACTTCCTCAAAGACAGGGATCTGATCGGGACTCATGATCTCGGATACGATAGGAAGACCGGTTTCCTCTCTTGCCTTAATAAGAAGCTTGATTCCCTCTTCGTGAAGGCCCTGGAAATCGTAAGGAGATGTCCTCGGCTTGTAAGCTCCGCCTCTTAAGAGTGTTGCGCCTGCAGCCTTAACTGCCTTTGCAGTCTCGATTATCTGTTCCTCGTTCTCAACTGAGCACGGACCCGCCATAACTGCGAAGTTGCCGCCGCCGATCTTAACGCCGCTTATATCAACTACAGAATCCTCGGGATGGAACTTTCTGTTTGCCTTCTTGAAGGGCTCGGAGATTCTCATTACATTATCGATAATGTCGAGGCCTCTTAAAAGATCGATGTCGATCTTTGTTGTGTCTCCGATGAGACCTAAGATGGTGACATAATCACCCTTGGAGCGGTTAACCTTAACTCCCTGAGACTCGAACCAGGTAGTAAGGTTCTGAATCTGTTGTTCTGTTGCGCTTTCCTTCAATACTGCAATCATGTTCTTTAATCCTCCTAGAACTGTTTACTTGGCGCCTTGCGGGCGAGGCCGTAAAAAAGCGCCGCCCGAGTGATTCGTGCGGCGCCTATCATTTAAATCAGTTTTCCATTAACTTCCTGCTTGCACAAACCACTCTTACTTCACGTTCGTAAAGTAGTAATAATAGTTGTATGCAAATGCGTAAAAGTTTCTGTTCATGCCGTAGATTAAACATCAAAACCATAGGAATTGTCAAGGCTTTGGATTTGACTCGTTTATTCCAATAACCGTCTAATCAGCTGACCTTGGCTTTCTCTTCCTGGATGAAATCCGGAATCTCCTTGGGATCCATGCCGAGAGCCACTGCGAACTCAGCATTCATTCTTCTCTCTGCATCTGTCAGGATCTTCTCATCCTGCTGGTTCAATGTCTTGCCCTCATCCTCAAGCTCACGTCTGTGTGCGGTGATGGCGGTTATGACATCCACGATGCTCTTTCTGTCTCCGCTTGAGATGAGTCCGTTATAGACTTCCTTGCGCTCATTTCTGTCTTCGATCCACTTCAATGAACCATCCTTGATATTATGAATGAGATCAAGCGCTTCCTTCTTGGAAATAACAGGCTTTATCTTGGCAGTCAGTTTCTCGTTATTGTAAGGCACATATACAACCTGTGCCTGATTTACAAAGAGGGGCTTTAAGATATAGTACTTCTGGGGACGCTCGTGATAAAAGCGAACATCCTTGATATCGTCAATCTGGCAAACACCGCTACCGCCGTAAACTACTGTCTCGCCCTTCGAGAAACTCATATCGCGCCTCTTTCTTTGATGATAAAACCCTCTGAAAACCAACGAATGTGGCGAGAAATGCCACGTGTAAATTATATCATCGCGCGTGTCTTACATGTAACTTGTCAAAATGGCAAAAAAACCGCTTTAGAGGCCTTGTTTTTAGACATTTTAGCCTTGTTCGTACTTATAAATGTCAGCAACTTCTGAGATAGTTAAATAGGCGTGAGGATCTACCTTGTGAACCAGGGTCCTCATACGTGCAATCTGGAATCTGTTCACGACAAAATACACCACGGTTCTGTCCTTCATGGTAAAGCCGCCCTTGGCAGGGATTATAGTCGTACCTGAACCGAATTCCTCCATCAGCGCCTTCGAGACTTCATCCCCCTTACCGGTAATTATCATGACCGACTTGGAACGGTCGATACCCTCGGCGATAAAGTCTATCGTATGAAGAGCAACGTAGTACGTCACCATCGAGTACAAAGGCAATGTCCAACTTTTGAAGATGATGCCGCAGATAACATAAAGGCATGTGTTGTAGATCATCATGAAAGTTCCGACAGTGAGATTCAAAGACTTCGCGAAAATAACAGCCATGACTTCCACACCATCTATGGCACCTCCGTACCTTACTGATATACCGGATCCCGCACCGCAGATAAGTCCGCCGAATATCGCACACAAAAGAAGATCGGTGCCTGCAATAGGCGAGGCTTCGCCAAGTTCAAACACGTCCTCGATAACAAGAGCCGAGATAGAATACACGATAACGGCAAACACAGAGTAAACAGTAAAAGCCACACCCTGTTTCTTAAGCCCGTAGATTATCAAAGGAATGTTTAACACGGCAAGGAAGAAAGAGAGATTGAAAAAACCGATATACGACAACTGCGACAATAAAAGAGATGTTCCCGCGATGCCTGAATCGTAAAGATGGACCGGGGACAGGAACATAGTAATGCCGATAGCGGACACAATACCTGCGATGGACATGTGTATGAATTTAACGGGTTCTATTCCATGCTTTTCAAAAAATCGTTTGATCATAATTACCTCACCTGCTTCATAATAACAAAAATTGACACGCGCAAACTCTCTTACTATCATTGACGCGTGAATAGTAACAGGAATGTAAAAGGGCTCGTGCTTGAAGGCGGAGCCATGAGGGGATTGTTTACCGCAGGCATACTCGATGTGCTTATGGAAAACAATATCGTTTTCGATAAGGCTGCAGGTGTATCCGCAGGTGCCGCCTTTGGCTGCAACTATAAATCGCATCAGATCGGCCGCGCGATAAGATACAACGTCAACTACGCATCTGACTGGCACTACAAAAGTTTCCGCTCGCTCATATTCACGGGCGATCTTTACGGGGCAGATTTTTGCTACCGCAAGATGCCGGATGAGCTTGATATATTTGATAAGGAAACCTTTAAGAACGATCCGCTTGAGTTCTACGCCGTTGCTACTGATGTTGTAACGGGAAAGCCTGTCTATCACCTTCTTACTGACGGAGGTCCGGAAGACATGCTGTGGATACAGGCGTCAGCGTCTATGCCTCTTGCCTCCCGTGTAGTTGACATCAACGGACAGAAGCTTCTTGACGGAGGCATCAGCGATTCGATCCCGCTGGAGTTTATGGAAAAATGCGGCTGCAACAGGAACCTTGTGATCCTCACCCAGCCCGCTGATTATACCAAGCACCAGTACAAGTACTTCACCGCGATCAAAGCGGCTCTTCATAAATACCCGGCACTCATTCAAGGCCTTGCCGACAGACCCGCCACGTATAATGCACAGAAAGCTTACGTTAAAGTCCGCGAGGATGAAGGCAGTGCCTTCGTCTTAAGACCGCCCCATGCACTTAACATAAGCCCCCTCGAGAAAGATCCCGATGAACTTCGCCGCGTATACAACACAGGCCGCGAACTCGCATCTTCCAAGCTTGCCGCTATTATCGATTTTCTATCCTGATGGTGTTATAATCGTCTCCGTTATGGGGGCGTAGCTCAGCTGGGAGAGCGTACGGTTCGCATCCGTAAGGTCGAGGGTTCGATCCCCTTCGTCTCCACCAGAACTCTGATTGCTTTGAACAAACCCGGTTAAGGAGTGTGGGACTATATTCAATTATCTTTTCTTGTTAATAGTTGAGCCGCTCAAACTCCTGTTTGAATTCATCTGCTTTTACGCTTACAAGCTCACTCATAATGCAGGTTTATCCATCCTCGCCATGAGCCTGGTGGTAAACTTCCTGCTGCTGCCTTTGTATTTTCGCGCGGACAAGTTAGAGAAGGAACAACTTCAAAAGAAAAAGATGATGAAGCCCTGGGTGGACCGCATCAAGAGCGCATTCTCGGGAGACGAACGCGTCATGATGCTCCAGGCTTACTACAGAGAGAACAACTACAAGTCAACAGATGTGTTGAAGGAATCGATATCGCTTTTCCTGCAGATCCCGTTCTTCATCGCAGCCTACAGTTTCCTGTCGAACCTCAACATCCTCCACGGAAGTTCATTGGGCCCGATAAAAGATCTTGGGCTTCCTGACGGTCTTATCCCGCTGGGTTCCGTGAGCATCAACCTTCTTCCGATCCTCATGACCGCCATCAACATCATCTCGGGCTTCGTGTATTCCGATAAGAAAACGATAAAAGACAACCTGAAGCTTATCATCATCGCGCTGGTCTTCCTCGTGCTCCTTTACGGCTCCCCCGCGGGACTCGTATTCTATTGGACCTTAAACAACATCTTCTCTCTTATGAAGAATGTTGTCGTCAGCCTGTGGCACCCCACCGCCCGAAAAGAAAAGAAGAAGCATCCCGCAGGTGAAATGTCTTTTTCCATCATCATGCTCTCGTGCGCAGTGCTTGCTGTGCTTACCGGTTTCTTTATACCCTCGGATGTAATCGCAGCCAACCCGACCGAGATGATAAACACATACATCGAGAATCCTTACAGTCCCGCCTGGTATCTTCTCAGCAGCACGCTTGCTGCCGCAGGAACTTTCCTTATCTGGATACCTTTGTTTATTTACCTTACCAAGGAAACGCTCGGCAAGGTAATGACTTATGTTATGCCCGTAATCGCAACCGCGGGAATCGCCAACTACGTCTTCTTTAACAAGAGTTTCGGAACGATATCAAGGAAGCTCATCTTCGATCTCGTTCTTTACTTTTTGAATGAGGAGTGGATTCCCAACATAGTCTGGAATGTCGTGATCGCCGGAGCTGTTTTGGTGCTCGTCTGGAAGTTTAAAAAGTTCTTTAAACCCGTGCTTGTAATATTCCTTATAACGATCTGTTTTGTATCATTTAAAAATCTTAGGACAATAGTTAAAGATATTAATGAGCACGGTCAGATCAGGACCAACAGCGCAGAGGATGTTGTGGTCCCCATGTCCACGACAGGTCAGAATGTTGTAGTCATAATGATGGACAGAATGATCGGCGCGTACATCCCGTATATCTTTAACGAGCGTCCTGATGTCGCTTCGCAGTTTGACGGATTTACCTACTACCCGAACACAGTCTCATTCGGAAGAAGAACCAATATGGCTGTTCCTGCGGTATTCGGCGGATATGAGTATACGCCTTATATGCTTAACTTGAGAGCGGATGAGCCGCTTGTGGATAAGCACAACGAATCGCTCCGCGTCCTCCCCACCATCTTCGCGGATGAGGGATGGACAGTATCTGTCGGCGACCCGTCACTTGCCAATTACGCATGGTATGACGACGTAAGCATTTATGATGACAACGAGAATATCAATGCCTTCCAGATGGCAGGCACATTTAACTACAGAAGTGAGTTTCTGACTGATGCAGGTGAAGAACTTGAGCTTCGTCTCAACAGAAATCTTTTCTGCTACGGAATCATGAAGATCATGCCAAACATCATCCAGTCACGCTTCTATACGGATGGTTCATATACATGTATGAACCTCACTTACGGCGGTTATGTTGACGATACTTTTATAGGCTTAGGAGAACTTCACCGCCAGTACGGAATACTCGAAGATTATGTATCGCAATATATGGTGCTCGAGGCATTGCCGGATATCGTGGATGTGACAAGTGAACCTGAGAACACATTCTTCATGTTCGCCAATGAAAGTACACACGAAGTCTGCATGCTCGAAGAGCCGTCATACCAGCCTGCTGTGGTTATCGATAACACCGAATTCGATGAAGCTCATCAGGACCGTTTTACTGTCGATGGCGTGCAGATGATCATGGATACCGACTATCACAATTACCTTCACTATCAGTGCGACATGGCAGCCTGCATAGCACTAGGAAGATGGTTCGATTACTTAAGAGCAAATGGTCTTTACGACAACACGAGAATAATCATCGTAGCTGACCACGGGTTCCCTCTGTCGCAGTTCGATGATCTTCTCATATCTGATCCCGAATACGATGCGGAGAGCCTCAATCCAATACTTATGGTCAAGGACTTCGGCAGTACGGAGTTTGTTACTTCAGATCAATTCATGACCAATGCGGATACGCCGTACCTGGCACTCGACGGTATCATTGATAACCCTGTAAATCCGTTTACGGGCAACCCGATGATTCCTGACGACAAGACCGGCGATCAGATCATTTATATATCCGAGGAATTATCTCTTGCGACCAATGGAGAGACGCAATTTAATGACCCTGACAGCTATTGGATGACTGTCAGGAACAATATCTACGATGATGAAAACTGGAATATATATACCGGTTAAATTATAAGGTCTTAAGATACTCCATGAAGTTCTCTTTATTTTCGAGCGCGGTAGTCGTAGGACGGCCGAGATCGTCACGTGCACCTATGGAGCAGGCAACCTCGATGAGGCTCAATTCGTTACGCGCCTTGGCAGCCTCGAGCTCCCTGTCGAGATCCTCGAAAGTATCAACGCGCACGGCATTAGGATAACCGCAAGCCTTGGCAACTCCTACAAGATCGATGGAACCTGCAACAGTAGGCATGCCTCCGACCGTCTCGTGAGCTGCGTTATTGATAACAACGTGGATCATATTGGAAGGCTTGTTTGCTCCAAGAACTGCCATGGAACCCATATGCATGAGGACTGCACCGTCACCGTCGACACACCAGATGCGCTGGCCGGGCTTGTTGATGGCAACGCCCAAAGCGATGGATGATGAGTGACCCATGGAACCGACAGTAAGGAAGTCGTACTTGTGGCTCTGACCGTTGGCAACACGTGTCTCAAACAACTCGCGGCTTGCCTTACCCGTCGTGCTTACGATAGGATCCTCGCCGCTCGCCTTCACGATGTGCTGGATGATCTGCTCGCGTACCATCTTGTTGTCGTTCTTATACTCAACCTTGGGAGCATCGGTAAGAGCACCCTTACGGATAACAAATGCAACATCCTTACCCTCAGCAAGAACTGTTCGGAAATCATCCATGGCAGCTATTACCTCTTCATCGGTCGTCTCCTTGCCGATAATAAAGGACTTGATTCCCATGTCATCAAGAAGCTTAACCGTTACCTCGCCCTGATAGATATGCTGGGGCTCGTCGTGAATGCCGGGTTCGCCTCTCCATCCTACGATGAAGACCATAGGGATGGCATAGACCTTATCGTTAAGAAGACTTGCAACAGGATTGATGATGTTGCCCTCGCCGCTGTTCTGCATGTAAACGACAGGCACCTTGCCTGTGGCAAGATGGTAGCCTGCAGCAAGTGCGGTACAGTTACCCTCGTTGGCAGCAATCACATGATGCTTGGAATCGATACCGTATCTGTCCATCAGATAATTGCAAAGAGCCTTCAATTGTGAATCAGGAACGCCTGTATAAAAATCTGAACCTATGATCTCAACTAACTTATCTACCTTCATTTTGTTTACCTCTTATAATTCATCTATCAATGTAATGATCTGCTTAATGGACATGAGTCTGTCATCAACTTCCTTCGCCCTGTGGTAACGAAGGATATCCTCCGCCGTCTTCTGCATAGCAGGGAAAGCGCTTCTTGTAAGCTGGTTAGCGTAGATTACGATGTTGACTCCGTGATCCGCAAGCTCAGCTTCAGTAATGGTATTAAAGGAACTCGGAACCACTACGATAGGGGTCTTGGTATCCTCACTTCTGAACTTGTCACAGAACTCGAGTATCTCTGCAGGATCCTTCTTCCTGCTGTGGATCATGATACCGTCAGCACCCGCCTTCACGAAAGCACGCGCTCTGTTCAGTGCGTCCTCCATTCCTCTCTCGAGGATAAGTGATTCGATACGCGCGATGATCATGAAGTCATCTGTCAGCTGTGCCTTCTTGCCTGCCGCGATCTTGGCGCTGAAGTCCTCGATGGAAGCCTGCGTCTGCTCAACCTCCGTGCCGAAAAGACTGTTCTTCTTAAGTCCCGTCTTGTCCTCGATGATGACAGCGGATACGCCCATCTTCTCGAGACTTCTTACTGTATATACGAAGTGCTCTGTAAGTCCGCCTGTGTCACCGTCAAAGATGATAGGCTTCGTAGTAACCTCAGTAATATCGTCGATAGTTCTGAAACGCGATGTCATATCAACAAGCTCAATATCGGGCTTACCCTTGGCAGTCGAATCACAAAGACTCGAGATCCACATCGCATCAAACTGGTCGAGCTTACCTTCGTGCTCAACTACAGTCTTCTCAACGATAAGTCCCGTAAGTCCGCTGTGAGCCTCCATCGCCTTAACGATGGGTGTCATCTCAAGAAGCTGGCGGAGTCTCTTTCTTCTGTACTCAGGCATCGCAAGCTTCTCACGGAGCTGAAGATCGATCTTCTTTACCTTCTCGTTGTATGTGTAAGGAACATCGACCACCTCTCCGCCGTAGGACTTAACAAGCTCCTCAACGTGATCTCTGATTGTCTTCTCGGGACCTTCCTTCCAGTTGTCACCGTGAACCACATAGTCAGGATGAACGAGAGTAATTACATCGTCGTACATCATGTCATCCTGGATAACAACCTCATCGACTCCCTCAAGCGAGCGGTAAAGCTTAATCCTCTCCTCCTGTGAGATAGTCGGGAACTTGTTGAACCTGATGAGTGTCTTATCCGATAAAGCACCGACAACAACTCTTCCGAGCTTTTTGGTCTCATTAATTATATTCAAGTGACCATCGTGAATTACATCTGTACAAAAACAAGTATAAGCAGTCTTCATCTATTCTCTCCCTTACTTATAAACTACAGGAATCTGAACGCCTGTTGATACCAAAGCTTCCTTGAATACTACAAAGAAATCCTTTATGTCACCTTCGTCGATCGCACCGAGTGCGCAGAGTCTGAAAGTGTTGGTTGTGGATATCTTGCCGGGGTAGATTGTGAACCCTCTTTCATAGCAGTAATCATGAACCTTCTCGAAGCTCCAGTTAGTGTCGTCGGGGTAGATGGCGGAGCTTACAAGACCTGCTCTTAATTCAGGCTTGATGACCTGTCTGAATCCTAATTCATCAAGGCCTTCATTTATCGCATTGAAAACTCTGGTGTGTCTTGCCCACTTAGCTTCCTCGCCCTCGTTCCAATACTCTTTAAGTGCCTGCAAAGTAGCATAGATAGTCTGGACCGGAGGCGTGAAATGCATCTCGCCCGTTCTTTCAAAGAAGTCATACTGCATATACAGATTGCAGTAATAAGATCTCTTCGGATAGTTCCTGCTCTGTTCGATTATCTTTTTGTTTCCGATAACAAATGACAGACCGGTAAAAGCGCAAAGGCCTTTCTGTGCCGATGCCATCAAAAAGTCGATATTATCTTCCTCGATATTGATGGGTCTCATCGCATAAGTTGATGTGGTATCAACTGTAAATGTTGCACCGTATCTGTGAACGATCTGACCGATCTTACGGACCGGATTGAGAATACCGGTACCCGTCTCGTTATGAGTAGTGTGAACGAGTCCTATATCGGGATTATCCTTCAAAGTCTGCTCCACAAGATCGAGATCCGGAGTCTCATCTACAGGGAACTTCAGGTTAATGTGCGGAAGACCGTAGTATTCGCAGACTTCTGCTGCACGCGAACTGTAAGCTCCGTTATTTATGATGAGCACCTTCTTACCCTCAGGAAGGAGCGAGTTAATGCAGACATCGATGTTTATGGTTCCGCTTCCGCAGAACAACACGCTTGTATACTTTTCAAGGTCGCCGTGAACGATCTTTACGAGGTCCTCGCGCAGGCCTTTCATAAGGCTGCCGAAATCCTTTTCGCGCGGGCAGATATCGGGAACGACCTGCGCATATTTAACGGTATCTGTTGTCGTGGACGGACCCGGGTTTAACAAAACATTTCTCTTAATTGATTCCATAATGCACCTCTTCAGTTTAAGCGTTGTACGAAGGATCGATCTTCTTCAATTCATCGAAGGTGTCGATCTCAACTATGTCCTCGTCAACACATGGTCTTACTGCCACTTCGTAATGGTTCTTGCAGTACACAAGCGGCACCTGCTCCCAGTATCTCTCCTTGCCTCCCGGAGCGTCATAAACACTTGCTATATCCTCCGAAAGCTTCTTGCCGTCAGCTTCGTTCCAGTAGGAAATACCCACCATCTGCCAGATGTTGTCACCCTCACCTCCGACAGTCTCCTCGCGGATCACACCGTCCTTAACCTTGAAGCACCAGTCGTCCGTGCGGTCTTTCCTGATGGCAAGGAAGTCTGATGTGTAGTGGTACTTGGTGATGATAGCGGGATTCGAGATAAGAAGATCCGCCTCGAAAACATACGCATTCGAGAGGAAGTCCTTTGCAATAAGCGAACTCGAGATATTGTTAGCGGCGTTGTAAACCGGGTTCTCGAGGAACTTGATCATGGGATATTTGTAAAGGAGCTGATCGAACTGCTCCGCAAGATATCCTCTTACTATGTAAATATCTTCGATTCCGGCCGCAAGACAAGCATCAATAAGGTGATCGATAATGCGGACTCCGTGAACACGCACAAGCGGCTTGGGAGTATTAAGCGTAATGGGGACAAGCCTCGAACCGAAGCCTGCTGCAATGAAAACCGCACGTTTCGCACGGTAAGGCTCAAGCGCTGCCGTTCCATGAGCAGTAATAACACCGTCATTTATGAACTCGAGCTCGGTCAATTCCTTGACCGTCCTGTTTATTGTTCCGAGCGACAGATCCGTCGCCTTGACCAGATCCCTTTGTGTCAGCGCCTCTTTGGATTCTGCGAGTACCGACAGGATACTGAACTGATTCCTGGTAAGTTCCGCCATGAACAATTCCTCCTTAGCGGTAACATTCTATACCCGTGTTCAATTTCAGTCAACGGACGCAAGATTTGGAACACAGCTTCTTGACAATGTAACGCGCGCAAATATAATTAAATAATATTTTGTGAGAGGTCAGTATGTCTTTAGGCAGTTATTTGTTCTGTTTACTGGTTCAGCCGATCAAGCTGATATTCGAATTTCTATTCTTCTATGCTTACGCGTTCACGGGCAACGTCGGCCTTTCGATAGTCGTGTTAAGCCTGGCCATCAACATCCTCGTGCTCCCGCTTTACAACAGGGCGGACCTGATCCAGAAAGAAGCCCGCGAGAAAGAGGACAGATTAAGGCCGATGGCCGATCACATAAAGAAGTCATTCAAGGGTGACGAGCGCATCATGATGCTCCAGACCTACTACAACCAGAAACACTATAGTCCCCTGTCTTCTGTTAAAAGTTCATTATCACTGATTCTTCAGATCCCGTTCTTTATCGCGGCTTACAGCTTCCTTACGGAGCTTCATCTTCTTAACGGCCGCTCTTTGGGACCCATCAGCGATCTGTCTTTACCCGATCATCTGATCTCCATCGGAATCTTCAGTTTAAATCTTCTTCCCATAGCGATGACGGTGATCAATATCATCTCAAGTGAGATCTTCACAAAAGGGCAGCCCTTTAAGTCGAAGATAACTCTTTACGCCATGGCCCTGTTCTTCCTGGTTTTTCTTTACAGCTGCCCTTCAGGACTTGTTTTTTACTGGACCCTCAACAACGTGTTCTCCCTTGTTAAGAACATAATCGTCAGCAAGATGCCGGCCAAGGCTAAGAAGCAAACCCGGGATAAGAATGATAAGAATGATAAGATCAACACTTTCATCATATTTGCTTCAGGTGCGCTTTTGACGGTTCTTTGCGGACTGCTTATCCCGTCTCAGATCGTTTATGTCGGTTCGTTTGAGCTTATTAATGTATACGCTGACCCGATCAACCCGATGTTCTATCTTATAAACAGCATATTGATCGCAGCAGGAACGTTCCTCCTGTGGATCCCCCTGTTCTACAATCTTTCCAGGAACGGTTACGGCAAATTCCTGGTCTATGCCATGCCGGTCCTTTCTGTTACCGGAGTTATTAATTACATATTCTTCAATGTTAACTTCGGTGTGCTCTCACAAAAGCTCATCTACGTTAAACCCATGGAATATGAAGCCAAGCAGATAGGTTACAACCTTATGATCAATCTTCTGTGCGCCGCCTTAATGGTATTCATGGTTAGAAGATTCAAGAAGGCCGTAAGATTTATAACCGTTGCAGTTGCAGTCGGCATATTGGCACTGTCTGTAAAGAATGTTTATAAGACGGTTAGAGATTTCCCTGATTACAGTTTTTCTTTCTCTAACACGATCGAAGACATCTCGATACCTATGACCACGGAAGGACAGAATGTTGTTGTCATCATGATGGACCGTATGATCAACGGATACATCCCTTACATCTTCAACGAGCGCCCGGATGTTGCAGCACAGTTCGACGGTTTCACTTATTATCCTAACACCGTATCATTCGGCCAGTTCACTATCTTCGGTGTTCCCTCGGTATACGGAGGATATGAATACACCCCTGCTAATATAAATGCAAGAGCCGACGAGCTTCTTATCGATAAAAACAACGAAGCCCTCCGTGTCCTGCCGACCATATTTGCAGACAACGGCTGGAACGTTACCGTGGGAGATCCGCCGTACTCCAACTATTGCTGGTTCCCCGATCCCTCGATATATTCCGGTGATGACAGGATCAACGCCTATCAGATAGCAGGTGTCATTAACAGCAGGAGTGACCTTCTGAACAGTGTCGGAGCTGAGTATGACACAAGACTTAACAGAAACTTCTTCTGCTTCGGATTCATGAAGATGATGCCTTATTTCATGCAGCCCTATCTGTACAATGATGGCTCCTACTTCTACTGCAATTACTATTTTGATTACGTTCCCTCTTCATACAGAAACGCATACGGTTATCATGTTCAGCCGGGACTTAAGGAAGACTATATCATGGCCCATCTTGTTCTCGAGAACCTGGATGATCTGGTTGATATTCAGCAGACTGAGCAAAACTGTTTCTTCATTCTGTCTAATCAGACCACACACGATACATCAATACTTTCAGAGCCTTCTTATGAGCCACAGCTAAATGCTGATAACACAGAGTACGATGCAGCTCATATGGACAGATTCACTGTCAACGGAGTAACCATGAACATGGATGCAAGTTATGACAGTTATGCTCACTATGAGAGCAACATGGCTGCATGCATTGCCCTCGGCAACTGGTTCGACTACTTAAGGGCAAACGGCCTGTACGACAATACGAGAATTATCATCGTTGCCGATCACGGACGCGCGCTCGGTCAATTTGATGACCTGCTCATGACAGACCCTGCGCTCGATGTCGAGTCGGTTAATCCCGTCTTATTGGTAAAGGATTTTGGAAGCACAGGTTTTACGACCTCATATGACTTCATGACCAATGCCGACACACCGCTCCTTGCCCTGCAGGGATTGGTTGATAATCCCGTTAACCCGTTCACCGGAAATCTGCTCACTGAGGCGGACAGAGAAGGCGATCAACTTATCTACATATCAGGCAGACCGTTTACGGTTGATTATCAGGGACACACTCAATTCGACGATCCTGATGGCATTTGGATGACTGTAAGAGATAATATCTATGACGAAGCTAACTGGAATTATTATAATGAATAGGTTTAAAGATTAATCTTATGCATAGTCTCATTGGTTTATACATCGACCCCGGAACAGGAAGCATGCTCTTTACGATAGTTATAAGTATCGTAGGATTTTTGATCTATGTTCTTAAACTAAGCTGGGTAAAGATCAAATTCATCTTAAGCAGAGGAAAACAGGGAAAGATCGATGACGCCAAGATACCCTATCTGATTTTCGCCGAGGTAAAGAGATACTGGGAAGTCTTTAAGCCTCTTTGTGATGAGTTTGAAAGAAGAGGCATCGATGTCCTTTATTGGACTACGGCTCCTGATGATCCGGTGCTTGGCCTTAACTATGAGCACATCAAATTCGAGTTCATAGGTGAGGGAAACAAAGCTTATGCCAAGCTTAACATGGTCAATGCATGCATTGTTATCGCATCGACTCCGGGCCTCGAGGTGTATCAATGGAAAAGATCCAAGTTTGTTAACCACTATTGCCATGTCCAGCATGCTGCTAATGATATTGCGGGTTACAGAATGTTCGGTATCGACTACTTCGATTCGATACTTTTATCCGGACAGTATCAAATAGATCAGGTGCGCGAACTCGAAGCAAAAAGAGATCTCCCGCCTAAGGATCTTGCGCTGGTCGGCATCCCCTATATGGATGATATGAGGACAATGATCAAGTCCTGCGGCAAAAGAGAGTGCGATAAGACTACCGTTCTGCTCGCTCCATCCTGGGGAACAAACAGTATTTTCAACAAGTACGGAGCCGCCATACTCGACGAACTTGTAAAGACGGGTTATAAGGTTATCATCAGGCCGCACCCGCATTCTTTCATTTCCGATCCCGGTATGATTGAAGGCATCATGGAGCAATTCCCCGCTAACGACAACCTCGTCTGGGACAGAAGCAGCGATAATTTTGAGTCACTGATGAATGCCGATATTCTGATATCCGATTTCTCGGGTATCATCTTCGACTTTACGCTTGCGTTTGATAAGCCAATCCTTTACGCCGACACCTCATTTGATAAGGCTTGTTATGACTACTACTGGATCGACGATGAGCCTTGGACGCTCTCTATCCTTCCCTACTTAGGGAAGCGCCTGAGCAACGATAACGTTAAAGACATTAAGAATCTTATCGACGAGGTTCTGTCAGATCCCCGCTACAAAGACGGCAGAGACAAGGCGCGCTCTGAGACATGGGTTTACATGGGCGAGGGAACAAAGAGAACCGTTGATTTCATAGTAAACAAGTACGAGAGCATAAATTCCAAGTCCGTTTCCGGCAAATAATCCCACCGGCATCAGATCTCACTTGAAACGCCTGCAAACAGGTGTGTATAATATCCGTGTTCATATAACTGTATATCGAGGCCGTTCATGAACAAGATAGATAAAGATATTTTACGAACACTGCTTGCTGAGACCATCATCAGTCAACGAGAGTTATCCGAGAAATTGGATTACAGCTTGGGTGCGGTCAACAAGTCCATCAACAACCTCAAAAAAGAAGGCTACATTGACAGCGATTACAAAGCCACGCGAAAAGCTATCGAGGACTCGAGGAGGCATAAGCCCGAAAGAGCAATCATTCTTGCCGCAGGATACGGCCTTCGCATGGTTCCCATCAATCACATTACCCCCAAAGCATTCCTGGAAGTTAGAGGAGAAGCTTTGATAGACCGCATTATCCGTCAGCTCCACGATGTCGGCATTACGGAAATAGTCATTATTGTCGGATTCATGAAGGAACGCTTCGACTGCCTTATCGATAAGTACGGCGTCGAGCTAGTCGTTAACCAGGACTATTACAGAAAGAACACTCTCTCATCTTTAAGCCTGGTGGCAAACAGATTATCAAACTCTTATATAATTCCTGCCGACCTTTGGTTCGAGAATAATCCATTCAATTCACATGAATACTATTCATGGTATATGGTATCCGACAAACCCTCTTCCGAATCAGATGTGCGCATAAACCGCAAGCAGGAACTTACAAGAATAAGTGCTGATGCATCCGGCAACACCATGATCGGCTTATCTTACATTACAAATCCCGATGCGCGCGTTTTAAAGACAAAGATAGAATCGCTAGCTAAGGACAGAAGAAATGACAGTTTGTTTTGGGAGACTGCCCTTTATGAGAACAACAAGATGACTGTTCTTGCCAACCTGATAAACGACTCGGGAGCAGTCGAGATAAACACATATGAGCAGTTAAGAGATCTCGACAATAATTCAAATCATCTTAAAGCAGATTCCATAAAAGTTATTACAGAGGTCTTCAACTGCAAGCCCGACGAGATAGTGGATATATCCGTATTAAAGAAGGGCATGACTAACCGTTCCTTCCTGTTTAAGGTAAGGGATGAAAGATATATCATGAGGATACCGGGAGAGGGAACCGAGCTTCTGATCGACAGATATAACGAGACAAAGGTTTACGGCGCCATTAAAGGAAAAGGCCTTTGTGATGATCCCGTTTATATCAACCCGGTAAACGGTTATAAGATAACAAAGTATCTGAACGGCATCAGAGTATGTGATACAAACGATCCTGACGATATTGCAAAATGCATGGATCTTCTTAAATCATTCCATTCCATGAAGCTTGAGGTCGATCATTCCTTTGATATCTTCGGCCAGATCGAATTCTACGAATCGCTCCGCAACAACAGGCCGTCCATGTACAGCGACTACGAACAAACGAAGAGGGATGTTATGAGTCTTAAGGGCCTGATCGACTCTTTCCCCAAACAGATATGTCTTACTCATATAGATGCAGTCCCTGATAACTTCCTTTTCTACAAAGAAGGCGGAAAGGAAAAACTCCAACTGACAGACTGGGAATACTCCGGTATGCAGGATCCACATATGGATATCGCTATGTTTTGCATTTACAGCATGTATGACAAAGATAAGATCGACAGATTGATAGACATATACTTCGAGAACAGCTGCACCGATCAGGTTAGAACAAAGATCTACGCGTATATATCAGCATGTGGCTTTCTCTGGTCGAACTGGTGTGAGTATAAAAGTGTTCTTGGTGTTGAGTTCGGTGAGTACTCGATCCGTCAGTACCGCTATGCCAAGGATTACTATACATATGTAAAGCAAAGGATGGGTTGGTAATTAAATGAGTAAGGATGCAAAAAAGAATGCCGTAAGCGGCAGAATCGATTGGATGATAACACTTGTCCCTTTCATTCTCATTATGGGGCTCGCCGTTTATCTTTTGATCTTTCCGGAACAGGGCAATGATGTTATATCCCAGATCCGTTTCTTCTTCGGTGATTCATTAGGAGCTTACTATATAGTCATCGGATTGGGGATCTTTATCATATCGTTGTGTCTTTCATTCTCGAAATACGGTGACATCGTGCTTGGAGCTTACGGAGAGAAACCCAAGTACAGTTTCTTTACCTGGGGAAGCATGATGTTCACCTGCGGTCTTGCCGCCGATATCCTTTTCTACTCTTTCGCGGAGTGGGTTATGTACGCAACCAATCCTCACGTGTCGCAAATGGGTGATGACATAACAGAATGGGCAGGCGTATTCCCCCTGTTCCACTGGAGCTTTATTCCCTGGTCGTTCTATCTTGTTCTGGCGGTTGCATTCGGATTTATGCTTCACTGCAGAAAGAGGACCAGGCAGCGCTATTCAGAGGCATGCAGACCTTTCATAGGCAAACACGCAGACGGACTTCTCGGCCGTGTTATCGATCTGTTTGCCTTGTTTGCACTGTTAGCAGGCACTGCTACAACATTCTCTGTGGCAACTCCGCTTATGGCAGAGATAATTGTTTCTTTCTTTGGAATCAATATCAGCAGGACAGTCGTTACCATTATCATTCTTCTTATCACATGTGCGGTCTATACTTACGCCGTAATCCATGGATTCAAGGGTATAAGCGTATTGGCCAAAGTCTGCATTTATCTGTTCTTCGGTCTCCAGCTGGCTTTCCTTCTTATCGGCGGTCAGTGCAGATTCATTATCGAGAACGGAATCGAGTCTTTGGGAAAGATGGTTCAGAACTTCATAGGATTAAGCACTTATATGGATCCTGCCAGAACTAACAGCTTCCCCCAGGATTGGACTATCTACTACTGGGCGTACTGGATGGTATGGTGCATAGCCGCCCCGTTCTTTATCGGCAACATAAGCCGCGGACGAACCATCAAACAGGTCATTCTCGGCGGTTATGTATTCGGCGTCGGTTCGACAATCAGTTCATTCATTGTTCTCGGTAACTACAGCCTTGGAATGCAAAGCGCCGGGACCGCGGACTTCATAAGCATGTATGAAGCAGATGGGGATCTTTATAATCTTATATTCAATATCATCAAGACTATGCCAGGAAGCGGAGCTTTCCTCCTGCTGATCCTCCTTTGCATGATAGCGTTCTATGCAACAAGCTTTGACTCCATTGCATATACCGCTGCTTGCTACAGTTACAAAAAGCTTGGAGAGGATGAGAAGCCCGGGATCGCTATAACGCTTCTTTGGTGCCTATTGCTGATAGTACTGCCGATCGCCCTCGTCTTCTCAGAAAGCTCTATGAATAATATACAATCCGTATCTATAATAAGCGCGTTCCCAATCGGCATCATTATGATAGTTATGATCTTGAGTTTTGTTAAAGATGCCAATAAGTACCTCGAGGAGAAAAAGGATAAAAATGACCGTTGATAATGCAATCATTATGGCGGCCGGAACAAGCTCACGATTTGCACCTTTGTCTTATGAGCATCACAAGGCCATGACTGTTGTAAGAGGAGAAGTACTTATCGAACGGCAGATCCGCCAGCTTAAAGAAGCGGGGATATCCGACATATACATTGTAACCGGATATAAGGAAGAAGAATTCCTGTATCTGAAAGATAAATATAATGTAAGTCTTATTCATAATCCCGACTATATATCGCGGAACAACAATTCAAGCATTTGGGCAGCAAGGGATGTTATCAGGAACAGTTATATCTGCTCTTCAGATAACTACTTTCTGATCAATCCTTTTGAATCTGAAGTCGAATGCTCCTACTATTCTGCCGTCTATACAGACAAGGAAACAAACGAATGGTGCATTGAATCCTCTGAAGACGGACTGATAAAAAAGGTAAATATCGGAGGTAAAAACGCCTGGTACATGTTGGGACATACATTCTGGGACAGCAGCTTCACAGAAAGATTCCTGGACATACTTAAGAAAGAATATAATCTCCCCAATACGGCGGATAAACTTTGGGAAAGCGTATATATTGATCATATAAGCGAATTGCCGATGAAGATAAGAAAGTATCCCGAAGATTCAATCTACGAATTTGATACTTTGGACGATTTACGGATCTTTGATAATTCTTTTATCGAACATTCCGGTTCGGCCATATTATCTGTAATCGCGTCTGACCTTAAAGTTAGTGAGTCTGATATTGCCGGGATTAAGGCTGTTAAGGATTCCACAACCGAAGCTGTGGGCTTTGAATTTGATTGTAACGGCAAAAGATACAGATACAGGTATAACGATAAAAAAGCGGTGGAAATTAGTTGATTTACTCTTCTTGACACCTGTTATCAATGTAACTTAATATTAGATGTTATGTTTTTGAAACTGTTATACATCGATCCCGGAACGGGAAGCATGCTTTTCTCGATACTTATCGGTATCGTAGGTGTGCTTGTGTTCGCGGTAAGAACATTCTGGATCAAGCTTAAGTTCATCATCACGGGAGGACGCGCCAAGAACGCTGATAAGAATAAGCTCCCTATCGTTATCTTCTCTGAGGGTAAGCGCTATTGGTCTGTATTCCGTCCTGTCTGCGACGAGTTTGAAAGCCGCGGCAAGGATGTTTACTACTATACATCGACTCAGGATGATCCTGCCCTTACGAACGGATACGAGCATGTGCATGCCGAGTTTATAGGAGAAGGAAACAAGGGCATCTCCAAGATGAACCTCATCCGTGCGGATGTTATCCTCTCGACTACTCCGAGCCTTGATGTCTTCCAGTGGAAAAGATCAAAAGAAGGCCGCTACTATGTGCATCTGCCTCACCTGGCAAACGATCTTACAACATACCGTATGTTCGGTCTCGACTTCTACGATGCAGTCCTTCTTTCGGGACAGTACCAGGCTGACGAGATAAGAAGACTCGAGAATATACGTCACATCCCTGCTAAGGAATTAAAGCTTGTAGGTGTCCCCTACCTTGATGTCATGAGAGACAGACTGACTAAGAACGGTAAAGCACCTGAGAATGACAAGCCTGTAGTTCTGATTGCTCCCTCATGGGGCACGAGCAGTATCCTTAATGTCTATGGAGACGCTCTTATCGATGCTCTTATCGACACGGGATATGAGATAGTAATAAGACCTCATCCCCAGTCATTTGAGTCCGAGAAGGATCTTATGGACCGTCTTATGGCTAAGTACCCTGACGGCGGCAAGGTAACCTGGAACAGGGATGCGGACAACTTTGACATCTTAAATAAGGCAGACATCCTGATATCTGACTTCTCGGGTGTCCTGTTCGACTTCTCGCTCGTATTTGATAAACCTATAATTTACGCTGTATCGGAATTTGACAGAACACCTTACGACTGTGCATGGGACGAGGAGCCCTTATGGACTTTCGAGGTACTGCCGAAGATCGGTAAAGAGCTTAACAAGGACAACTCCAAAGATATTGCAAAGATCGTTGATGACTGCCTTAACGGAACATCAGCCAAGGCGCTTGCCGGCGCACGCGATGAAGCCCGCAAGGAAACATGGTGCAATATCGGTTCAGGCGCGAAGCATACAGTTGATTATCTGCTCAATAAATACGACGAGCTCAACAAGGAAAAAGAAGAAGTTAAGTCTTAACTTTATCTTTAACTTTACTTGTCACTATTTTTATCCGGAATCCTTATAATGACTCAGTAAGTAAAAAAGAGGAGAATTAAAATGTCAGATTCAACCAACACACAAACCGCAAAAAAGAAGATAAATATATCATCTCTTCTTATATCAGTAATACCGCTGATAATGATGATAATACTTATCACTGCTGCACAGATACCGGCTATTATCTACGGAGCATATGAACAGTCGACGGCTGGAGATGCCTTTGATCCTTACCAGGCTATCATGTATCCCGGAGCACAGAATCTTCTTGCCGCAGGATTTATCGCGTATGCCGTCATCATGATCACCGTATGCACCATCTGGTACAAAAAAGTTTTTCTTAAGAAGGTTGTCACCACTTCAAATAAAGAAGTATTCGCACCTAAGTCAATCGTTATTGTTCTTATCGGAATCTTCGGTGCTATAGGTCTTGTTGAGAGTTATTTGCTGCTCCTTAACATGGCAGCACCTTCAATGATAGAGCAGTTTAACGAGCTTATGGAGACGTCCGGCATCGGAAACAACCCTCTCACAACGATAGTCTACGCATGTATCTTAGGTCCCATCACGGAAGAACTCGTCTTCAGAGGATTATCAATGTCTTATCTTCGCAAGGCTAACCTTCCTATGTTCTGGGTAATACTCATCCAGGCAGTATACTTCGGCATAGCACATATGAACCTGGTTCAGGGAAGTTATGCAGTTATCCTCGGTGTAGTTATAGGTCTTGTAAGATGGAAGCTTGGAAATGTACGCATTGCATGCCTTTTCCATATCCTCTACAACGCTTTGGCTACCTACGGTCTTCAGGCGCTCGACGCACTAGATTTGCCCGAAGCTGCAAACATAGCTATATATATCATATTCGGTCTTACCGGCATCGGACTTATCGTCTATCTTCTCAAGCAGCCCGAACGAGGGGTTCAGATGAAGGTCAACGCATGATCACTTAACAATGCCTGTGGACATCAGCAACAGGATAATCAGGAATGCAGGGGCTATAAACCGGATCATAACGGTATATAGCCCTTTTCTTTGGAATTTCTCGCCATTCTTGGTAGCCTCATCGATGATAAACTTTGGCTTTAGTATCCAGCCAATCAGGATACATGTGGCAATAGAGATAACAGGCATAAACAGATTGTTCGTTATGTAATCAAAGATATCGAGAAGCTGTCCTGTTTTTCCGTTAGGAAGCTTTGCCTCGAAGTAGAGGACACTGTAACCTAAGCAGACAAACAGACCTATCACAAGTCCTATCACAGATTCCATGATAGTGGCTTTTCTCCTTGTTAACCCGAAGCCATCGATAAAACTCGACACGATAGCCTCAAGAATGGAAACAGCACTTGTTACCGCAGCGAAAAATACCATCGCGAAGAAAACAGTTCCTACTGCATCTCCTACTACACCCATGGCATTGAATACCTTAGGGAGAGAGACGAACATCAGGGAAGGTCCCGTTGCCATTCCATCAGTGCCCATGAATACATACACAGCGGGAACTACCATTACACCTGCAAGAAAAGCAACCAGCGTATCGAAGAACTCAATCTGATTTACAGACTTAACAAGATTAACTTTATCCGGCATATAAGAACCATATGCGATAAGAATACCCATGGATACACTTAAGCTGAAGAACAACTGACCGAGTGCATCCATTACTACATAAAAGAATTCTTTTAAACCGACACCATCAAAATTAGGAATGACATATACCTTTAATCCGTCAATACCATTAACAACCTTACCGGCCTCATTAGTACTGCTTATCGTAAGAGAATAGATTGCGATTCCAATTACAAGCACCAGAAGAATAGGCATCATAATCTTTGATGATCTCTCTATCCCGTTACCGACTCCCTTAAAGACTACGATTGAGCAGATGACAAGAAAGAGGGCCATATAAAGAACCGGCTCATACTTACCTGTTATGAAGGTAGTAAAGTATCCGTCTGCTGCAGCCTCTTCACTGTTACCGAGAGCAAAGGAAACAAAATACTTAAGGACCCAGCCTCCGATAGCACAGTAGTAAGGAAGTATCAGGAAAGGAACAAGGCAGGATAATACACCAAGCCAGCGCCACTTCTTAGACAATTGCTTATAAGCTGTCAGAGGGCTTTGCTTGGTCTTTCTGCCGATAGTGACTTCAGTGATAAGGAGTGTAAATCCAAAGGTCAAAGCAAGGAAAATATAAACAGCAAGAAACAGACCTCCGCCGTCTCTTGCTGCCAAATATGGAAATCTCCAGATATTACCAAGTCCGACAGCACTTCCTGCTGCTGCCAGAACAAAACCTATCGAACCCTTAAAGGAACCTCTTTCACGGTTTTCCAATTAATACACCCCCAATTGCCTCTCGTGCACAACGGGGTATATTGTACCACGAATTATTTGTCTATGCGGGCAAAAAACAGTATCCCCTTCTTAACGATAAGAATCGGGGTACCTTCGACAATATCGAAATACTCGGCTCTTGTAGTCTGCATGTTAGGGACAATGATCTTCTCGGGATGATCAAAGTACACCGCAACATAATACTTGGTGCTTCTGCTTTTCCCTGATCCCGAGCTTCGCATCTGCTTAAATGCAGCTTTACCGCCTTCCATAACCTCGACCTTGCTAAATCCGGTGAACAGAGCAAAGCCCACAATGATTAAACCCAGGACAGCAAAAACGATAAAAAAAGCTTTACCCGACGATTCACCTTGAAGGAATCCGTATATTCCGGCCAGAACAAAGACCACGCCTACGATGATGATTATCGGCATTCCGCTTTTGGCCGCTTTCTTTGCTATCTGCTTTTGTGATTCGTTATCAGGCTCATGAAAACCTTCCAGCTTATGAATATCAACACTTCTGTACTCGGCATATCTTTCGCGGGCATCTTGAAGTTCCTGAAGCATGCTGTTAACGGTCTCGCTTAACTCGTTGAAAAATGACATATAATCCCCTCCCCTATGATCCCTAAACCATACTTGATTATATCACGATTAACTAATATCGGGAGAGATTATCCGCTGTAACGCAGATTGTCTATTATCATCGATCCTTCGCCCGAACCGTCAGTAGTTATTATGATTCCAGTAACATGAGCAAAATCAAAATCTCCTGCATCCGGAAAGTCTTCCGCACTTACCGTTACGGTCTGAAGCTGCGGCTTGTACTCGTAGTTTCCGAATAGAACATCCTGCTTATAAAGCTGAACCGCAAGTGTGTGATACACAAACACAGGACTGTCAACACTTACCGTGTTGCCTTCAGCATCCGTCAAAGTGACTGTGTAACCAAAGTCCTCCGCGATATCCTCGGTGTCCTCGCACGTGTCTGCGATAGCAAAGCTTATATCTCCTTCCGAGATATCAATCTCGTCGAAAAGCACCTGCACTTGAGGTGAAGACTCCTCTTCCCACTCCAGCGAGAGCACGTAGTTCTCGCCCTCATTCGTGAAGCCTCTTGAGTAAGGCTCATATGTCCATGTCGAAGCGCCTTCCACACTAACTTCTGTTCCGTCACCGCCGGTGATATCTACTGTGTTATTAAAATCTATTATTGATTCAGAATTTGAATCCTCGTAGTTCGTGACATAGACCGTCTCAGGCAGATATGACCTATAGCTGTCGATGTCATACATCAGTGAGCTGTACGTGCCGTCGATCCCAAGAGTCGTATCGAGGAAGGACCTTATATAAGCCATCGCGATGACCTTCTGGTCGTGCTCATCAAGGAAGTTGTTGGTGTTAAGGAATCCGTAAGGGCCCGTGTCTCCTATATCGTAGCGTCCCCAGAGGCTGTTGAACTGGCCGTGGTTCGCACCAAGGATATAGACGGAAGACTTGAAGTAGAATTCATCCGCATCCTCTGTGAAAGTGATGTTGTTATACTGCTTCTCGCCCATCATCGAGCTGACGTCCTGATCGTTCGAGCCGTGGATAAGAAGATAGTTTACGTTCTCGATCTCAACTGAGTAATCAAGCGGTCTGTACTGATCGACTACCGGAGCTATGGCGACTATCGATGTGATGTTGAAGTGATAGTCAAATTCTACATTGCCGTCCTCGGGATAAGCGTCAAGATCGTTGAACAGATATGCAGTCGCGACCATCTCACCACCTCTGGAATGTCCTCCGATAGCAATCCGGTCGGGATCAATAAGCCCGCTTAACTGATTGCCGCCTTCCTCACTTAATCCTAAGATGGTCTTCATATTCTCGAGAAGAAGTATCGCTCTTTTGTCATTGCCCTCATCAGTACCGTTGATTATATTCTCATCGACCGAGACGACTACATAGCCGTTGCTCGCGAGATATTCGCCCAAGTATTCGTAGCCTAAGTATGAAGGCACGTATGAATCGTGGTTGCCGTGAACCATGAAGAACACGGGGCAGTTCGTCTGTCCCTGAGGGTACCAGATCTGACCTTTGACGGGAACAGCCGAGAAGTCATAATCGTTAAACATATCCTGGAATGCGGAAAAACCGCTTCTGTCATTAACAGAATCATACACGGTAAAGTCGATCGTATCTGTTGTTATATCATCTGACTCATCCGGGCCATAGGAAAGAGATACAACTTCGAAGTTTCCATTCTGAAGATATGTATCGAAGCCCTGGACCTGAGCCCTCTGCTCAGGAGCAAACGAATTATAGAACTCCACCCTGCTGTCGCCGAATCTATCTGTGTGGTAGAAGTATGCATAAAAGCCTAAGTATGCCGCACAAAGTGCGATGGCGATATAGGCGAATACCTGCTTGTATCTTTTTGTCTTTACGAACGCCCAGATGATCCTGCCTAATACATCTGCCGCGAGTGCAAGTGCGAATGTCATAAGGATAGCGCCGGGAATGGACTCTCCCTGATTTACTAAGACATTATTCAGTGTTCCTGAGAAAAGAGCGATGATAAAGTATGTCCTGCATCTTTTACCGCCTGCAAATACGAGCTTTATGAGAAGGCTCATAAGCTCCGCGATGATTACCCACATCGCGCATGAGATGATGAACATCAGTATCCACGGATACTTGTCGTAAGTATAAGAACTTATAATCCACGTTAAGCATTGGGAAGCCAGAAGGACTTCCATGATGATAGCTCCTGTGCGGCCCGACTTCATGAACTCCCGGGCGGGCTCTGATTTGCGCTTGATAAACCCGAACGGCTTCTTGATGCCTCCCCATACTTTCTTAAAGAAATTCTTGATCATTAATTTGCTGCCCCCTTATTTACCGTTTTACGCCAGCTGATAATTACCGCAACAAGGATTATTGCTGCTAACACTATGGTGATAACACCCTGCTCACCGGCAAGGTAAGGAACTTTCTCGTTCGAGTTAAGAGGCTGAAGATATATCTGATCAACAGCATTATGAACTGAATGCAGAAGAATGGCGGGAATCACACTTCCGCTCACACTTCTTGTCCAGCAGAAGATCGTTCCGATAAGAAGGACCATTATGAAGAAACTTATCATACCGTATACAAGATTAACCTGAGCCTGGTATATGCCTCCGATGATTATAGGGAAGTGCCAGAGAGCCCAGATCGAGCAGTTGATGAGGCAAGCTTTTCGCGGTCCATAGAGCCGCTCAAGCACAGGATATGCGAATCCTCTCCAGCCGATCTCTTCTCCTGCCGCTGTCATGGCACCGGCAACAAACACGACCGGAGATAAAGCGATGGCCGCAAGCCACGGTGAAGTGAAATTTACATCCCCGCCTGCTATAGCTTGAATTATCAAAGACGGGTCCGCATTCTTATTCCCAAGAGCAGCCCATGCCACGAGGTAAGACGGCACAAGATACAGGATAGGTATCAGGATGCCGTATAGAACATATTTGAACTTAAACTTAACGGCTATTCCGAGGACCTGCTGCTTCGGATAGAACACCTTGGCGCATATGATTCCGACTATTCCCGGAATCCACATCGCAAGACCGATGATATTTGTCGACTTAAGTACCACGCTAACCACCATGACCGCGATACTTATCGTCATGGTGACGGCATAGAAAATCATCAGTGCTTTCTTATCCTTGTTTTCCATTATCTTTACCCTTACTGTTCTGCCAGGAAATTTCTTATGATGTCTGCGAACTGATCAGGATGCTGGCCCTGAGGCGAGTGTCCGCAGCCTTCCATGGCCGCATATTCATATCCATGACTGTCAGCAAACTCTTCCACCAGACCGTACGGACAAATCCAGTCACAGTCGCCAGATATAAACAATACCGGCATCTGATAGTTGTCTTCCAACATAAACTTCTCGAGTTCTTCATCGAGTGAACCCATCAATTCTTCAAATCGGCTGTTGCCCGTCAAAGTGGAAATCTCCAGTAAATACCATCTTATGTCATCAACTCCGGCAATGGGAGAAGCCAGACCTGCATAAGTGGAAATATCCGTGGTATCAGTCTGGGGATGATACGGATCTACAAGATTTCTTAAAGCCATAAGATTAGCTAATGACATATCCTCCATAAACGTATCAAATGCGGCTTCCATCTCTGTCGTATCATCACCGTTCTCATTCGCTATCCTTAATGCATCCTGATAAGAATAGACCTCACCATAATAATCAACTTCATTGACGCACTGGCCTACACCTATATATTCGCTGACTTTCTCCGGATGTGCGAATACATATTCACTTCCAAGCATCGAGCCGTAAGAGTGACCTATGATAATTACCTGATCCTGGCCGAATCTTTCTAAGCAGTAGTCAACCAGAGCATCAAGATCTTCAAGCTGCTGCTCGAAGGACAATGTGGAGTTATCAGGATCAACATCAGCATTCCTGTAATACGAGCGTCCGCAGCCTCTTTCATCCCATGAAACGACCGTATAGTCATCAGTAAGATAATCCTGCCAGCAGTAATCAATAAAAGTGGTAGTTGCGCCCGGGCCTCCGTGCAAAGAGATGATGACCGGATTGTCCTCACTCTTACCGCTTATAACTATGTATTCTTCCTGATCGTTAAGCTGAACATAGATCTGCTCATTCACGCCATTCCTGTAAGCGAAGTAACGCTTAACCTGCCTGAAGCATCTGCCCGCTATGAATATATTCAATGTGATCAGAACAAGTACAAGTACAACAATACCGGTCCACTTTAAGATGCGGACGATAAGCTTCTTCTTCGGCTTCCTGCCGTAAACTTGACGAGCATGCTGAGCATGAATCCCGATGTGTCCGATGCCTAGGATAACGGAGCCCAATATCATGATGATGTTGCCGCCGAAGACACCTAACAGGTAGAACGCGATAACAGGGTATGTTGCCAGTGCCAAAGGCATGCCGAGAAAACCTCTGTAGAAATCCTCCATCGTTTTCTCTGACTTAAAATATCTTACCCACGCGATGTCGTATACAACGAGATTAAGGATCGCGAGTATCAAAACGGCGCACCAGAAGTTCCAGCCGTGCGGGTTAAACGAAGAGAACAGAAGTGCACATGGCGTTACTATGAACTGGCCGGCGCGTTCGAACGCGAGAAGTATCTTATTCTCTTTTGCTGCATATTTGTCATAGTCCTTAGGCTGATTCTTAGTCCAGATAAAATTAGGAATAAAAAGCATAAGGAGCATAATAAGGCCAACATATGAAAACCCCATTTGCATAATAACATCCCCCTAATAACCACGATTGTCGTACTACGACTATCGCAGTAACTATAACATCACCACTTAGTGTTGTCAACAAAACAAAGAATCGGTCTGAATAATACGCTTATGTTCTGTTATCATATCTATTGATAACGCAATCGGGAGACACAGCATGAAAAAGCTTGAAGACTACATAACCACAATCCCCGACTTTCCGGAGAAGGGAGTCTTATTCCGTGACATAACATCTGTAATCGAGAACGTGGACGGATTCAGGCTCTCAATCAATGAGTTTATGGAACTTCTGTCAAACGTTGAATTCGATAAACTTGTTACCTTGGAATCAAGAGGTTTTATCTTCGGCGCACCTATTGCATATGAGATGGAAAAACCCATGGTACTTGTCCGTAAGAAGGGCAAGCTTCCCCGTGAGACGATATCGCAGGATTACGGCCTTGAATACGGAAATGCAACTATCGAGATCCATAAGCACTCGATAAACCCCGGAGACAGAGTTGTCCTTCTTGACGATCTCATCGCTACAGGAGGAACTCTTGAGGCAGCGGGAAAACTCGTCGAGAAGTTAGGCGGACAAGTCGTTAAAGTCGTCGCTTTGGTTGAGCTTCGCGGATTCAACGCACGTGCGAGACTTAACTACGATGTCGCGTCCGTTCTTTCATACGAGGGAAAATAATTACTGCTCTTTCCAACCTTCACAGTAACCGCAATTACTGCATCCGTTACATTGGTAAGAAGCAAAAAAATCACATCATGTCTAGTCTATCGACCGGATATCCATCAGAGCGCATCTGTCACCTGTCAATGCAACAAGGACTTCCTTCTCCTTCGGAACCGGCGTAATACACTTGATGCTTACACCTGCATTCTCAGTCGTAAACATTATCGTATTTCTTCTTCTCCTGAACGAGACCTCACACTCATAGCCTTTCCGGTTGTACTGCTTCCATGCATCCCAGCCGATAAAGTCATTCCTACGCTGAACAGACAAATCATTAAGCTTGCGCTGTTCCGGCACCTTGGTAACATCGTCACCATCGAGTCTGATACATGCATATTCCTTATAGTTCTTACCATCCGGCTTTCCGTCATCGGAAGAATAAAGAAGAATGTACGGGCAGCAGGATACCTGATCGTATTCCGGCAAAGACTTCGCGTGGAACAGCAATCTCATACCGTCATTTACTTGAACGCTCTGTGTCGTCAGTGAGCGGTATTCATCTATCTGAACATTCGGAATATCCCCGTCTTCGAGGTTAATGATATCGACAGCTCTGCATATTCTCGGTATATACTTCTCATCAATCAATTCGCCGGTATTCTCCACCTGAATGTTGGTGACAAGACAGTGCTCACCTGCAAGAGCAAAATAAACATTACGGGCCGATTCGGGAAGGGCTATCGTTGTCTCGATAGTCTTATCCGGGCAGGAGATATTTATTCTTACATGATCTTTGAACCTTACGGCAGTGACCTCGTAATGAACGGGCTTCTCAAGATCTAAGGTAACACCTTCATTGTTCTTTATACAGACCTTCATATTACGGGCTTTGGTGCTTATATAGTTACCGTCAACCCACACCTCACCAAACTCCAGGTAGTGGAGGTTTCTAATCTTTCTCTCGTCCGTGTGTACTGTTCCATCAAATGAATCGAATACGATCAGTGAAGGAAGAGAATTCTTGGGAACGGCATTATCCGCGACCACACTTGTAAAGGATATCTTCATGATCTCATTAGTAATCTGCAGTCCGTCACTTACGGTATCCTTATACTCACCAAATCTCATCTCATTTGTCTCTGTAAGATCGTACGAAGAATGTTCCACTTCATTAATGACATCGCCTTCGATCTCACGCATCTTATAATCAGTATCCTCATCGATCATCTCTACCATGATCGCCGCAAACCTGGGATCAAACAATTTGTTCGAACCGCTTATAAATTTCTCTCTTACCTTGCCCTGCGAATAAGGATCTCTGTTCTTCTTGTGGGAAGTCATCGAATCATAAACATCAGCAACTTTAACTATACGGGCATAAAGATGGATATGCTCTCCCATAAGCCCGTCAGGATAACCCGTGCCATCGTAATTCTCGTGATGAGACTTTGCGGCATAAGGAAGATAGGGGTAATCCGTTATAGTCGACATTATCTGAGAACCGTTCACGGTGTGCTGGCGGAAAACTTCCTTATCGGACTCTGATGACTCATCTCCGCTCTTCCGGACTATATTTTCCGGAATAGTGAGTTTACCAATATCATGAAGCAGTGCAGCGTAATAAACCTCGTGACATGTCTGTTCATCAAGGCCCGCTCTTTCCGCTATGATACGCGCATACTTAGCTACTCTTACCGAATGACCTCTTGTGTATTCATCTCTTGCATCGACCGCACTCGCTATGGCTACCGCAGCCTCATCAAAGCCGTGCATGATCCTGGCTCTCTCTGTCTCGACTGCATAGAGTTTCTGTCTCTTCTCCGTATCAATCCTGTCGTTCTGATCCTTAATGGCAAAGATGTAAAGGATTATCGCAGATATACCCATTGCGATATTGATAAAAGAGACTCCGTCAGTATAGAACTGAATGACTGAAGCTATGATCGGGATCGCTATGAACAGGAACATAGAGACGCGTAAAGACACTTTCAGATTCCTGCCGTAGTTCACAAGCAAAGATGTCTGAAGCGCAATGATAACAAACGGCACTATGTATGAGAATACAAATCCCGGTCCCCTGTGATACTGATTAAGTTCATCAATATAGTAGTAAAGACCGTTGAACTGAGACAGTACTATTAAGATTATTCCTGCAAATACGAGAAAACTCGATACACGTATCCTTACAGGCACCTTCTCAAGTCCCATCTCATTCAAAGCAAGATCTGTTACATAGAGATTAACGGCCTGCAGGAACAGGATAACAAGCAGGAACACATTGAACATAGTAAACTTCATCATCCAGATGCCCTGGTCACTCAGGTTCCCGATATATACATACGACAGCCTGTCAAAGAACTGAACGAGACCGGCACTGATCTCAATATAAATCAGCGCGAACTTTCTTCTGGTCGACATTGTCTTCGAGATACCCGCCAGGACAGCAAGCATCATACAGATGCCGAAGAAGCAGAGCATTATATAAGTCTGATATGTCCTAATTAATTCGATCATAAAATCAATCCCTTGGCTTAAGCATCATCTGTTCAGGCAGATTGCTCATTATTACTTTCTCAAGCACTTCAGGTGCAATAGGCTTTATAAGATGACCGTTAAAGCCCTTAGACTTGAAGTATTCCTCTCCTCCCTCGGAAGAGTTCGTTATCATCGCATATACCGGAAGATCAGGGTGAGTCTGCCTGATGATCTCGAGAGTCTGCTCACCATTAAGGCCCGGCATCTGCTGGTCTAAGAAGACCATGTGATAACTTCCGGTGCGCAGTTTGTCTATCGCATCCTCACCGCTCTTTGATCCGGTTACAAATATCTTCGTCGGTTTCAAAAGTTCCTTTATAATGCGCATGTCTGCGGCATTATCCTCAACAACAAGAATGTTGGCATCCGGGGCTATAAAGTTAGGAACATACTCTTTGTCATAAGCATCTTCCTTAGCCTCGGCAAACACGCCGACAGGTGTTCCATCAACGATTTTCTGACTTAATGTGATCGAGAATTCCGTTCCTTCACCCCATACGGAATCACACTCAAGTTTGCCTCCCATAAGCTGTGCATTCTGATATGAGATATCAAGACCTAAGCCGTTTCCCTTGATAGCCGCTGTGTTTACATCATCAAAGTTCTCGAAAGAGTTGAAGATCTTCTTAGTATCTTCATCCTTGATTCCTACACCGGTATCCTGAACAGATATTCTAAGACCGGCTGACACATCAGTTTTCTCGAGGACACGGATAATAAGCCTCACTCCGCCTTCCTCAGTAAAGTCTACGGCATTCGTCAGAAGATTGTTTATCATCTGCTCGATCTTGCCTCCGTCACCGTACAGCTTTGAAGGAAGCTCGGGATCAACATCAACATCAAAGAACAGTCTCTTCTCTTCTGCTCTTGATCTCGTTATCGCTATCGCCTGTCTTAACAAATCTTCAGGATAATACTCAGTCTCATTAAGACTCATCTGACCGGTCTCTATCCTGGAGATATCAAGGAGGTCATTAACCAGTGCAAGGAGTGACTCGGAAGCATGTTTAATATCTCTGGCATGCTTCTTAACAGTATTTACAAACTGCTTGGGATCATCCTCGTTCAACTGTTCTCTCAAGATCATCTCATCCATACCGACTATGGTGTTGATAGGCGTCCTTATCTCATGGCTCATATTGGCAAGGAATCCGGACTTCGCCTGATTTGCCTTTTGTGCCTCGTCACGTGCGGCCTGAAGCTCAATGTACTGCTTCCTTACGACCGTACTTGTCATTACCCTCCAAACTATGATTCCCGCTGTAGCGATAACAAGAAAGGCAATAAAGATCCTGACAGACCAAAGTTCCAGGAACTCAGGCGTCTTCTGTATCTTGTAAGTGGTATCGGAGATTACATTTCCCGAACTCATATCAAGTATCTGGATATGGAGAGTGTAATCACCATATGCGATGTCAGTATATTCAAGTGATGAAAGTCTGCTCTGTGAAGTTGTGAAACCCGGATCACGTGTTCCTTCAAGATATACATGGACAGTCGGATTGGTCAGAGTGTAATCCATAACCGAGGGGATGATCTGAAGTCTGCCTTTGCCTGCAGGGATAACATACATTCCGTTCTCATCAGGCTCGACTGGTTCATCATTCCAGTACACGCCTCTTACTCCGGTCATTATCTGTGTATCACCTGAATAGTAGTGATCGATATTAACTCTCGATACGCCGGACTGACCTGCTATAAACAGATTGCCCTCTTCATCAAGACAGCTGTGGCAATGAGATACCGGAACACTCGTAAGCCCGTTAAACACATCGTAAAGCCTGTAATCCTCGATGGAATCGTTAATCACATCTGATGCACTTACAACATAAACACCTTGAGAAGATAGAACCCACAGATTGTCATTACTGTCAGGAATAATCTCAAAGTTATTGCTATACGGGAATGTGGATACATTGGTTATAACGCCGTCTTTCATATACTCTATCGAGTTCGACGTAACTATCCAGTAAAGACCTCTGTCCTCATCTTTCCTGATTCTCATGATAACTTCACTCGTAAGTCCATCCACAGCTCCGAGTTCAGTTACTTCCTCATCGCTTATGATATACATTCCGCCGCCGTCTGATCCTGCGAGGATCGTTCCGTCATCACCTTCGCTTACCGTCAGGATAGTCGTATTGTCGATTCCGTCACTCTCGCCGTATGTTCGTACGACCTGCATATCCCTGATAACCGCAATACCGTCATTAGTAGCAACGAGCACATCTCCGTCAGATGTCACGGACGTACATCTTACCTGGTTATTGGGAAGACCGTTATCCGTTGTGAAGTCCACGATCTGTCCGCCCGAGGTAAGACAGACAAGCCCCATATTCTCCGTAAATGTGGAGAACCATACATTGCCGCCGCCGTCTCTTTCTATATCTCGGATCCTTACGCCTTCAAGATATGAGGTCACATTATTCGTTACCTCAGCATCCGAATCATTAATGATATGAAGTCCGTTATCTGTTCCGATATAAAGAAGACCATCATTGATACATGTCGCATTAACAACCTGATCTTCAATTCCGGCAACATGAGTGTAGTTAAGGAAATTGTTCGACGTTATCTTCATGACGCCGTATCTTGACGAGGCTATCCAGATATTGCCCTGATAATCGGACGTTATCATCTCGAACGCATCGTTCGCCGGTATATTCTCGAGAGCTACGAACTCATTGTTCTCGTTAAGGAAACCGATTACGTTGCCGCTTGCAAGCCAAAGACGTCCGCATCCGTAATACATACAGCCTATATCTTCAATGCCATCGAGATCGATCCTCTCAAGATCTGATGCACCTGCACCGAAGCTGCCGTGATATACAGTATCAAGAGATGTTCCTATGTAGAGCTCTCCCGGGTTTTCCGGGTCGGCAATAATGCAGTTGATCTTAGCTATACCGAGCGTTCCGCTGTCGTAATAGCCGATAAGGCCGCCCTCATTGACCTGGAATACGGCACCGTTCTTGGTGACACCGTAGACTTCACCGTTTGTATCGGAAACAAGATTAATGATTCTCTCGTGATTAATACGGTCATCATTAATAGGATATACGTTCATATCAGAACCGATCCAAACGAGGCCGGATGTCGTTCCTACATAGACCGTGCCATTACTGTCCTGCGCGAAGCATCTGATAGAAGCAGAGGGAAGTCCGTCCGCCTTCGTGTAATGTCTGCTCGAAGAACCGCTAATAACTACGACGCCGTTATCATTCGTGGCAACCCAGATCCTTCCCTGCCTATCCTCGAAAATAGCTCGCCCGCTGGTAAGACCTTCGACCGAAGTTATTCGCTCGAACTCGTTGCCGTCAAACCTCATGATTCCGCTGTAGCCGCCGATCCAGATGTAGCCGTTCCTTGCAGCCAGTACGCAGTTTGCCTCTGAGGTGGGAAGTCCGTTAGTCGCATCATAAAGCTGAGCCGAATAACCGACACCGGGAATCTGTCCCGTAACGGCATAACCGCCGCCCGTCATGTCATAGCCGGTCTGCTCCGACCTTGCATACGACACCATACTCATGCCTGATATACACAGGGCAAGGAGGATCAAAGTGATGCATGTTTTAAGCCCAAACCGCTTCATCCTTCCTCCTTATACTTATTCATAATCTTCACTGCTTCATCGATGGACTCGATGAACACCTCTACACACTTGGGATCAAACTGTGTTCCCGCACCCTCTTTGATGATTGACAGCGCCTTTTCGAGAGGGAATGCAGGCTTATAAACACGGGGCGAGACGAGAGCATCAAATACATCCGCAACCGCCATGACACGTGCGGAAAGAGGGATAACCTCGCCGTGAAGGCCTTCGGGATATCCTTTGCCGTCCCATCTCTCGTGATGGTAACCAGCCATGTTACGGGCCTCCTTAAGGTAAGTGTCACCCTCGACCTTGCTTATCGCACTCTCGATCATCTTGCGGCCCTCGGTCGTATGCGTCTTCATTATCGCGAACTCCTCGTCCGTAAGCTTGCCGGGCTTGTTAAGAACGGTATCGGAAATCGCTATCTTACCTACATCATGCAGAGGTGCACTCATCTCAACATCCCTGATATACCTGTCAGTGATCTTCTCGGTGTAGTAACCGTTACGTTTCAACCCCTCAAGTATGAGTCTTACATATGCGGCTGTCTTCTGTACATGAGCTCCGGTATCGGAGTCCCTCGACTCAACCATGTCCGCCATGGTGATGATAAGTCCCGTCTGCATCTTCGAGATCTCCTCGGACTTATTCTTAATATCCGTGGTCTGGGCTACAGTATCGCTCGTTAATTTGCAGATTGCTTTATACAGAAGTTCAAGCTCGTCTCCCGTATGTATATCAAGGCTCTCTATCTTCTTAAGTTTCTCGCCGTAGTTCTCATCATCCATAAATGCGACTTCATCCGCAAACCTCGTCATGGCCGCAATCGGCAGGAGAATACGGTACCTTGCAATCCACACACCCATTATTACGATGAGCAGGAGGAACCCTGCGAAAAGCAGTATTACGCGCCCGATAAAATCTCTTGTGTTCTCGCTGATAGTGGAGCACTTGATGTTTGAGATGACATAACAAACCAGATTGCCGTCCTTGTCAAACAAAGGATGGTAATGCATGAGATATTCTCCATACTGGTCATGGACTTCCAAAGTTGGAACTTCCTGCCCCGCAAGAAGCTGGTCTTTATAATTGACAAATTCCACTTCATAATCGACAAGTGAACCCGGAGCAACACCCGGAACAAATGTACCGTCAGGAAGTGTTGCATCAAGATCAAATACGACACGGCATCCGTTTGCTTCAGGTCTGTAAGCGTACAGGAACTGTATGTCATCAGAGCTGTTCATGATGGAATACAGATTCTCTCTTATCTCTGTATACCCTTCAGCTTCGTATCCGTATCTTATATAATCATCTACTCTCTCAGGGTCTATCTCGTTCGCGGCTATAAAAGCGATCTGTCTTGCATTAGCAGCTATCTGCTCACGCGTCTTATCACGGTAATTAATTAATGCAAAGACTGTGATGATCGCGGCCATAAGACATCCTGATATAACAACTATGAAGATGGTTCTTGCACCAATTGAGATCCTGCCTCTTATGTTATCGAGGACCTTACGCTGATCCTTGTGGCTGATGCGCATATGCCTCCAGCCCGTGACCTTAAATGTCCTCTTGAAGCTTTCAGGCATAACCTGCATTATGCTTAACGCGATGGCAACAGTTATGGTCTTGTCGATTATGTCAGTAACGAAAGTGGATATAATATGGCACGCGAACTCGCCCATACCGAATGTGGCGCTGAGCCAATCAGTTATGGCTACGATCATAGGTGCAGCAGACGGTTCACCATAGAGGAACCAGGTAATAAGTGAGCCTATTCCTCCTCCTATGAAAGCGATGATAAGTATGTAAATAATCTTTCCACGGAAAGTCTTGATCCTTTTGCTCTCGAAGAATGCTCCTGTAACCATCGCGATAAGAACGCTGAGCGAAGCATAGAATATAGACTCACCGTCAACCGCGAAGTTCAAAAGATTCGTACAAAGAGCTGTTATAACACCCGGGAGGATGCCGCCCAAAGCAGTGGTTATGATCGAACCGACATTATCTATGTAAAAAGGAAGATTTGTCTGTCTTACGATGGATGAGAGAATGAAGTTGAGCGCTGTACCGCACACGATAAGCACCCAGACTCGGGGACGCATCAAGCCCCTGGCCCTTGTGGCTACTTTTGTGGTTTTGGTGTCAGCATTAAGATTTTCCACACTCATACTCTCCCGACAATCATTATTATATATATTTTTTTTAGACAATTGGGGGAGAATACAAACTTATTCACAGTTTGTTTCCATTAGTTATCCGTGGCTTACTTTAATGGGTAAAATCTGCAAGACTTATCGGGGAAACGTCAACTCTGTCCTCTTTTTTCTGCTCATCAGTTACTGTCGCAAGCGATCCTTCAAGCTGCCTTTTTACGCTAACTGATCTCAGTAAAGCGGCACGCCTGAACATATGGAACGCACTGTCGAAGCAATTAACCGTACAGAAAGATGCAGGATCACACTGAACATAGGGCAGGATCATATCGTAAACAGCACTTGTCTCGGCTTCGAATGCACCCGAATCAAAGTATTCCTCAATTAATACACCCATGGTCTCGTGATACTTATTAAGATACTCATCGTTAGAAACAATCCAGCCCCACATCGGACGCGAATCAGAAAACCTGTTATCAAGAGGTGAATCTATTCCCTGATTAATAATCTTCGAACTCTGATTCTGGCAGAGCGTGTAATCATCCGGGAAGCTGCCGAATATCTGATCGTAATCCCAAGGAATCATGGCCAGGCAGCCATCATCCTCATAAAGATAGAAATTATGGATCAGTTCTCCGGTATAACCGTCGTAGTTAACGACAAAATTATTGACCGTAAAATAGGCTATCAGTTCATCGGTGTCCAACGCATTCTCAAGATCATCGTTCTGCTGGATCTTTTGAAGACACTTTATAACACGATCCCTGGAACGAGTATCCTGGATCAATATGTCATGGTCAAAAATATCCGAATAAAACTCCGGAGCATTCCCCATGAACACAAGATCAGCTCCTTTAACATTGCTGACATAAAGACTGAAGGCCTTCTCAGGTCTATACAAAGAACCCTCGCCGTCGAAGCATCTGTTGATAAAAGACATGTTAATGTCTTCTACCGCAAGGTAAAGCCCCTGGATCTCTCCATTTACCTTGAGCCAAACATAGCTTGCGAGCGGCGAGGGAACACCCACCCTTCTGAACATGTTGTAAGTTATATAGTCCTTCATACATGTAGCATCACCGTACATGTTAAGAAGGTAAAACTGATCCAGACCATGCCAGCTTTGTCCGTCGATAAAACCGTCAAAGTCTATATCATAAGAGAATTTGCTGCTGCCCGATTCAACCACCTGCTGTAATACCGGATCATCATCTTTGGTTGAAAAACCGACTCTATGTGTATACTCATCATCGATAGTGATGTTTGCCTCGTATGTATACCCCGACATCGGTTCTTCATGAATCTCAGTCCAATCATCTCCGTCAAGATGTATATCAATCAAATGAACAAAACCGGGATTGAACAGCAAATCCTTGTAACTTTCGTCAGTAAAGAGTGCTTCCAAATGGGAGCACCCTGTACTAAGAAGAAGAACGATAGAGATTATTAATGCAACGGCTTTTCTCATGTTTATCTTAACCATGAAAGCCGTTATGCACACGGGTTAGTAATATTCCTGGCACCGTGGCGCCACAGAATCCTGTATACCAAAGCCGTGAGGAAGCCTCTTGCTTCATTCATGGAATCCTCAGAGATTTCTCCCGCACGGAACTTTTTGCTTCTGATCTCGACAATCTTATTAGACTGGTCGATCATCTTTGCCTCTTCATCGGTAATATCGTATCCCATAAGCGTACGATCACCACTCACTCCGCCGAGGACCTTTTCAAGGAATTCCGCAGTCAAAACCTTGTTCTGTGTCATTGTATTGCCCTCCTTAATGGAAATCTCGCTTACAATGACATTATCGGGCATACGAGAGCCCGAACCAATAATCAAAGTTCCTTGTAAATGTTGCTTAAGCAACAGATTTGCCTCAATTTGTTGCTTGACTATTACGCTCTTGCCGTGCCTGCAAGTCTACGTGCTATATTTGTCCATAAATAACGGAATAATCCCGTATCTCTTGAAAGGGACTGGGGAAGAGTAGGAACACGGTCGTACAGGATCTGCCAGTACTCATGTTCTTTACCGTCAAGATCTGTTATCTCTATCGTATGCGTCATGGCAGGACTGTTGCGCGATGAGAGGACACCGGTCACAACGCCTTTAAGATTCACGGTTATATTCTCGTTGGATAGAGCAACCGTACATGGTGTTCCGATAGTAAGAGCTGCTCCTTCGTCAAGATAAACCGTCAGGTTATGTTCTGTCATTAATGTCGTAACTCCGTCCATCCTTCCCAGATCGGATTCAACCGTGACTATTTCCGGGAAAGCAACTTTGACAGGCTCTTCATCACTGTCTCTTCCATCGATAAGAAACATAGACATTATGAGGAAATAAAGGTTACGCACTATCCAGAATAGAAGTATCAACGTCGGTATGATCTGAAGTATCTTAAAGCTCATCACTACACGGACGATACCGGCGACAGACAAAACTGACAGCACAATAAACGGAAGCATCGAGCGGAAGTCCTTCTGTCTTACAGAGGCTCTTCCAGACTTATCTGTTACCTTAAAATTCTTAAGAGTGATTCCGACTGACTCTTTAAGAACAGGCAGGAGAAGATGCGGCATTACGGATGTCTCATAAATACCGCTCCACTTTGTCGAGATGGAGTTCTTACTGTTAAGTCTCAAGTTAATATCCTGGAACGCAAACATCGGCAGCCAGAACACAACAAGATCAAGCCAGTCGCACCTGAACACCGGCACCGCAAGCACTGCATAAAGCAGCGGCGAAAGCATATAGACAAGGTTCTTCAAAGGAGAGTACCAGTAGACCACCGAACTCCAGTAGCTTATCTTCTGTGCAAGAGAAATGTCTTTTCGAGTAAGTATTCGAAGCTTACGCGCGGTAACGATAACGCCTCTGCCCCAGCGCGTTCTTTGCTTGATGTGCTCTTTAAAAGTATGAGGTGTCTGCCCGCTTGCCAAAGGCTCGGGAATAGCAAGGCTGACGAAGCCCTTTGACTGAATGAGAAGACCTGTCGCGATGTCCTCTGTAATGGATTCCGTAAAGAATCCACCGGCCGCTTCGAGTGCCTCTCTTGCAATGACCGTATTGGATCCGCCGTAGATAACACTGTTGGAGGAGGTCTTGGACGGCTCTATCGTCCTGTAGAAGAAGTCCTGCTCGTTAGGTATCCTCTTCTCAGCGTAGAGCGCATACTGGAATACATCAGGGTCATAGAAGCTCTGCGGCGTCTGAAGGAAGCCGAGCTTGATCTTCTTATCTTCAGGCTTGTCCTTCTGACGGAGCTTTGCATCCACAAAGTAGGGGATCGTCTTAAGAAGGAACTCGCTTCTCGGTATCATGTCGGCATCGAAAGTAACAACATAAGGTGCACTGGTATGTGCCATTGCATTGTTAAGATTACCCGCCTTTGCGCCCTTGTTATCCGGTCTGTCAAAGTAACCCACACCCATCTTCTTCGCAAGATCACGCATATTAGATCTTCTGTTGTCGTCGCAGATCCAGATGTGAACCTTGGAAGGATCCGGATACTTCATATGCTTACAGCCGTTTATGGTGCGCCCGAGAAGCTCACACGGCTCATTGTAAGTTGCTATGAATACATCAACTTCCGGCCATGCATCATCAGGGATCTTCGGAAGTTTATAGTTTCTTTTACCGAGAAGATTGCGGAACAGGATCATGGATTCTATAAAGCCAAGCACTTCAACCACTAGCAGGATGATATTTGCAGCTATGGCAACCACTCCGCTTCCCGCCGGTATCGACCACCTTATTCTCCACGACAGATAGACTATCGTGCAGAACATACTGACGATTATGCACACGCGCGCCAGGTAATAACTTAAGTCTTTCTTTTCATCGGGATCGGGACCCGCGATATCATCATAGGTATGGTTTTTCCTGCGGCCGACGGCGATTACTGCCGCCGAGATCAACGAGAAAACAAGAATGACTCCGGCCGCCACCGCTGCAAGGAACGGCCAGGAATGTTCTTCATCCAAACCGCCTGAACCCAGGGACAACATGACAAGGCCGCGTATCCTGTCTATCTTTTGAGGCGCGATGAGACCTGCAGGTTTATAGATCGCAGTAGGATCCTCGCCTCTTACAAGAGCGCGCACCCATATACCGACCTCGGTCAGCATGTCATCCGTTATAGGTTCTCCTGGAACATACTCACTTTCAAAGAATGCCGAGGACTCGTCTTTATCCGACAGACTCCATATCGCGTAGCTTATCTTCTGCTCATTAAGGTACGAGAACCAGGTGGATGCCCAGTCAAGATCGATAACACCGTCACCGCTCGCCTCACAAAGACCGCACTCGCTTATAAAGACCGGAAGCCCCGAATCGACAGCAGACTTTAATGATTCAAAAAGTTCCTCGTGGTGTGTGGCAGTGTAGAAGTGAAGAACATACATCACGTTATCAAACTGCAGCGGAGTCATGTACGGGTCACCCAGGTCAGTATCGTACCCCGGAGTGCCGACGACTATAACAGAATCCGGATCGTTATTTCTGATTATAGGTATAACGCGGTTGGAATAATTAACTACATCCCCCCAGAAAGTCGGACCATTAGGCTCGTTGCAGATCTCATAGATTATGTTCGGGCAGTCAGAATACTCCGCGGAAATCATCTCAAAGAAATCGCACGCCGCGTCCGCATTTACATTAGGGTCCTTCTCCTCGAGCATATGCCAGTCAACGAGTACATACATGTCTGCCTCTATCGCGTACTCGATACCCTGATGAAGCATCTCAAGGCTCAGTTCTTTCTGTCCGCCGCAGTACAGATCTGCATACATCGCAAGACGCACGAGGTTGCAGTTCCAATCCTGCGACACCTGCGCGAAAAGCTCCTCATTAATATATTCGGGATACCATGTAAGTCCGTGTGTGCTGACGCCTCTTAACTGAACCTGCTCTCCGTTCTCATCGGTAAGTTTCCCGTTCTCGACGTGAAGATTACCGTTTACTGATGGACGGGCAGTATATACTTCCTGCGCGGCCTCGCTTCTCATCATGCTCGGAGCCGCAAATATAAAGAGCAATACGGCTGCTGTTACAGAAGTTATTATTCGTCTTTGACTTCGCTTCATTCAAAAACACCTCGTTTAAAGCTCGTTCACTCTCCTTCTATATTCAACCACAAATAGTAGGAATTAAAAGACCCCGCTTATCACTTGACCGGTTCTTCTTACCGTACAGGACGCTTTGCTGCGATTCCGTAGTAATTTCGCAGGAGCCTTATCTGACCGTCAAATGTGTTGGCTTCTATGTACTCCCGAAGCTTGTCCTCCTCCAGCGAGCGGTCCTCATCACAGACGTTTATTACCGGCACTTTCTCGAGAAAAGCTCGAAAAGCATCTGCATCGGAGAAGAACTCCCTCTCATGTATCGGCACCAGCTCCACTTCCGAGAACCCCGCGCCTAATACGGCTTCATAATCTCTGATGCTCACTGGCACCTCATCACGATAAGCCTGCCCCCTGCCGAAAAGCAGCTTCAGGCTCCAGCAGTCGTACTTGTCGACTCCTCTTATAAGCAAGTGTCCGCCGGGCTTAAGGCATTTTATTATCTGATTGGGATCTGTAATTGTGTGACGTGCGACAACGATGTCGAAGTGGTTCTCCGGAACATCCATGCGAAGATTGTCCATGACCTTGAACGAGATGTTCTTTCTTACGCTTAGCTGAAGATTTCTTCTCGCTGTAACGATCATCTCGGGTGAGAAATCAGTGCCTAAGATCTCCTCACAGTCGGGATAGCTCTCCAGAAGCTTCTCACCGCCGCCCGTGCCAAGATCGAGTATACGTGACTTCGAATCTGCGAACTTGTTTATCAGCTCGTTAAGAACCCATGATGTCAGGCTCTCCGTGCGGATCCCGAACTCATCGAACGACCAGTTTCCAAGCTTTCCGTAATAATCCAATGCGTTGTTTTGTGACATAAAAAAGAACCTCCTTTCACAAACAACATCACGGGACATATCTTTGATACGTCCCGGTGTTATTCATGATGAGATTCTAAGGTTCTTATCATTATTAACCCCGCCTCAAGGCGTCACGACAGCAGAACGCGAATAACCAATTGAACTGCTGTAAGCGGATAATAACTGATTATTCCGGGGCTGTCAAAGCTTCTGAATAAACGCGGTCTTGTCGTGGCTGTTGTAGCCGGCCTTCTCGTAGAAGTGCCATGTGTTCGGATCCTTAGAACCCGTAAGCAGCATCATCTTATAGCAGTTGTTTTCTACTGCGATCCTTTTTGCCATATCAAGGCATTCACCTGCATACCCGTGACCTCTGTAATCTTCATGTGTCACCACATTCTCTATGAATGC
>JAILNR010000012.1 GCA_024691325.1 Saccharofermentans sp. | reverse complement strand
AATTGCTGAATGGATAGTTAACACGGTTGATAATCTCGTTAAGACCAACATGGGAGAGTTCTTCATGGGATTCGGGCCGTTCATAGCTGCGATGCTCGGCCTCTCGGCCTGTTCATCTCTTCTTACTCTGATTGGACTTTTCCCGCCGACATCTGACATCAATGTCACCGGCGGATGGGCTCTTCTGACCTTCATACTTATTACTTACTATAAGTTTAAGGCAGGTCCCCTCATATATATCAAGAGTTTTGGTGATCCGGTGCCTTTCCTCGCGCCTTTGAACATCATAAGTGAGGTTGCGACACCTATATCGATGGCATTCCGTCATTACGGCAACGTCCTGTCGGGCTCCATCATTTCAATACTCATAGCTAATCTTCTTACTAATGTATCTAAGATGATATTCGGATTCCTTCCCGGCTACCTTGGCGGTTTCCCGTACTTAAGGGTTGGCCTTCCGGCGATATTATCCATTTATTTCGATCTGTTCAGCGGAGCCTTACAGGCATTCATCTTCGCTATGCTGACCATGCTTTATGTTTCAGGCGGTTTCCCGGAGGATGAATACTTCAAACGCAAGCGGATAAAGGAAGCTAAGAAAAAACAACAAGTTATCGAGACTACAAACGGAGGTGTTTGAAAATGTTGGAATTGGCAATCGGTATTATTCTGGGAGGATGCGCTCTCGGAGCAGGATGTGCGATGATCGCAGGTATCGGACCCGGTATCGGTGAAGGTAATGCGGTAGCTGCTGCCTGTGAAGCGATCGGAAGACAGCCTGAATCAAGAAGTGCGGTAACCACAACAATGCTCATGGGATGTGCTATCGCTGAGACTACAGGTCTTTATGCTCTTGTTATTGCTATCCTTCTTATCTTCGTAGCGCCCGGAAGACTCGTAAATATTCTTCTTGAATCTATCGGATAATCAACATGAACAATCTTGACGTTATTTCGTTAAACATCTGGCAGATTATCATATCGCTTCTTAATCTTGTCATTCTGTTCTTTCTGTTCAGGAAGTTCCTTTTCGAGCCGGTGAAGAAAGTCATTGCCAAGAGGCAGGAGGAAGTGGATTCCCGTTACGACAGCGCGTCCAAGGCTGAAGCTGATGCCATGGAGCTGAAGTCTTCATGGGAGACGAGAATGAAGTCTGCCGAGGATGAAGCAGGGGCCATAATCAAGGAGGCCGTTGAGAAGGCGGACCGCCGTAATGAGATAATGCTCTACGAGTCCCGTGAGAAGGCCGAGTCCATCATCCGTAAGGCTAAGTCCGAAGCGGAGCGTGATAAGGCTGATGCCCAGGAATATATCAAGAAGGAGATAGTAGATGTCTCCACGGCTTTGTCCGAGCAGGTACTCGGCCGTGAAATCAATATGGATGACCACATGAATCTTATCGATGATTTCATCGATAACCTGGAGGATCAGTAATGAACGGGAACGGCAAGGAATATGCCATAGCTCTTTTCTCCCTGATGATTGAGTCAGATGAAGCTGATAAGGTCATCGCCGATATTGATCTTGTTGATACTTTGTTTAAGGAGAATCCTGAGTACATAGATTATCTGATCAACCCGTCTGTTCCGAAGTCGGAGAGGATTGAGTCATTGAGAAGCGTGTTTGAAGGTCAGGTCTGTGACCACGTCTATTCTTTTCTCAATGTAATATGCGAACACCGCGACATGCATGTTCTTTTTTCTGCCATCAGTGAGTTCAGGATGATGTATGAAGACTATATGCATTTAGCCGATGCGGTGATAACAAGTGCGGTCGAGCTTACCGATGAGCAGAAGGCAAGGCTTACGGCAAAACTTACGAAAGTTACCGGCAAGACCATTAAGCCTCAGTATGTCATCAATAAGGGACTCATAGGCGGTATATCCGTAACTGTCGACGGCAAGCACTTTGACGGAAGTGTCAGAAAGAATCTCAAGAATTTAAAGGAAGTGATATCCTGATATGAACAGAAAGCCGGAAGAAATCAGTAATATACTGAAAGAACAGATAAGAAGTTACAAGAACCGCATCGACATGGGTGAGGTCGGCACCGTTGTTATGGTAGGTGACGGAATCGCGAGTGTTTACGGCATCCGTAACTGCATGTCGACTGAGCTCCTTGAATTCGAAGACGGAAGCGTAGGTCTTGCCCAGAATCTGGAGAATGAGATCGTATCAGTTGCCATACTTTCCGATACGGGAGATATAAGAGAGGGAACCAGGGTAAAGAGGACCGGTAAGGTATTATCAGTTCCCGTAGGCGAAGGATTCCTCGGAAGAGTAGTCAATCCTCTCGGTGAGCCCATAGACGGCAAGGGACCGGTTCCTCATTCAGGGTTTAAGCCTGTAGAAGCAGAGGCTCCCGGAATCATTGAGAGAAAGAGCGTATCAGTTCCTCTTCAGACTGGAATCAAGGCTATCGATTCAATGATCCCGATCGGTCGCGGCCAGCGTGAGCTCATTATCGGCGACAGACAGACAGGAAAGACACAGATCGCTCTTGATACCATCGTTAATCAGAAGGATACAGGCGTTATCTGCGTATATGTAGCAATCGGACAGAAGGCATCTTCCGTAGTTCAGCTCGTCTCTGACCTTACAAGAGCTGGAGCCATGTCCTATACGATAGTCGTATCCGCTACGGCAGCCGAGAGTGCTCCTATTCAGTACATTGCTCCGTATTCGGGTTGCGCGATGGCCGAGTATTTCCGTGAGCAGGGCAAGGATGTTCTCATCGTATATGATGACCTGTCCAAACACGCTGTTGCTTACAGAGCCCTGTCGCTTCTTATCAGAAGACCTCCGGGAAGAGAAGCATATCCCGGTGACGTATTCTATCTTCATTCGAGACTTCTCGAGCGTGCTGCATGCGTTGCACCCGAGTTCGGCGGCGGTTCAATCACTGCGCTCCCTATCGTAGAGACTCAGGCAGGCGATGTTTCCGCATATATCCCGACTAATGTTATCTCGATTACCGACGGACAGATATTCCTTGAGACAGAACTGTTCCACAGCGGAATCATTCCTGCCATCAACCCTGGTATTTCAGTAAGCCGAGTCGGCGGATCCGCACAGCTTAAGGCGATGAAGAAGGTTTCAGGAGAGCTAAAGCTTCTGTATTCACAGTTCAGAGAACTTCAGGAGTTCTCTCAGTTCGGATCTGATCTCGATTCAGATACGAAGGCAAGACTGAATCTTGGTGAGAGAATCGTTCAGGTATTGAAGCAGAATCTCAACAGCCCCGTAGAAGTAGGTGCTCAGGTCGCGATCATCTATGCTGTAATTAACGGTTATCTGAATTCCGTTCCCGTTGATAAGGTCCCTGAATTCGAGACTGAACTTTATGACCTTCTTAACATGGAATACAAGGACTGGCTGCTTCGAATTAAGAGCGGCAACTGGGACAAAGAGGATGAAGATACTCTTAAGAAGATCCTTGCAAAACTTACTAAGAGTGAATAAAAATGGCTAAGGATATTAAGGCACTGCGTAAGAGGATAAAGAGCTTTGACTCGACGCTCCATCTGACAGGAGCGATGGGTCTTGTCGCGTCCTCGAAGATGCGTAAGGCTACCGATGCCATGCTGCAGGGAAGAAAGTACCTGAAGGCTGTTTCCGAGATAGTTGACGATCTTACAAGAAGTCAGGAATGCCAGAAGTCGGTATTCTTCAGTGAAGAACCTGAACAGAAGATCACGGATTCGACAAGACTCATCGTCATTGCCGGAGACAGAGGCCTTTGCGGCGGCTACAATGCCAATGTGTTCAGGATGGTAAGGGACATGGGCGTCAAGGACATTGTTCCTATCGGCAAGAGGGCATTCGACAGATATACAGATGATGAATTGTCTGATTTTGATCCCGATTACGTCAGGGTGTTTGATTCATCGGAGCATTATTCATTCGATTCCGCGATGGAGACTAGTAAGTCCTGCATTAACGACTTCCGTGAGGGCAGGATTGACCGAGTCGGTATCGTTTACAACAAGTATGTATCGATACTTACACAGGAGCCTCATGTTAAGTGGATTCTTCCGCTTACAAGACTTGAGGGCAGAAGTGCGAATGCAGGCATATATGAGCCGGAGCCCCTTGTTCTTCTCGAGGACATTCTTCCGCAGTATTTTGCAGGCGTTCTTTATTCTCTTGTCAAAGAGAGTTTTGCCTGTGAGGTGGCATCGAGAAGAATGGCAATGGACAGTGCCACCAAGAATGCAACAGAGATGATTGATAATCTTACTTTGGAATATAACCGTGTAAGGCAGAGTAAGATAACACAGGAGATTACAGAGATAGTTGCCGGTGCCGGCAGCAAGTGAGGAGAGATGAAACATGGCATCTAATGAGATTAACAAAGGCCTTGTAGCACAGGTAATGGGACCTGTCGTCGATGTGCATTTCGACGAGGGCTGCCTTCCGCCTATCAATAATGCTCTTGAGATGTATATCGGGCAGAAGAAGCTTACCGTAGAAGTTGCACAGCATATCGGTGACAGCACCGCAAGATGCATCGCTATGGCTTCAACCGACGGCCTTAAGAGAGATACGGAAGTAATCGATACCGGTGCTCCCATAAGCGTTCCCGTAGGCCGTGAGACGCTCGGAAGGATCTTCAACGTTCTGGGTGAGCCTACTGATATGCAGCCTGCACCTCAGAATTCTGAGAGATGGAATATCCACAGACCTGCACCGAGTTTTGCAAACCTTTCTTCGAGCAAGCAGATACTTGAGACGGGTATCAAGGTCATCGATCTCCTGTGCCCATATTCCAAGGGCGGTAAGATCGGACTTTTCGGCGGTGCCGGTGTAGGTAAGACAGTTCTTATCATGGAACTTATCAATAACATCGCGAAGGAGCACGGCGGTCTTTCTGTATTTACAGGTGTAGGAGAGAGAACCCGTGAAGGAAACGACCTTTATAACGAGATGAAGGAGTCCGGAGTTCTCGAGAAGACTTCACTCGTGTACGGTCAGATGAATGAGCCGCCGGGAGCAAGAATGAGAGTAGCTCTCTCAGGTCTTACGATGGCTGAGTATTTTAGAGATGAGGAGAATCAGGACGTTCTTCTGTTCATCGACAATATCTTCAGATTCACACAGGCAGGTTCCGAGGTATCGGCGCTTCTCGGCCGTATGCCTTCTGCCGTAGGATATCAGCCTACGCTTGCAAATGAGATGGGTGCGCTCCAGGAGAGGATCACGTCCACAACGAAAGGCTCCATCACATCAGTTCAGGCTGTATACGTACCTGCGGACGACCTTACGGACCCCGCTCCTGCAACTACTTTTGCGCATCTTGATGCTACAACGGTTCTGTCGAGAACAATAGCATCCCAGGGTATCTATCCTGCTGTTGACCCTCTTGAGTCGACATCAAGAATACTTTCACCTGAGATTGTAGGAATCGAGCACTACGAGACGGCTAAGGAAGTTCAGAGGATCATCCAGAGGTATACCGAGCTTATGGATATCATTGCCATCATGGGTCTCGACGAGCTCTCTGACGAGGATAAGCTCCTTGTTGAGCGTGCAAGAAAGATTCAGAGATTCCTGTCCCAGCCTTTCCATGTATCCGAGAAGTTTACGGGTATCGAAGGTACATATGTACCTTTGTATGAGACTATCAAGGGCTTCAAGGAAATCATCGAAGGCAAGCATGATGATCTTCCCGAGTCTGCATTCCTGTTCGTAGGAACGATAGAAGAAGCAGTTGCCAAGGCTGAACGTGAGAAGCAGGAGCAGGCATGACGACTTATAAGCTTTCTGTACTGTCTCCTGACGGCGAGATATTTAACGGTGACGTCATATCGCTTCTGCTGAGAGGCGCTGACGGCGACCTTGCAGTCTTTGCCGGGCATATACCGTTTATAACGACGGTTAAGCCGGGAAGATGTGTCATAACCTTGCCATCCGAGCAGGAGATAGAGGGCGAACTTGCTTCGGGAATACTCGATGTAGGCAAGGATGAAGTCAAATTACTTATTGGAGATAAAAACGCTTTTGGCAATATAAAAGAGGCTGTCGACTGACAGCCTCTTTTTTATACTGTTAACTGATCATCAGTCCCAATCGAAGTGATATGTTGAGATGTAGAAGTGCTGAACGCTTTCATCCGTAACAGCATTGATCGTGATATTTGTTGTTTCTCCGGCAGGAAGAGTACCTGATCTCGGAGTACCTGTGAATTCATTATCACCGTTAGCTGTAAATGTGAAGTAATCCGATGATAAAGAAGTGATATCAGCTGCTGTGTTAAACGAGATTGTGATCTCATTCAATCTGCTGATATTAAGGTCATCACCATTGTTTGTGATAGCGAAGTCAAAATGGAATCCGTCAGAAGTAACGCGGGGATTCTCGATCGTGTAACTGCAACTTACACGTGATTCGTTGCCGGAAGAGCGTGTTGTACCCGTAGTCTCCTCAGTAGTTTCCTCTGTCGTCTCTACAGTAGTCTCCTCGGTTGTTTCTTCCGTTGTTTCCTCTGTTTCTTCAGTTTCTTCGGCTGTTGTCTCCTCGGTCTGTTCTGTCTCGGGAGCAGTCGTAGCCTCAGTTGTTTCAACTATTGCTTCGACAGAAGTTTCCAAGGGTTCAGTCTCATCTTGAGTACTGTCAACTGTTGTAACTGCAGTTACCTGTGTAGGAACAGTATCTTCCTTTCCGCCAAACCAGTTCTGATAGTTATCGATTACCCACAAGACAACAAAGATTCCTGCGAGAACACCGATTAAAGCGAAGATACCGCCCTTGCCGGGTTCCTTAACGGGCTTGTCAGCCTTAGACTTACGCTTTGACTTCTTAACCTGTGTAACAGGAGCAATATTACCCTGATGCTCAGCATGAGAAGGTGTATATCCGCCGCCGGGTCTTGACTCTGTTTTTGTTGCGGCAGGTCTTGTATTCGGCCTGGGAATAGGTCTCGGACTGGGTGCAATATTAGAAGAACCGGAAGCCGGTGCCTTGGTGTTTACAAAAGGAGAAGGTGCCGCTTCGGGTTCGGGTGCAGGTCCTCCAACGAAAATAGACTGAGAAGGAGCTTTCTGCTCTGCTTTAGGTGCGTTATGGTTAGCCGCAGGTGCTGTATGCGGAGCGGGTGCTGCCTTAGGAGGAACAGGTGCATTTGAAGCTTTGGGAACTTCATTAGTCTTAGGTACAGCGGGTGCTTTGTCTGCAGCCTTAGGTGCTGCCTTAGGTGCTGCCTGGTGTGCTGCCTGTGGTGCTGCCTGTGGTGCTGCCTTGGGTGCATTGTCCTGCTTCTTGCGGGGCTGGAAGGGAGATCCCTTTGATGCATTCATGGCATTAGCCTGACCTATTATTCCACCCTGTGCAGGAACTACAGGCGGCTGCTCATTCTTGGCAGGCTGCTCTTTTGCCTTAGTTTCTTCCTTCTTGTTATCGCGCTTAAATGCGTTTACACCGCTTGAAACTTTGCCGTAAGTCTTAACATTAGCAGCCTCGACCTCTTCTTTGGCAGGCTTTACGGGTGCAGCAGGAATGCTTGCTCCGTTCTTGGGTGCGAAAGGATTGATAGCAAGTGCTTCCTCATCAAGTTCGAGATCGTCCACAACGGGTGTTGCTAAAGCATTAGATGCTGTGGAAGCAGCAAAATCAATATCATTGCCTGCCTCGAAAAGCTTTTGGTCTTCAACATTCTTATCTTCTTTAATACCCGTAAATGCATCGAAATCAACATCACCGTTCTTAAAGGCGGGATCGTTTGCATCTGCAACTTTCTCGAAGTCTGTCTTGTCGGCTGCCTTTGTTGAAACCGGAGCGGATGCTTCGGGCTCAGGCTTAACCTCGGGCTTCTTCACAGGTTCATTAGTTACAGCATTTGCAAGAGGCTTAAATGCTGATACGTTAGGATCAAAATCAAAATCATCGAGATCATCGAATTCATTAGAGGGCATACCGCTTTGTGCCTCTGCGCTCTCTTTGATCTTGTCGGAAACAGAAGCGTTGTCGCCTCCTTTAAGAGATATCATGAAGGAAGAATCTACAAACTCATCCGGATTTGTATCGATGGGCTGATTCTCATTCTTATTTTCATTCTCGGGATCAATAATCATTCCGTAACCTCTCTTTGTCTGAAAACTATATAAAAATTATATAAATAAAATAGTATTTTTCAATTCTTCAATGCGATGTGTAATGAAACGGACATAACTTGACACCGTGATAAACGGGTGATATCATCTTTGAGCATTTGAACAGGCTCGTGTGGCGGAATCGGCAGACGCAACGGACTTAAAATCCGTCGGAGTAAAATCCGTACCGGTTCAAGTCCGGTCACGAGCACCATATCAAAAGCAAATACCAATATCGCGGAGTGGAGCAGTTGGTAGCTTGCCGGGCTCATAACCCGGAGGTCGTGTGGTTCGAGTCCCGCCTCCGCAACCAGTCAGCCGGAACCTGTGGGTTCCGGTTTTTTGTTGTATAATTTCCCTATGATTTATGTGTTTGCAGCCATTAATTGTGAGATAGCCCCGTTAAAACAGCTTGAATCAGATGACCTTAAGATAATTCTTACGGGCATTGGGAAAGTTAATGCTGCATTTGCTTTGGGAAGAACTTTCCCGGGCAAAAATACACGAAGTGAACACAATAATGATGTAATAATCAATATCGGTACATGCGGAGCTTCTAATCTACATGGTCTGTTCCTTGTAAATAAAATCACCGATGAATCAACAGGCAGGGATTATTATCCTGACATGTTAAGAGTAAAAGGTTTTCCGGAAGCTCATCTTATAACTGTAGACAGGGTTAAGACTGATCCTGAGCCTTTTACTTTGTATGATATGGAAGCATCGGCTATATTCATGGCAGGAAGCAAGATAATAAGTCCCGACAGAATGTTCTTTATCAAAGTTGTAAGTGACAACGGTAATGTTGAGGGCGTTACTGAAGAAGGCGTCAGCAATATGATGAATGAGTATCTTCCTTCAATAAAATCACTGATAGATCAGATACTTGCGGGGTTGGATCATAGTACAGCTTCACCCTGTTACGATGACATAAACCAAAAACTTCATTCTTCGGCATCTATGCAGGTCCAGGTGTGCGAACTTATGGATTTTGCCCGAAGCATTGGAATTGACGGAAGTGAACTTTTCGAACAGGAGGGAGCAGGTCTGGTTTCATCCCGTAAGGAAGGCAAGGAGGTAATAGCCCGTGTGCGCAGCAGACTTACTTCCTTCTAATTTTTCCCATATCTATGTGGAGGAAGATGCCCTGGGATATCCTATGGCTGATGAGGTGCTGAAGCATTTCCCCGGAAGCATTATTGTCAGGATCAAGCATTATAAGGATGTGTTTAACAGGCCGGGACAGGACAGCGCAGTACAAAGCAGGTCGAAGAATCTGATACTCGCGGTTAACAGGGGAAGAAAGATATTTGATGCTTCACCTGTGTGCCAGGACTTCGGGTACGGTAAGTTTTATTATGTTCAGTCGGCGATGAACTGTGTATTTAACTGTGACTATTGTTTCCTTAAAGGCATGTACGGCACATCCAATATCGTTATCTTTGTAAATACAGATGAGTACATAAAGGAGTGTGAAGACAAGCTTAAGGAAGGTCCCATGTATCTTTGTGCTTCATACGACACCGATATAACAGCTCTGTCGTCTATCTGTTCCTGGCAAAGAGTCTGGGAAGAACTGGCATTACATAACAGGGATCTTACTATTGAACTTCGTACAAAGTCTGTCGTTAATAATGCGGTACCGTGTAATAACCTCATATACGCTTTCACGCTTTCTCCCGGTTTGATAATAAAGGAGTATGAGAAGAATACACCGTCGCTTGAAAAACGCATTGAATCTGTTAATAAAGCGATTGATTCGGGGGCTAAGGTTCGCCTTTGTTTTGACCCTATTATTTATATCAGGGATTATGAGGTATGCTACAATGATTTTGCAGATACCATAATCAGGAATATAGATATTCAAAAGGTCAAAGACATAAGCATCGGCACGTTCAGGATATCATCGGATTATCTGTTGAACTTAAGGAAAGGCAGTCCTGATTCTCCGGCGGTTCTTTTTCCGTTTGACAGAGAGAACGGATTCTGTGTTTATCCTAAGGACCTTAAGGACAGGATGATTGGTGTTCTGAAAGATCGTTTTGAAGGAGCAGGCTTTGGATCAAAATTGTACATCTTCTGACAGATCGGCTCTTGTCACCGGTGCGTCTTCAGGCATCGGCCTTGCCATATGCAATATGCTTGCAGGTGAAGGTTATGTTGTAAATGGAATAGGACGTCATTTTGATAATGATACGGACTACTCATTCAATACAATCGAATGCGATGTGACTGATACAAAGAAGCTGATTGAAACCGTAAGCGGATTTGATAATACCTGCATTCTTGTTAATTGCGCAGGAGTAGGGTTTTACGGACTTCACGAGAATATAGATGTTGATGATCTTAAGACGATGGTAAGGACAAATCTTGAAGCTCCGATGATACTTTCTTCTCATTTTCTTCCTGTTTTTAAAAGAAGGGGATATGGCACGATCATTAATATATCATCTGTGACGGCTTTTAAGACTAATACTTACGGTGCCGCTTACGGGGCTCTTAAAGCCGGTTTATCAAGTTTCTCTTCGAGTATTTTTGAAGAGTCGAGAAAGAACGGTGTAAAGGTCATAGAGATTTGTCCCGATATGACGGATACTAATCTTTACAGAAATGCGGATTTCAAGGCTGATGAGGACCCTTTATGTCATCTTGATCCTGAAGACGTTGCATCAACAGTAAAATCAGCTCTGGATCTTAGTCTTGATTCCTGTGTGACAAGACTCGTTATCGTTCCTCAGAAGAACAGAATCAGGAAAAAGCCTTAACTGATTGTTTACTTAATATTTCATTAATGAGTTTGATAATTTGTTATAATTAATTTGGTAGAGACTACCTAATATCTGACGGAGAGTGAATGGTTTGAGCAGAAGAAGATTAGCACTTCTATGTGGACAGCCTGAGGAGTATTGTCAGGAACTGTTTATACAGGGGTTCAATTCTGTTGCAGTTGAAGCCGGTATGGATGTGTGCGTCTTTTCCATGTTTCAGAAGTATCAGGATTCTCCGGAACGTGAAGTAAGCGATTCTTCAATTTTCAATCTGATTAATTTTGATAAGTTTGACGGTGTGGTTGTCCTGGCGGACAGCATTCAGACTCCCGGAGTTTATGAGAGTATCCATAAGAGACTTAAGAAAGAATTCAAGGGGAAGGTTATCATCGTTGAAGGTGATTCTGATGTTTACCCTGTCGAATATCAGGATAACTACTATCCTATTAAGAAACTTATAGATCATCTTATCGAGGTTCATAACTATACGGATATTGCTTTCCTTACAGGTAAATCGTGGCATCCTCATTCCAAGAAGAGGCTTCAGGCTTATAAGGATTCTTTAACGGATCATGGTATTGCGGTTGATGAGAGCAGGATCTTCTTCGGAGATTTCTGGTATTCAAGCGGTGAGAGTGTCGCAGAGAGAATAACAAAACCGAGTGTTAAGCTTCCTCAGGCTGTCGCATGTGCAAATGATGCCATGGCTATCGGACTTGCCAAGACACTCATAGCAAAAGGATACAAGATCCCTGATGATATTGCCGTTATCGGTTATGACAGCAATGAAGAGGGTAAACATGCGCCGCTTCCGTTAACTTCGGCAGATATACCTCTGTATGCGTTTGGTGAGCATACTGCGAATGATATGGTGGCGCTCTTTGAAGGCGGTCAGATTAGTGATTTTGTTTCTGACGCGGATTTATTTATCGGCAGAACTTGCGGTTGTAATTGTGAAAGTGCAAAACCCGATTACATGTTGAGAAGTGTATGGGATACGCAGCTTTCTGAGACCGGCGTTTATTCTGTCTTCAACCATATGAATGAGGACGTTGTAAATCAGGCGAACTTTACCGGTCTTGTGAATACTATTTTCTCGTACATATATCAGATCAGACCGTTTGATCATTTCTCTTTATGCTTGAATAAGGAATGGGAAAAGGAAAATGATAAATACTCTACCGATATGCTCGAAGTTATTAAGTGCGGTAAATCGGGAACAGGTGATACGGTTAATTTTGATGTGACTTTTAATGTCAGCCTCATGCTTCCGGATCTGTATAACGATGATAATGAGCCGATGGTTTACTATTTCCTGCCTTTTGCATTCGACGATAAGATCTTCGGATATACAGCTATCGGATACGAGGATCCGCTTAAGTGCATAGATGACAGTGTCAGACTATGGATCAGGACCTGTATGATCGGGTTTGAAGTGCTAAGAAGAAATGATGATGCAGTTAAGACTGATCTTAAGGTTCAGGATGGTCTTTTAAGGGATAGTCTTACCAACCTTTATAATTATCAGGGATTCCTGACGCGCGGACCTTCAATGATTGCTCTCATGAATAACCGTGGCGGTTACATAAGTGCACTTGCTATTGATGTTAAAGATTTGTCTGTGATCAATCAGTCTTATGGCAGAACGACAGGTGATAAGGTCATTATCAATGTCGCAGGTTTGTTAGAGTCCATTTTCTTTGGATTTGAGAATGTTTGTGTATGCCTTGGTAATGGCGAGTTTGTTGCTTTGAGGCTTACATCTTCAGGCGATGATACCGAGATGCTTGCTCTGTATGAGCAGATGAAGCAGAAACTCGACAGTTTTAATACCATCTCTACTATAGATAAGGATATTGAGCTTTACTATGGCATAGAGAACGGAAAGCCTGAGAATGTTACGGACCTTGAGAGACTGATTAATACTGCGATCAGTAAGAAGAACAGCAATAAGATAAGCGTTCAGAAGGCTAAGAATACAGGTCTTACGGAGGAAGAAGAGGCGATTTCATTCCGTGTTAATGAGCTTCTTGAATCTAACAAACTCAATTACCACTTCCAGCCTATCGTAAATGCGTCCGATGGAGAGATATTTGCTTATGAGGCTCTTATGAGACCGGATTCAACTCCTTATATCGCCCCGCCGGAGTTTATACACTACGCAGAACTGTCAGGACGTTTGGCAGAGGTTGAGAAGGACACATTCTATAATGTTCTGGATATAGTTGAGCATAGACCTGATATCTTTGACGGCACGAGAAAGGTCTTCATTAATTCTATTCCAGGTCAGAAAGTATCAGATGAAGACAGACAGATACTTGCAGATAGAATTAAGAAACTTAAAGGCACAGTTGTTGTTGAACTGACTGAACAATCCGAGCTTTCTGATGAACAGCTCGATGATATTAAGCAGCTGTATACGAGCATGGGGGTTAATACTGCTGTTGATGATTATGGTACCGGTTATTCGAATGTTACTAACCTGCTGCGCTATATGCCGATGTACGTTAAGATTGACCGTATGCTTTTGTCCGGTATTCAGGACAGTCCTCAAAAGCAGCATTTTGTAAAAGACATAATCGGATTCTCTCATGATAATGGTATCCTCGCACTTGCCGAGGGCGTTGAGACTGAAGAGGAGCTTCAGACCGTTATTTTGTTGGGTGCTGATCTTATTCAGGGTTTTTATACTGCAAGACCGTCTGCAAATATAACAGATAAGATTGATCCGGAAATCGTTAAGCAGATTCGTAAATTCCATATCGATTTTGAGGAGTCCAGTACCAGTAAGTGCTATATTGCAGGCCGGGAAGGCAGAATTCTCCTTCCTAGGTTATCCGAACAGAGCATTGAGAGGATAAGTGTCAGCCGTAAAGAGGCAACATTTATTGATTTCACTGTATCGGGTTCACCTGAACTCATGACAAACATCATGATGAATGTGACTAATAATTACAAGGGAAGGATTACACTCGAGAATGCAGGTTTTGGCTGTGATGGCCCTGCCCAGGCAATCGATATTGACGAGTATTCTGATGTTACACTCGTGATTAAGGGCGAGAACAGACTTCATGGTGGAATAAGTGTTGCCAAGGGATCTGTTCTAAGAATCGAAGGCGACGGATATCTTAGTATTGATTCGAGTTATGTTGAGGCGTTTGGTATCGGTGCAGCTTCTGATAAGGAACACGGAGAAATCTATATTGAAGATTTTGATGGTACGATTGACATCAAAGTTAACGGTGTTAAGAGCTGCGGTATCGGATCCGGTCTTGGCGGTAAGATAGTTATAACGAATGGAAAGATTGTCTTAAATGCACCGGGCAGGAAGTCTGTGGGTATTGGTAATCATGAAGGTTATTCGGATATTAAGATTATCAAATCCGATTTGAGTTTTAATATATACAGCATGTCCTGTGTCGCTATCGGATCAATAGACGGAAATGCGGATGTATTGATTGACAGTTCGTATATTGATTCGAGGATAGAGGGAAAGAATGCTATGGTCGTCGGAGATTTCCACTACAAGATCGAACCTGTAATTAAGAGTACCAGAGTTAAGAGTAACCTTATTTCCGAGATGTTAAGCTCACAGGGCGTTGATCCGAGAAAAATTAATTTCTTAAGCGGAGACGTTGATTTTAACAGTAAAGGTGAACGGGTCCAAACTTGACCTTTGTGAATGGCTTTGTTACGATAACAATAATTTCATATTAAGGCGTTGATGAAGAACAGTACCTTTTCGCGTGCTCCACAGAGAGCTGTCGGTTGGTGGAAGACAGCGGGTAATGGATAAGGGAACTCACTTCGGAGCTTCCGGATTGAACGGCTTAAGCTTAAGGTCCGGACGCAAGCCCAGCGTTAGAGGGGCAGGATATCGATCTTTGATCCGTATCCGCAGAGTGCATTCCTTGTGAATGAATTAGAGTGGTACCGCGAACGACCCTTCGTCTCTAACAGGACGCAGGGTCGTTTTTATGTCGGGAGGACCGGATAATGAATTATGAGAAGTATGTAAAGATACCAGAAGTTCCTATCAAGAGCAGGAAATGGCCTGATAATGTTATCAGCAAGGCACCTGTCTGGTGTTCTGTTGATTTAAGAGATGGTAACCAGGCTCTTGAAGTTCCTATGACCATGGAACAGAAACTCAAGTTCTTTAATCTGCTTATTAAAGTCGGATTCAAGCAGATAGAGATTGGTTTTCCTGCGGCTTCCGAGACTGATTATAATTTTTGCAGAACGCTTATCGATAATCACCTGATTCCTGATGACGTGGCGATACAGGTCTTAACACAGTCACGCCCCGAGATCATCGAGAAGACGATAGATGCCGTAAGCGGAGCCGGGAAAGTGATCATTCATCTTTATAATTCAACGAGTACATTGCAAAGGGATGTAGTGTTCGGATTCGGCAGGGAGGAATGTAAGGCTCTTGCCGTAGAAGGGGCACGAATCATCAAGGACTATGTTGAAGGTGATGACAGCGGGACTAATTATGTTCTGGAGTATTCTCCCGAGTCATATTCTTCCACCGAACCTGATTTTGCTGTTGAGATCTGTGATGCTGTTTGTGATGTATGGCAGCCGACACAGGAAAACAAGGTCATCATTAATCTACCGGAGACCGTCGAGTACACTTTGCCTAATGTCTATGCTGACGGTATCGAGTATTTTGCAACTAATACAAAGTGGAGAGATTCAATTCTGATCTCTGTTCATACTCATAATGACAGAGGTACAGGTGTAGCTGCTTCAGAGATGGGTATACTTGCAGGTGCAGACAGAGTCGAGGGTACTTTGTTCGGTAACGGCGAGAGAACCGGTAATGTCGACCTGGTTACTCTTGCGGTTAATATGATGATGCAAGGTGTTGATCCCAAGCTCGATTTTTCCAATCTGAATGAGTGTATTGATGTATATGAAGAGTGCACCAGGATGAAGATAGATCCCAGACATCCGTGGTCCGGCAAGCTCGTATTTACTGCTTTTTCCGGTTCTCACCAGGATGCTATATCTAAGGGCAGGAAGAAGATGAAGGAAAGAGGTTCAGCAGTATGGTCTGTTCCTTATCTTCCCGTTGACCCTGCGGATCTCGGACGTGATTACGAGCCTATAATCCGTATCAACAGCCAGTCGGGAAGAGGCGGTATTGCTTATGTTATGGAGCAGTACTTTGGCATTACGCTGCCTAAGTCGTTCCAAAGAGACTTTCTTACTGTTGTAAAGCATGAGACTGACGATAATTCTGTTGAACTCATGCCTCAACAGGTGTTCGATCTGTTTGATGATTACTATATTAATGTGATGACACCTTACTGGCTCTCAACATTCTCCGAGCATTCTCTCGGGGATAAGTTAAGTGAGGTCGAAGCAGATATAACTTATCTTGGTAAGCCCGTTAAGATCAAGGGAAAAGGAAAAGGTCTCCTTGATGCTTTTGTTGATGCGTTCTCAACCTATACAGGCACGAAGTTTTCGATTAATATGTATAATGAGCACGCACTCGAGACAGGTACGGAATCGTCTGCTATCACATACCTTGAGATAAAGCGTGAGGAGGATGGACAGATCTTCCTCGGTGCAGGTGTTTCAAGCTCAGTGACCAAGTCGTCTGTCAGGGCTGTTCTGAGTGCTTACAACAGAATGATCAAGTGAGGAATCTGTATGTATGATTATCTTATAGTCGGAGCGGGACTTTACGGTTCGGTGTTCGCGAGAGTGATGACTGATTCGGGTAAGAAGGTCCTCGTTATCGACAAAAGATCTCATATAGGCGGAAACTGTTATACAGAACAGATAGAAGGCATAAATGTACATAAGTACGGTGCTCATATCTTCCATACCAATGATGAGCAGGTTTGGGAGTTTGTAAACCGGTATGCTTCTTTTAACAGGTACACCAATTCACCGGTTGCGAATTACTGTGGTGAACTGTATTCTTTGCCTTTTAATATGTACACATTCAATAAGATGTGGGGTGTTGTCACACCTGATGAGGCTAAGGCAAAGATAGAGGAACAGCGGAAAGAAGCGGGGATTACAGATCCTGTTAATCTTGAACAGCAGGCTATCAGCCTTGTCGGAAGAGATATATATGAGAAGCTCATAAAGGGATACACAATGAAGCAGTGGGGCAGACCTTGCGATGAACTCCCGCCATCCATAATCAAGCGCCTTCCTGTCAGGTTTACATTCGACAACAATTACTTTAATGCTCTTTACCAGGGAATACCTGTCGGTGGTTATACTAAGCTTTTCGAGAGGCTCTTGTCAGGAATTGAGGTTAGACTCGGTACTGATTATGCTTCAGTAAAGGATGAGGGGCTTGCTTCGAAAGTAGTCTATACGGGTGCTTTGGATGAGTATTTTGATTATTCTCTGGGCCACCTCGAGTACAGGACTGTACGGTTTGAGACTGAAGTACTGGACACGGATAATTTCCAGGGGAATGCTGTTGTTAACTACACTGACAGCAAAACGCCTTTTACGAGGATCATTGAGCACAAGTTCTTCGAATTCGGTACGCAGGAGAAGACTGTAATTTCCTGCGAATTTAGTTATGAGTGGAAGATAGGTGATGAGCCGTTCTATCCCGTTAACGATGAGAAGAATGATGCTTTACATGAACAGTATGCAAAGCTTATTGCTTCTGATAATGTGTTGTTTGGCGGACGTATGGCCGATTATAAGTATTACGACATGGATGTAACTGTAAGACGGGCACTTGATGCCGCCAAGAAGGAACTGACGGGCAATGACTGATATTCTTAAACGTGATGTTATATTGAGTTTTATCTCATGGTTTCTTATTTTGCTCCTTGCTGTAGCGGGACTTGGCATCATATCAAGATGTGAGGGGTACGAGTTTCCGGGTGACGGCTATGAATATCTGATGATGCCCGTGTCCATCCTTAATCATGGTTCGACTTCTGTTACTGATGAAGACATTGATGAAGCCAAGTCATATTACGGGAATGATATCTTTGACACCATCTACAGAACACGTGAGGATATCACGCTTGTACAGGGTTCTGACGGTAATTCTTATGCAAAGCACTTTTATATCTACTCTGTTTTGTGTATGCCGTTAAGAAGTCTGTTCTCCGTTGCCGGATTAAATCCCGCTAAGGCTTTTCTGATGATGAACCTGTTTTTCTGGTTTACCGCTTGTGCTGTGGTGCAGTTGTTTCTTGATACTGAACAGTGGCGGAAGACTTTGCTGATGATATTCCTGGTCGTTAACCCGTGTTGGTTCTATATGACATGGGTTCACACTGAGATATTGATGTTCTCACTTGTTGTTGTATCGCTTGTGCTGCGGTATAACGGCAGGTTTGCTTTATCGATGCTGATGATGAGTATAGCTTCTATGTCTAATCTTGCTTTGCTCGTTCCGGCTTTCGTGCTGGGACTGGATTTTCTTTACAACACGGTTAAGGCTGAAGGAAAATCCGTTAAGAAGATACTTTGGAAGACCTGGCCTGTTATTCTGGCTGCAGTTCCGGGTTTTATTCCCGTCATAAGATCTTATATCCTGTTTGGCAGCTACAGTCCTGTTGCTGCTGTTGCATCTGTAGGAAGCAGTTCTTATCCGACAGACAACAGGCTAATATGTGCATTGTCTTATTTGACTGATCCTAATCAGGGCATGATCATTTATACGCTTCTTATAGTTCCGTTCTTTATCGGTCTTGTTATAGTCAATATTATCAAGCGCAACAATATCTCTTCGGCCATATTTACTTTGCTTGCCATAGCAGGGATGTTGTTTGTTGTATCGTTTGAACTTCATATTAACTGCGGTATGTCTTACATAATGAGATATAACGTTTGGATACTTCCTTTGATGGCATTCTATAACGCTTTTAATCTTAAGTGGCAGATTGCAACTCCCGTATTTACTTTAAGCGGAATATGGACTTTTGCTGTTATTCTTCTGCTTACTGTTTTTACCAAGACTGATATGTACCTTGGATTCACGCCTTTTGGAAAGACTGCACTTAATGATTTTACAGGGATTTATAACCCTCCCGTAGGTATCTTCTATTCAAGAGTACTGACGGTCGAGACATACTATAGCGATAACCCCGTTGCTTACTTTGATGATAAAGGTAATCTTCATAAGATACTGTTAACAAATGAGGCCGCGTCCCGTCTTGATTCGGGTGAGTGGAATATATACGGTCCTGATAATGAAATCGTTGATTACAGGGATCTTGATATGACGAATATTAACGGTGAAGAATTTACTTATGTCAATATAAGTGAGGACGGCTATCACATTGTCCGTGATACTGACAGACTCGTATTCTCCAACCGTTCGGATACGGATGAGGCATGTATCTTATCAGATATCGGTTATGAAGGTGATACGGCGCTTATCTACGGAAATGAGATGGATCTTTTATTCCATATTAATCCCGGAATTTATACGGGTACATTCAGCGTGGCTAATGTATTTGGCGGAGTTCAGAATATAACCGTAATAGTTAACGGACAGACTGTGTTCGAAGGCCCGGTTTCTATGGATGATCAAAGCTTCGCTTTTGATTTTGAAGTAGGGAATGATTACCTTTGTGATATCAAGGTGTTAGTCCCCGGCGCGTTGTCTCCCCAGTCCGTAATACCGGATTCAAATGATGACAGAGTTTTATCCTTATACCTTAGGGATTTTACTTACGAGGCTCATTAAAGCATCTTGTTCTTATCGCGGAATTCCTTGTAAGCTCTGTTACGGGCTTTCTTTCTGAATATGATCAGTGCGTAAACGAGAATGATAAAAAGCACAAGTATTACGATTAAAGTAACAAGTGCTTTTCTTAAGCCTGACCAGATGGATTGCTTCTCAGGATTGATAGAGACAAGGTTATCCTTTTGCCCAACGAGCACATTAAGAACACCGACAATATAAACCTTGCCGTCGTTATACGAACGGCAGATGGGAATTCTGAAACTCTGATCAGCCATGGAAGTTGTGTCTATTACCACAGGCGACAGATCTACTGTATTAGTGCTTCCGAGAGAAACTCTGACAGAAGTTGTGGTTATATAATTGGAAAGCTCCATGGAAGATTCCATAACAGCTAAGTCTGTTCCCAAAAGGGCAGAATTAATCTGTTCTATCGTATCGTTATAAAGAGGCATAAACTCTCCCTGATCCAAAGGCAGAGTAGAGAATGCTGAATAACCGCTGTCGAACATATTGATCATGTCCGTATATCTAGCCTGGTTATCTGTGGCGCCAAGTATTATTCCGACGAGTTTACGTCCGTTCTTGGAAGAGGCGGCGGCAACTGAATACCCTACTCCGTCAGAATAACCCGTAAGACCGCCGATGTAGTAGTCATAGGAGTATTCCTGAGTCGAGATAAAACGGTTTGCATTGGATATGACTCTTGAATCACTATATAGATTGGTACCTAGCATAGTATGCTGGAACGTGGTCGATATATCGATAAAATCCTGATGAGTGGTGCATTCATTCAGAATTATTGCCATATCATGTGCAGTTGAAGTATTGTTAACGTCATCATTACCGTAACAGTTTGTAAAATGCGTATTAGTGCATCCGAGTTCTGCTGCACGGGCGTTCATTTTTCCTGCGAACAACTGCTCTGATCCCGATATCTTAATAGCGATAGCAAGGCATGCGTCGCTGTCTGAAGCTAACAGTGCGGCGTAGATTAAGTCGCGAACCGTAACTTCTTCGCCCTCGGTTACCCCTAACGTGTAATAATTCTCGGGAATACCGATATACATGGGCTGCGTTATCGTGATCGTGTCATCGAGACTCAATTCCTCCAAAGCTATAAGAATAGTCATAAGCTTGGTTATAGCAGCAGGCTGAACGGGTGAATCAATGTTTTTACCCATAAGAATAGTATTTGATTCACAGTCGATAAGGATATATGAGGTTCCCGTAACAGCCGGAAGGTCATTGGGAGGGTCGATTAGAAGATCCCCGTATGATTCGTTCTGAGAGATCATACCGTCATCTGGGTTATCAAGATCATCATTTACGGCAAGTACCGTAAAAGGCGATATAAAACCTATGATCATTAGTGCAATAAGGAGCGATGACAGTATTCTTTTCATAAATACGATTATAACAAAAGAAGTTTTTTTAGTATAATAAATCGTTAAGATTGAAAGGAAAAGATAATGGCTATAATAAAGGTAGGTAAAGAGGACCTTAAGAACCGTGATTCGGCTCTTAATGAGCTTCGTGAATATTTCTCAGGTTTATCGGCGTCAAAGGGCCGTGAGATTACATACAGTGTCCGTACATACGGCTGTCAGCTTAATGAATCTGATTCAGAGAAATTGTGCGGCATGCTCGAATCCATGGGACTCACGGAATATGAAGGCGATAAGACCGCCGATGTCGTTATTTTCAATACCTGTGCCGTTAGAGAGAATGCCGAAGACAGGTTGTTCGGCAATCTGGGTATCATAAAATCAGACAGAAAGAACGATAAGGACATGATAGTTGCTGTCTGCGGCTGCATGACCATGGTAGAGAAGAATGTCGATAAGATACGTAAATCCTTCCCGTATGTTGACCTGGTCTTCGATCCCCAGCATATCCATCTTTTCCCGGTATATCTTCGTGATTCGTTAAGACGCAAGAAGCAGCTGGTCAATATATCAGCTGATGACTATATCGTAGATGATTCTTTGGTTCCAATAGCAAGAAAGAGGAAATTCAGAGCTTTGGTTCCCATCATGTACGGGTGCAACAATTTCTGTACCTATTGCATTGTCCCTTATGCAAGAGGAAGGGAGCGTTCGAGAGAGGTAGGCGAGATAATTGAAGAACTCGAGATCCTGGCATATCAGGGTTATAAAGAGGTTATGCTTCTCGGTCAGAATGTTAATTCCTACAAAAGTTCGGAAGGTGACAGATTCCCGGCTTTGCTTAAGGCCGCTTCCGCTATAAAGGGCTTCTCGAGAATAAGGTTTATGTCATCTCACCCTAAGGATATATCGGATGAGATCATTGAGATTATGGCATCCTCTTCAAACATCGAGACTCATCTTCATCTTCCTTTGCAATCCGGTTCGGACAGGATACTTAAATTGATGAACAGACCGTATGACATTACGGATTATCTTAAGACAGTTCATTATTTCAGAAAGATGGTTCCTGACGGATCTTTGTCGACGGATATCATTGTAGGTTTCCCGGGTGAGACCGAAGATGATTTTAAAAGAACTCTTGATGTGGTTTCGGAATGTGCTTTTGATTCCGCCTTTACTTTCCAGTATTCACCGCGTCCCGGAACAAAGGCTGCTTTGATGGAGGATCAGATTCCCCATGATGTTGTAACTGAAAGGTTCGGAAGACTCCTTGACCTTCAGAATAATCTTGCATATAAGTCCAATCTTGCCAAAGTCGGCAAGACGGAGGAAATACTTATTGAGGGAATGAGTTCTACAGCCCCTGATATTCTGACGGGAAGGACTATGTCCAATCATCTTATCAACTTTACGATTCCTGACAGTCTTAAGATCGAGGGCAAGAGTGCAGATGACTACGAGGGAATGCTTTGTGATGTTAAATTCACAAGTGCACGTCCTTATTCAGTTGACGGAGAGATGGTGAAACTTAAATGACCGAGAATAATCCTTTAAGACTCAGCGATATCTCATACGATCAGCTTTCTCCTATGATGCAAAAGTACGCCGATCTCAAGAAGGAGATGGGCGGGATAATAATCTTCTACCGGTTGGGTGATTTCTACGAATGCTTCTTTGATGATGCATTGTTCGTGTCAAAGACTTTGGAGCTTACACTTACTGCAAGGGATTGCGGAAGCGGACTCAGAGCACCTATGTGCGGTGTTCCTCATCATGCGTATAAGACTTATGCAGCGCGACTGGTTAACGAAGGGTGTAAGGTTGCCATATGTGAACAGCTTGAGGACCCGGCTCTGGCCAAGGGATTGGTAAAGAGGGGAATAGTACAGGTCTTGACTCCAGGTACTATGACGGATACTGACGAGCTCGATGACCGTAAGAATAATTATCTCATGAGTATCATGTGTGTCGGTAACCAGTACGGTGTTGCTGTTGCTGATATTACGACAGGTGATTTTGAAGCTACTCAGCTCGATTTTACCGGCAATGATGAGCACCTGATCAATATCATTGGTAAGTATTCACCATCGGAGATCATTTATAACCCTTCGTTCGAGGACACTTCCTGTTATAAGGTGCTTAAGCAGGCCTTTGAAGTCTCCTATACGCTTCGTCCCGAGAGGGATTTTACTTCCACTAAGATCAATGAAGACAAGCTGATCAAGGTCTACGGAACAGACAGTTTTAAAGATACCGATCTCATGCTAAGTGCATGCTCAGCTCTTATTACATATGCCGAGCAGACACAGATTGGCAAGGTCAAGCACTTAAATCAGATTGAATGCTTCAAGATCTCGGAAACTATGGAGATCGATTACAGCACGCGTGTTAACCTCGAGCTTACAAGAACGATCAGGACAGGAGCCAAGAAGGGTTCTTTGCTCTGGGCTATAGACAGGACCAAGACTTCGATGGGAGGGCGTCTCCTTCGAAAATGGGTGGAGGAGCCTCTTATAGTAACGAGTGCAATCAACTCCCGTCTCGATGCTGTTGAAGAGTGCTTTAACCGTTTTATCGAGAGGCAGGAGATGATCGAGGGGCTTACAGGTCTTTACGATATTGAGCGCTTAGCTTCCAAGGTCTCCCTGGGAAGCATTAATGCACGTGAGATGCTGTCATTAAAACACTCGCTTGCAAAACTTCCATTCCTTAAAGAATGTGCATCGAAGTTTGAACACGGATTGTTCCGTCAGATCAATGAGAATCTGGATCCGTTGGAGGATATATATGAACTTCTCGAGAAGTCCATTGCCGAGGATCCGCCGGTTGTTATAACGGAAGGCGATATTATCAAACAAGGGTTTAACGCTGAGTGTGATGAGCTTCGTGATATAGCTTCAAATGCAAGAACATACATAATGGAGCTTGAAGCAAGAGAGCGCGAGCGAACAGGTGTTAAGACTTTAAAGATTGGCTATAACAGAGTATTCGGTTATTATGTCGAAGTTCCCAGAAGCGTAACTGAACTTCCCGGGGAGTACACAAGAAAACAGACTCTTGCGAACAATGAAAGATATATCTCACCTGAGCTTAAGGAGCTTGAGGAGAAGATCTTAGGTGCTACTTCAAAAAGAACCGCACTCGAATACCAGTTGTTTACCAAGATAAGAGAAACGGTTAAGGATGCATCCGACAGGTTGTTTGGAAGTGCTTCTGCTGTCGCCCTTATTGATGTTGTTACTTCGCTTGCAGAACTTGCAAACGAGGAGAACTATGTACGACCTGTAATAGATGATTCGGATGTTCTTGAGATTAGTGACGGCCGTCATCCTGTAGTCGAGAAGATGCTTAAGGGAGAAGACAGGTTCATACCTAACGATACGAAGATAGATTCAGAAAGAAGAATAATGGTGCTTACGGGACCTAATATGGCCGGTAAGTCTACTTATATGAGACAGACAGCCATCATCGTGCTTATGGCTCAGATGGGTTCATTTGTTCCTGCTTCCGCTGCACATATCGGTCTTGTCGATAAGATATTTACAAGAATCGGAGCTTCCGACGATATCTCGATGGGGCAGTCAACTTTTATGGTTGAGATGAAAGAGGTTGCAGGTATCCTTAAAAACGCCACACCACGAAGCCTCTTGCTTCTTGATGAAGTTGGACGCGGCACTTCGACTTACGACGGACTTTCGATAGCCTGGGCTGTTATTGAATACATTGCTGATCCCAACATTCTTTATGCGAGGACCATTTTTGCTACTCACTATCACGAACTTAACAGGCTTGAGAAGAGTATACGCGGAATATTCAACAACCATGTGGATGTTAAGGAAACGGATTCCGGTGTAGTGTTCCTGCATAAGATAGTTGAAGGCGGAACTTCAGATTCTTATGGTATTGAGGTTGCAAGACTCGCCGGAGTTCCTTCTGATGTTCTTAAAAGATCTAATAATATCCTTAAGGAACTTGAAAGGTTGGGAGAGTTTAAAACAAGCGATGAAGCAGAACTTCCCGGACAGGATTCTATCTTTAATCCCGATAATGTCTATTACCGCAAGGAAGACAGTATCCGCAATGCTCTGCGTCAGATCGATATTACGCGTGTGACTCCTCTTGAGGCGATGAATCTTCTTTACGGATTTATCGATACGGTGAATAAGGAGGATTCAAGTGAGCAGGATTAACGTCCTTGACCAGAAGACTGCCAACGCTATCAAAGCGGGCGAAGTAATCGAGCGTCCGTTCTCGGTTGTTAAAGAGCTTGTTGATAACAGTGTTGATGCAGGCGCCACCTCGATAACAGTTGAGTTTCAAAACGGCGGGATATCTCTCATCCGCGTTAGCGATAACGGTATAGGAATGGATGCACAGGATGCGCAGAAGTCTTTCCTTATTCATGCGACATCAAAGATAAAAACAGCTGATGATATTTATGATCTTTCAACTCAGGGCTTCCGGGGCGAGGCCCTGGCATCTATCGCGGCCTGCTCTGATGTGACGCTTGTTACCAAACAGGCTGACATGGATGCAGGTGTGCTCATCGAGTACAAAGACGGCGAACTCGTCCGTAATTGCGAGACCTCGGCTGATAAAGGAACTGTAGTGTCGGTTGCAAACCTTTTCGCGAATATGCCTGCAAGGTATAAATTCCTGAAGCGTGATGCGACAGAGAGCATGTATATCTGTGCTCTTGTTGAGAAGCTTGCTGTTATCAATCCTCATATCACTTTCAAGCTTATAAAGGACGGGAAGCAGATACTCTCAACTCCCGGTAACGGCAACATGAGGGACGCGGTTTATGCGATCTACGGTAAGGAGACAGCGTCTTCACTTGTTGAAGTTGATTACGAATTAAACGGACTTAAGCTTAAGGGCTTTACAGGCAAACCCTCGTTCGTCAGAGGCAACCGTGCCATGCAGTATGTGTATGTAAATGACAGACCGATAAAGAGTGCTACTGTAACAGCAGCCATCGACGAGGCTTATAAAGCTTCCGTTATGAAGCATAAGTATCCCATTTGCATACTTTGCATTTATGTACCCGCGGGCGGCGTTGATGTTAATGTTCATCCCCAAAAGGCGGAAGTAAAATTCTCGGATGACTCTGTTGTTTTCAGGCTTGCTCTCCACGGCATACGTAATGCGGTCTTCGGACAAAAGCAGGATGAAGTTGTTATGGAAACAGCAGCTTCTGAACCGACATCATCTTCAAATGCGCCTCAAATGCGTTCAACACGCCTTCGCGAAAGTAAGCCTGATCAGGCTGAACTTAAGGCTGCTGACAACCTTCTTAAGATTCTTTCTGAGTTTAAGCCTGACATAAGTAAGATCGAAGACGAGCCGCAAGTAACTGAAAGTGACTCTTCAAAAGAAAACATACAGAACGTGCCTTCTAAGGAGGCGGAGATTTACGAGCCTGTCGAAGAGGAAACTTTGGAAGAACGCGTTTCCGACAGAAGTCTGATAGACGAGTTAATGGCGTCAGAGTTTGTGGGGTTCCTGTTTGCGACTTATATAATCATGCAGTCTGATGACGCAGTATTTCTTGTGGATCAGCATGCTGCTCATGAGAGGGTTCTATATGAGCGGTTCGGTTCGAACAGGAAAGATATTAAAGAAGGCGGAAGAGATATAGAGACTTTGCTCATCCCCCAGATCATAGATCTGTCCACATCTGATATGAGTTTTGTTACGGATAATCTTTCCAAGTTTAAGCAGTTTGGTTTTGATATCGATCTTGTTGGCGACAGACAGATCGCTTTAAGGGCTGTTCCCGTTGCAACAAAAGCCGAAGACAGACTTAAGTCAATGTCGAAGCCTTCAGTTATGTTTACCCAAATACTCGAGGATATGAAGCGTGAGACTTCTTCAACTTCTCATGTGTGGACTTCTTTGATTCAGACTACGGCTTGTAAGGCCGCGATTAAAGCGCATGACAGGATAACAAAAGAAGAGGCATTATCTTTAATTGAGCAGCTTCATTCTTGTAATGATCCTTATCACTGCGCTCACGGCAGACCGACTTTCTTTAAGATTTCCGAGACTGAACTTGAGAAGAGATTTAAGAGGATCGTCTGATCATGATGATCCCGATAATAACAGGTCCTACAGCCAGCGGTAAAAGTGCAGTCGCTATTGAGCTTTGTAAAAGAACAGGCGGCGAGTTGATATCTTGCGATTCCATGCAGATATATAAACACCTTGATATCGGTACCGCGAAGGCAACGAAAGAAGAACAGGAGCTTGTTCCTCATCACATGATTGATATCGTGGAGCCGGGACAAAGCTATTCTGTTTCATCCTTTCTTAAGGATTGTCTTGACTCGATTGATGATGTTCTTAAAAGAGGGAAAACCCCTGTTCTGTGTGGAGGAACCGGTCAGTATATATCGGCGCTTCGGGATGGTATTAATTTTGAAGGCGACCCGAAGGCTGATGAGGAGGCGGATTCTTTATACAAAGAATTTGAAGCAAACGGTATAGATGGTATCTATAGCAGACTTCAAAGTGTGGATCCTCTTGCTGCACAAAAGATACATCCTAATAATACAAGGCGTGTTATACGAGCCTTATCCGTTTATCTTGCTACTGGAAAGACTTTTACACAGCGTAATCTTGAATCAAAGAAGAGCGGTCCCAAGTATCCGTTTGCACTTTTTGAAATTGATTATGAGGATGACAGGTCAATCTTGTACGACAGGATAAATCTTCGCGTGGATAAGATGATGGAGGCTGGTCTGCAAGAAGAAGCTCGCTATCTTTATTCGCTACCCATAGACAGAAAGTCAACATGCTGCCAGGCGATAGGTTATAAGGAGTTTGTTCCGCTTATCGATAATGAACCAGGTGCAACAATAGAAAGAGTAGCTTACGAGATAAAGCTTAATTCAAGGCATTATGCCAAGAGGCAGCTTACTTGGTTCAGATACATAGAGGGTATAAATAAGATTGACCGTAATCTTAATGTGTCTTCGCAGGCGGACCAGATATTAAGCATTCTTGAATCCTGATTTTTTTTGCTCTGATAATTGCAAAAAATGAAATTCCGGATTATAGAATTTCAAAATATGCAATCAAAAAGTAAATTCTAATTGATATTCAGGGTTTTACTCCTGAAATTTCAATTAAAACGAATTGTTATTTGAAAAATCCTGTTATAGTCGCTCTACAAACTGAAAAGGAGGACTACAGTTATGGGACTGATCAGTATATAGAGTATCTGTGAAGGCCGATTACTTTACCCAATATCCGGCAATCTTCCGTGTTAAATGGAATAGGGGAATACATATCATTCTCGGGGAACAGATAAGGCACGCCGTTCATCTTGCCAAACCGCTTGACGGTGGCCTCATCATTAATAAGGGCAGCTACGATATCACCCTCCTGGCAACTGCTCTGTTTCCTTACTATAAGGTAATCTCCGTCCATGATATGCGCGTTGATCATACTGGTGCCGCTTACCTTCAAAAGGAAGCATTCATTACTGCCGATAATAGATCTGTTCACGTAGAACGAATCACTATAATCCTCATGTGCATAAATTGGTTGACCGGCAGTAATCTTACCGATACACGGAAGTTTGACCACATCGGCAGGGGTCGGGTCTTGAGCCTCATCATCCTGATTCTTGATGATGATCGCCCTTCTCATACCCGGGCGGTATTCAATCAAACCCATCTCATCTAATTTCTTTAAATATGTGTGTACTGAAGATGTTGACTTGAGACCTGCACCCTTGCATATATCTCTGACAGAAGGGGAGAATGTATTCTCCTTAATATAGTACTTAACGTAATTATAAACTCTGTCTATGGATTTCTCGGATTTGCTTGCTTCATGTGAGTTGGTGCTCATATAAACGGCCTCCAAACATATTTTCTGTATTTATTTTATTTAAACTGTCGGCTTTTGTCAAACACTTGTTCTTATTTGGAGTTATTATGTACGAAGATGTATTGATTGAACGGCTTAAAAATCTGCATTCAGATCTTATGTGCACCGGTGATGAGGCGGTTTCTCTGGTTAATTTCATGACGGACTGCATGGAAGATAAAGTCACGGTAATAAGGGATCTGTATTTTCACGACCGCTCTCCGGTCAAAGTAATTAATCCGCAGCTGGTGCCTCACGGCAGATATAAAGATCCGGCTGATGAGCTTATCGAAGTATCCCTGGGATATGATAGTTTTGTTAAGAATATCGGTTCGCAGGCGACAGGTGTTTTAAGAAGGCATACGAAGGCTCTTAATATGTTTCTTATGATTCTATCTTTGCCCGCTCCTTACTCAAGCATTCTGTATCTTCGTTACTTTAAGCAGTTAAGTATTGATGATACATGCAAAGAACTGTATATGAGCAGGTCTTCGTGTTACAGGAAGCATCAGCGGGCGATTAAGATTTTGAATAAAAAGATGACATCAGCGTCATAATTTTTACTTATCAAAGTGATTTGGGTATAATCGTTTTTATGAATAGTGCTTCAGGTCACGATAAGAGTTTTACTGATAAGGTATCGGGTATATTTGCATCCGTTGTCAGAACGACGGTCAAGTTGTTCCGCAATTTTCCTTCCTATGTGAAGAATAAGATTCAAAGGAAGATAAAGGAATATAACAAGAAACCCAAGAGGGAAGACATAAATAAGGTATATGTCCTTATCGGATATACAACAAAAGAGCATATTGATTCAAAGCATAATGCGGAACGCAATCTCATTATCTTAAGAAACGGTCTTCTTATGATAATCACGCTTCTTATATTGTTCATATCCTTTAATGCGGTATTGCCTCACATTGATTTTGCCCAGTATGGTGAGATGTTCGGCATATCTTCAGTTGATGATATGACGCGCAATGATCCGTTTACAAACGTTACTGTTGCAGAATCTGTCAATGTGCAGGAATCTTCTTTTGCTGTAGCGCCGTCTGCTTCCATGCAGCAGGCCCAACCTTCAGCTATTCCTTCAAATTAATTCGATTATGAATTTTTGAAAATTAAACATTGCAAATTTATATCCATTAGGTTATTATTTCAACAGTTTATGAAATTTTAGGCGTCGCAACTTGCAAAAGCGACAAAAGAAAGGTGGACCTTATGGATTACAAAATCGAAAATCCCTATCTTAACGAACTTATGCAGAACGTTATGAAGAAGAACCCTAACGAGCCCGAATTTTTCCAGGCTGTTTATGAGTTCCTTTCTTCAATTGAGCCTGCAATCAAGACTCACCCCGAGCTTGTTGAAAAGCAGATTCTTGAGAGAATCGTTGAGCCTGAAAGACAGATCATGTTCAGAGTTGCTTGGGTAGATGATAACGGTAAGATCCAGGTTAACCGCGGATACAGAATTCAGTACAACAGTGCAATCGGACCCTACAAGGGCGGTATCAGACTCCACCCCTCTGTTAACCTTTCAATCTTGAAGTTCTTAGGCTTCGAGCAGATCTTCAAGAACTCACTTACAACACTTCCTATGGGCGGTGCTAAGGGCGGTTCCGACTTCGATCCTAAGGGTAAGTCAGATAACGAAGTTCAGGCTTTCTGCCAGAGCTTTATGAGAGAGCTTTACAGACATATCGGTCCTGACACAGATGTACCTGCAGGTGATATCGGTACAGGTGCAAGAGAGATCGGCTTCATGTTCGGTCAGTACAAGAAGATCGTTAACGAGTTCTCCGGAATCCTCACAGGTAAGAAGATCTCATTCGGCGGTTCTCTTGCAAGAACAGAGGCAACAGGTTACGGCCTTTGCTACTTCGTAGACTGCCTCCTCCACAAGAAGATGAATACTTCTTTCGAGGGCAAGACAGTTGTTATCTCCGGTTCCGGTAACGTTGCTATCTACGCTTGCGAAAAGGCTACACAACTTGGTGCTAAGGTAGTTGCTCTTTCTGACTCCAACGGCTACATCTATGATGAGAACGGTATCAACCTCGATGCTGTTAAGGAGATCAAGGAAGTTAAGAGAGGCAGAATCAAGGAGTATCTTGATTATGTTCCTTCCGCTAAGTACACAGAGGATACAAACGGTTCCAAGGGTATCTGGACTATTCCTTGTGACATTGCTCTTCCTTGCGCTACACAGAACGAGCTCAACCTCGAGTCTGCCAAGGCACTCGTTGCTAACGGCGTAAAGGTAGTAGGTGAGGGTGCTAACATGCCTACAACACCTGATGCAATCACATTCTTCCAGGAGAACAAGATATTCTTCTGTCCCGGTAAGGCAAGCAACGCCGGTGGTGTTGCTACATCCGGTCTTGAGATGTGCCAGAACAGCGCTCGTCTTTCATGGACATTCGAAGAAGTTGATGCAAAGCTTAAGGGCATCATGACAAATATCTTCGAGACTGTTGATAAGACAGCTGCTGAGGTTGGTCACGAGAACAACTATGTTGTTGGTGCTAACATTGCAGGTCTTCTCAAGGTTGCAGACGCTATGCTCGCTCAGGGCTGCATCTGATAAGATAAAAACTTAACAATGAGGGCTGCCTTTACGGGCAGCCTTCTTTGTTTTATGAGATAATAAAGTATGATTTCGGATACGGTTTATATCGACACTCATATACACGGCGCCTTCGGGGAAGATGTTTCTGACGCTTCTTTTGAGGGTATTATGAGAATGGCCCGAAGACTTCCTGAGTTTAAGGTTAAAGCTTTTTGTCCTACAACAATGACTATAATCGAAGATAACATCATGAAGTGTTTTGAAGCTGTTTCCAAGGCAAAGAGTATTCTGCAGGAAGAGGGCGGAGATTATGCTGAAATTCTCGGGATCCATCTCGAGGGCCCGTTCATGAGTCCTTCAAAAGCCGGAGTTCAGAACCAAGACTTCTGTGTGCCTCCTTCAAAGGCAGCGAGAATAGTGGAACGGATAGAGAAAAACTATCCCGGACTTCTTAAGATTATCGATGTAGCACCCGAACTTGACGGGGGTATTGAATTCATTAAAGAATTCTCATCATCATATGTGCTTTCACTAGCCCACACTGATGCGGATTATGATAAAGCTATGGAGGCGTTTGAAGCCGGTGCTTCGAGCGTGACTCATATTCTTAATGCCATGTCACCGTGTTCGAAGAGAAGTCCCGGAGTCCTCGGTGCCGCTTATGACCGCAAAGATATATTCTGTGAGGTTATCTGCGACGGAATCCATATCGCACCTACTGTTTTAAGGATGCTTTTCGAGCTGATTGATGAGAGAAGACTAATAGTTATATCTGATTCCATGAGGGGTGCCGGTATGCCTGACGGGGTGTATAAGCTTGCTGATGCTGATGTAACAGTGAAGTCCGGAAGAACATATTACGGAAAGAACGGATCTTTGGCGGGTTCGGTTACGAATATGAAGCAGGAAGCGGATAATCTTATCTCTTATGGCATTGATCCCCAAAAAGTGCATCTGGCTTGTGTCGAAAACCCTTTGTCGAGACTTAAGTTAGTGTTAAAATAAACTAATATGGGCAGTGATTCTTTAATAGGACAACTGATTGATTTTATCGCCGAATTATTTAACAGTATTTCGAGCGGTTACGTATTCTTCGGAAGTACGGTCGATGTTATACGTTATGGTGTCGACATACTTCTTGTTGCAGCGCTGTTCTATTGGATCCTTTTGTTCGTAAGGCAGTCAAGAGCATGGCAGCTTATCAAGGGAATTATTCTTATTCTTTGCTTTGTTCTGCTGTGCGGTCTGTTCGGACTTCAGATGGTAGGTTACATCTTCAACAGATTGCTTTATGTGTTTGCCATTTTGTTTATTGTGCTTTTCCAGCCTGAGTTAAGAAGAGCACTTGAGACTGTCGGACTTCGTTCCTTTATATCATTCAGTAAATTCTTCAGCTCGGACAGTTCCGACGGTTACGGAATATCTTCAACTTTCATACACGAGTTAAGTACGGCTTGTAAGGAGATGGCGGCTACCAAAACCGGTGCATTGATCCTTATTGAGCGCAAGACACGCCTTGATGAACTTATTAACCAGGAGAATGTGGTTAAGGTTGATTCATCAGTTTCAAACTCGGTTTTACAGTCTATATTCTATAAAGGCTCTCCCATGCATGACGGCGGTCTTCTTATCAGAGACGGCAGGATTATCGCAGCAAGATGTCACGTTCCTTTGTCTGTTACTATGCATAATCTTGACAGAACCGGAACACGTCACAGAGCTGCCGTCGGTGCAAGTGAGATGGGTGATACGGTCGTAGTGGTTGTTTCCGAAGAGAGAGGATCGATCTCTATTGCCGTTAACGGTAATCTTTACGAGATGAAGGACTCTATCGAGCTTGAAGCAAATCTTGATTATCTTCTCGGTGTATCTTCCGAGAATCTGTTGAAGGGGCGCGGAATCAGAAGAATCTTCACCAAGTCCAGAAGGAAGAAGGCTGAAGAGGAGGCTAAGAAGGCTTATGTTACAGCTGCAGAGGCAGCAGGTGAGGTTTCCGAGCATCTTGAGATACGTACGGCAAAAGCAGAGGAATTAACTAATAATTCCACAGTAGGTCCCGGCGTCAGGATCATCCTTATGCTCGTATCACTCGTCTTGTCTTTCGGACTTTGGATGTATATTCAGGTGAATACGAATCCTGTTGTTACTACATCTGTTACTGTCCCAATCATCTATGACAGTAATGCTACCCCTGACAATATTGATGTTTCATATCCTATCGATTCCGTTGAACTGGAGATTGTAGGACGTCAGGATACGCTTGATTCGATCAAACCCGCCGACATTATCGCGACTATCGATTATTCGGCTGTTTCCCAGACGGGAGTTGTAGAACTGCCGGTAGTTATCAGATCTGCCGACAGAGATGTTTATTTCAGAGTGGAGAGACAGGTTCCGGAATCTGTATCGGTAACTGTCTATTCTTTGAACGATACCGCCATCTCAGAGTAGGAGGTTTCACAAATGTGTGGCATTGTAGGTTACATCGGAAGCAGAAACACACTTTCTGTTTTGATTAAGGGGTTGAAAACACTGGAGTATCGTGGATACGATTCTGCCGGTGTTTCTTTTATTAAAGACGGCCAGCTCAACCTCATAAAGAAGAAAGGAAGAGTCAGCGACTTAAGTGATGAGGTTGCCTCTCAGGGATATAACCTTGATGAGCACAAGACTAACAAGATCTCATCCGGAATAGGTCATACAAGATGGGCTACTCACGGAGCTCCCTCTGATGAGAATTCACATCCGCACTTGTCGATGAACGGTAAGATCTGTGTAGTTCATAACGGAATTATCGAGAACTATGCGGAACTCCGTAAATTCCTTAAGAAAAAGGGATATGAGTTTAAATCTGAGACAGATACTGAAGTAGCAGCTCAGCTTATTGAGTATTACTATGTAAAACTTGGCAGCAATGACATAGAAGCTGCCGTATCAAGGGCTCTTGCCGACATTATCGGTTCTTATGCTCTTTGTATCCTGTGTATCGATAAACCCGATCAGCTTATATGTGCCAAGAAGGATAACCCCATTGTTATTGGATTGGGTAAGAATGAGAACTTCGTAGCTTCTGATATTACGGCACTTATCGAGTACACAAGAGATGTAGTCTTCATGGAGGATAACTGTTATCTGATAATGAAGAAGGATTCCATCGAGATCAAAGATGTTCACGGTGAGCCTGTAGAGTATGAAGTTTCTCATGTTGAATGGGATTCAAACGCTGCTCAGAAGGGCGGTTATGCGCACTTCATGATGAAGGAGATGTTTGAGGAACCCCAGGCATTTGATAATACCGTAAGACCCAGGATCAAGGATGACAGGATCTATCTTGAGCATATACCGGTAGATAAAGAGTTTCTTTCCGGAATCACAAATATAAACATTATTGCATGCGGTACTGCATACCATGCCGGATGTGTCGGTAAGTACCTTATCGAGAAGCTTTGCCGTATACCTGTTGTCTGCGGTGTCGCAAGTGAATTCATATATTCTGATCCGCTCATAGACGAACATACACTTTCGATAGTTATCTCACAGTCAGGTGAAACGCTTGATACGCGTAATGCCATGAAGATAGCAAAAGAGAAGGGAAGCAGGACTATTGCAGTAGTAAATGTAATCGGAAGCACGATTGCACGTGAAGCTGATTATGTACTTTACACGGCAGCAGGACCTGAGATATCAGTTGCTTCCACCAAGGCCTATACCACACAGTTAGGTTGTATGTATCTCATTGCTATTAAGTTTGCTTATACATTGGGAAAGATTACTCCTGAACAGTACCAGGAGTACCACAAGGAGCTGCTTGCTATCCCTGAGAAACTTAAGTTGATCTTAAGTAAGCAAAATGAGATACAGAGATTTGCTTCCACTCAGTTTAATGCGGATTCCATATTCTTTATGGGAAGAGGAATTGACTACTATCTTTCCATGGAGGCTTCTTTGAAGCTTAAAGAGATTTCCTATATCCACTCTGAGGCTTATGCCGGCGGTGAGTTAAAGCACGGTACGATCGCCCTGATCGAAGACGGAACGCTTGTTGTATCTCCGATTACACAGGATGATCTGGCACCGAAGATGGAATCTAATATCAAGGAAGTTAAGACCAGAGGTGCTACAGTTCTTGCCATAATCCCTGAGAGAATGAGCAAGATGAAGTTCTCATGCGATACGAAGTTTATCATTCCGGATTGTGATGAGATATTTGCACCGATACTCGGGGTTCTTCCGTGCCAGTTGTTCGCCTATTATATGGCGGTTAACAAGGGTTGTGATGTTGATAAACCCCGTAATCTTGCCAAGAGCGTAACTGTCGAATAAAATGTTTTGGATTTCGACTTTATTGGTATAATTTTACTGTAAAACAGATCAAGGAGTAATTTATGGGTAAATACTTTGGTACAGACGGATTCAGAGGCGAGGCAAATGTAGATCTTACAGCCTCAAGAGCTTTTCAGATCGGCCGTTATCTCGGATGGTATTATGGTCAGAATCACGAGGACGGCAGAGCAAGGATCATCATCGGCAAGGATACAAGAAGAAGTTCCTATACGCTTGAGTATGCTTTGTCTGCAGGTATAACTTCCTCAGGTTCGGATGCATACCTTCTCCACGTTACAACAACACCTTCAGTTTCATACTGCTGCAGAACAGACGGATTTGACTGCGGTGTCATGATCTCTGCATCCCATAATCCTTTCTATGACAATGGTATTAAGATCATGAGAGCTAACGGTCAGAAGATCGAAGCTGAGATCGAAGATAAGATTGAGGCCTATATGGATGGCCAGATTGAGGAGCTTCCTTTGGCAAAGCGTGAGAAGATGGGTAACGTTATCGATTACGCTGCAGGAAGAAACCGTTATATCGGTTATCTTATGTCTATCCCGACACGAGGCTTCAACGGTATGAAGGTTGCTTTGGATTGTGCCAATGGTGCTTCCTGGAATATAGCAAGGGCTGTTTATGAAGCTCTTGGTGCCAAGGTTTATGTTATCAATAACACTCCTGACGGTGTTAACATCAACTTGAACTGCGGATCAACTCATATGGACAGTCTCAAGAAGTTCGTTGTTGAGAATGGTCTTAATGCAGGATTTGCTTATGACGGTGATGCTGACAGATGCTTGTGTGTTGACGAGAATGGTGAAGAGGTCAACGGCGATCAGGTTATGTACCTTTGCGGTAAGTATCTGAAGGAGAATGGTCTTCTTGACGGTGATACCATCGTTACAACTATCATGTCCAACATGGGTCTTTACAAGGCTTGCGAGGCAATCGGCATCAATACAGAGAAGACAAATGTTGGTGATAAGTATGTTGCCGAGAATATGATGCAGAACGGATATGTCCTCGGCGGCGAGCAGTCAGGTCACATTATTTTCGGAAAGTATGCAACTACAGGTGACGGTATCCTCACATCACTCATGGTTATGATGACGATGCTCGATAAGAAGCTTCCTCTGTCTATGCTTGCGGGTGAGATGAAGATGTTCCCCCAGTGCCTTAAGAACATTGTTGTTAAGGATAAGAAGGAGGCACAGGAGAATCCTGTTGTTCTCGAAGCAGTTGATAAGGTTAATAAGGAGCTTGGCGGTGACGGAAGACTTCTTCTTCGTGCTTCCGGTACAGAGCCTAAGATACGCGTTATGGTAGAGGCGTCTACAGATGAGATCTGCGAGAAGTATGTAGATCAGCTTATCGAAGTTATCAAAGGCGCAGGACTTGCTGCAGACTGATATTTGAAAGAGGTATTCATATGGAAACAGCATTGATTAAGAACATGTATAACCTTGATGAGACTATCGCTAAGGATATCTTCGAAGGATGCACATATCCCTGGGAAGTACTTCCCAAGATCAAGGATTTTATCTTGAAGTTAGGTCCCACATTAAGTCCTGACGAATATGATAAGGTCGGTGAGGATGTTTGGATCGCCAAGGATGCAGAGATTTTTCCTTCCGCTTATATTCACGGTCCCGCTATCATCTGCAAGGGCGCAAAGATCAGACAGTGTGCTTTCATAAGAGAGTCTGCTATCGTGGGCGAGGGTGCTACCGTTGGTAATTCCACAGAACTTAAGAACGTCATTCTTTTTAACAAGGTTGAGGTTCCTCATTATAACTATGTAGGTGACTCTGTACTGGGTTACAAGGCTCATCTTGGTGCCGGAGCAATTACTTCCAATATCAAGGCTGACAGAAAGAATGTAGTTGTTAAGGGTGAGGGCAGATCCTATGAGACCGGTCTTCGCAAGTTCGGTGCAATGCTAGGTGATAATGTTGAGGTCGGCTGTAACAGCGTATTGAATCCCGGTACTGTTGTAGGTCCTCACACAAATATCTATCCGTTGTCCATGGTAAGAGGTATCGTACCTGATCACTCTATCTATAAGGATAAGGACAATATCGTAGTAAAGACAGAAGAGTAAACCTATAAGAAAACCTGGAGGACGAACATGAGAGTAATTAGAAAAGCAAATTACGAGGAAGCTTCAAAGGCTTGTGCCGAGCTTATTGCTTCACAGATCAGACTTAAGCCCGACTGTAAGATCGGACTTGCAACAGGTTCCACACCTGTAGGAACTTACAAGGCTCTGGTAGATATGTACAAGGAGGGAAGTCTTGATTTCTCCGCTGTAACTAGTGCTAACCTTGATGAGTACAGAGGTCTTGGCGGCGATCACGATCAGTCCTACAGATATTTTATGAATACGAACCTGTTCGACCATGTAAATATCGATAAGAACAAGACATATGTACCTGACGGACTCGAGGCTGATGCAGTTAAGGCTTGTACTGATTACGATGCTATCCTTAAGTCATTGGGTCATCTTGATATCCAGCTTTTGGGTATCGGCGGAGACGGACACATCGGCTTCAATGAGCCTGCTGATTCCTTCTGCGTTAACACACAGTGCATTGACTTGGAGCAGCAGACGATCGAGGATAACGCAAGACTGTTCTTCAACGGCAAGATCGATGAAGTTCCCACACAGGCTTACACCATGGGTATCGGCTACATCATGAAGTCCACTACTGTAATCCTCATGGCTACAGGAGCCGGCAAGAAGGACATCGTCGAAAAGGCTTTCACAGGTCCTGTCACACCTTCCGTTCCTGCATCAATTCTCCAGCTTCACCCTAATGTTGTTGTAATTGGTGATGAGGCTGCTATCTCAGACAAGGTAGTTGCAGCTGCTGACTGATTCAGGTGCTTAATATGATAATAAAACACCGGGTTTATGCCCGGTGTTTTTATTTGATCAATCCGCCAAGATTGCTGTGGGAAATAACTCCTCTTTGATCCCAGTATTGTTTGCTTCTGAAGCCTCTGTTAAGGATGTAGTAATCCGAACCTGTATCTATAGCGGCTTTATAATCAAGTTCGGTATCGCCTATTACGGTTACCTTATCGTTTATATCTTTTATAGCATCAGCTTTATCCATCCCGTGTGAAAGAACAATAAGCGGATATTTGTCTATACCTAATCTTTTGATCTCATTCCTTATACCCGATTCATTGCTTCTGATTGTCAGGAATACGATACTGTCATTAATAAGATTAAGTGTGGATATAGAATCATCATAGAGTTTGTCATAAAGAAGGTAGGATTCATCCTCTATCTGCTTTACCCATTCACGCTGGATTAAAACTGCATCCGCTTCGTAGATACCCAAAACATCAGTCAGATACTTTCTGCCGTTGTTACCATCGGCCTTGTACTTCATATATGACTCATCAAAACCGGAAGCAACACTGATTCCTTTGTCCGAAAGGATTTTACGCATAAGGATATAGTGACGGGCAGTGCTGTCGATCAGTGTTCCGTCAAGATCAAAGACGAATGTCATTGAACAACTATCTCCTGATAGACTCGAAGAACCGCTTTTGCTTTATTGTTTACTTCAAACCATGATGCATCAGGCTTGATGCCTGCAATGTCAGCAAGGAAAGCTCTTGTTAACTGGAAGCCTATGGCCGTTGAAAGACCTGTTCCTGCCCCGAGTCTTAAGTTACAGTCAAACATAAGCCATTCGCCCTTGTGGCGGAGGAACTGTACGTTAAATGCGGTGGGGCACTCAACATTTTTAACGAGTTTCTCGATAAACGGGTAGAAAATACTGTTATCAACAGGCTCAGCCTTTACGCATACACCGGCCTTTGTTGCAATACGCCTTCTGGAGAATATCCTCAATTCATCAAGATTTGAAACCTCGACGGTTATCTCATCGTAGTCGTCACTTTTACAGTATTCCTGGTAGATACAGTCATCAGGAATGCTCTCTGCGCCCTTGATTACACTTACACCCAATGAGCCGAATCCCAGTCTTGGCTTTCTCAAATAAAGTTCATTGGGATCTATCTCATCGAGGTTATAGACTCTCGGTGTAGGAATTCCGACAGACGTCAAAGTCTTATACATGTAAAGCTTGTCAGCAAGTTTCTTTGTTGTATCAAGGGAAGCGGCAGAACTGGTGATACCCGTCTGCTTAACAAAATCACTGTCTTTGGCAAAAAGATAGGCTTCCTGCGGAATCAAAGGAACGATATGGTCGATATGCTCTTCTTTGATCAGGCGGCTTATATGCTCGGTGTAATCATCAGATACTACGGGAGGAACCTTGTGAACCTTAGAGGCGGATACTATCGCGGGAACAAGATAAGAGTCATTGGTATCACATACCTGTATCTCGATATCATCCTTAAAATATTCTTTAGCAATATTGGATATATGCCATGCTGTAGCAGTTCCGCCTGCTGTTACAAGTATTCTTTTCATATTAATCTCCAATCTGAAGAATCCTTAAACTTAAAAGGTTGTCCCATAACAATGAGACAACCTTATTCTTATTATAAACCAGTGACTTGTCAAACTACTCTATCCTTAAGTCTGTCAAATGCACTCTTTGCAATCTGTCTGACGTTCGGATCGGAATCGGCAAATGCAAGTTTCTTAACATACTCTTCGCAGTGCTTAGCTCCAATATCAGCAGCTGATGTTGCTGCCGCAGCTCTTACAGAAGGAGAAGAATCACGAAGAAGTGGGATAAGTGCCATGCCGGACTCGTATGTTGTTATCTGTCCCATCGCAATGGCAACCTCAGTGCGAACTGCCTCATCGGAATCACCGGAAAGTTTAATAAGTCCATCAAGCTTGCCCTTAGCAGCCAGCTTCAAGATCTTATTACGCAAACTGTCTACTCGTGACATCCGTTACACCTCATACTTCCTTTATTTTCACTACTTAAATTATATATCTTGAAGCAAATGATTATGTTAACAAAGTATGACATTATTATAAATCGCAGTCAATATATTGAGTTAATCGATTATTGAATTAAATGCAGTTAAATTATATACTGAATTATCTTTTTTCGAGAGGGTCTGTATGAAGTCAAAATGCCTTAAAACAGTCTTAGCTGCAGTTCTTTCTGTTGCCTTTATTATTGGTGGTTGTTCCTCAAGATTACCGGCTGAGACATTACCCTCTATTGTACCGACTATGCCTGTTACTTTTGATTCTGTTGTTGAGACAGAACAAAGTCAGATACCTGTTGAGACTGAGCCTTCTATTGGCCCTATGAGTACAGCGCAGGTAACTGATATTCCCGTAGAAGTTAACGGTCAGTTGAGTGTATCCGGTACTACTATAGTCAATGAGGCCGGTGAACCTGTTCAGCTAAGAGGCATGAGCAGCTGCGGACTCATATCAACTTATAATTTCTTTACTGATGAAGTGGTTGATACCCTGGTTCAGGACTGGGGCTGCTCTGTAATCAGACTTGCAATGACGACCAGAGGTAACGACAACGGATATACATTTGACCCTGACCGTTATTTTGAGGAGGTATGCGGTTATACCGATACCCTTATCGATCATGGTGTATATGTAATTATTGACTGGCATATTCTTTATGATGGTGATCCGAATGAATACAGGGAAGAGGCTGTTGATTTCTTCTCCAGGATATCCTCGTTGTACGGAGAGTATCCGAATGTTATTTATGAGATTTGTAATGAACCTAACGGTGAAAGAATAGATGATCCTGAACAGGATGTGGATTGGAATAATACGATAAGACCTTATGCCGAAGAGGTTATCGCGGCTATCCGCGAGAATGATCCCGATAATATTATCATCGTGGGTACGCCTAACTGGAGTCAGGATGTCGATGAGGCCGCACAGAATCCTTTGAGCGGTGATAACATCATGTATACTTTGCATTTCTATGCTGGCTCACACGGTCAGGACCTTATGGATAAGGCACAGACTGCAATAGACAGCGGACTTCCCATATTCTGTACTGAGTGGGGAACATCGAGGGATTCGGGCGACGGCGGAGTCTTCTACGATGAGACAAATCAGTGGATGGATTTTTTGAATCAGAACGGTATTTCCTGGTGTAACTGGTCTATCGGCAGTTCCAATACAGAATCTTCCAATGCCTTAAGGCTTTATTCCAATAACTATACTATCGAACAGAAGCTTGCGGCTCATTGGCCGGATGAGATGCTTTCTGCGTCAGGATTGTTCGTTAGATCTTTGATATTAGGCCAGGGCTTTGAGATTCCGGAGGAAGGCTGACATCAATTGATTAATTCAAACAGATCTCGTGTAAAGATACTTATTTGTTCAATGATTGCGGCGACCATTGTATTGCCTTCTTGTTCCATACCTCAAATACTGCCTCAACAGACAACTGCTCCTTCACAAACGGTTGTTGAGACAACGGCGGTTCCTACTGCCACTCCCACACCTGAACCTACAGCTACACCTGCTCCTACTCCGACACCCGCGCCGGAACACATAGTGGTTAACTTCTTAGGTGATCTTACTTTGGCAGATGCTCTTGCCTGGAGCGGTGCTGCCGGAAGCTTTGATGCTGTAGTTGGCGATGATTATGAGTATTGTTTTCAGAACTGTGCCGAGTATTTATCACAGGACGATATGACGCTTGCTAACTTTGAAGGCACGTACGGTGATGAGAACGCTGCCCATATGACTAAGGAATTTGTTTTCGCAAGTGATCCCGCATCTGTCCAGATACTGATTAATGGAAGTATCGAAGCGGTGAACCTTTCTAATAATCACAGTTACGATTATTGGGAGGAAGGTCTTGTACAGACACAGCAGACATTAGAGGATGCCGGTATCCTTTGGAGCAATCAGCATCAGACTGCAATATATGAGGTCAGAGGGATCAAAATCGGTATGTTCGGTATCGACATGATAGGTAGCGGCGATACAGCCGAGACAGCTTATCCTCTTATTGACGAATTAAGAGCTGCAGGCTGCCAGATAGTAATAGCTTCATGCCATTGGGGAATTGAAAGGTATTATGAACCTACCGATGATCAGATATATGTAGGTCATGCCCTTATCGATCACGGTGTGGATATTGTTGTTGGAGCTCATCCTCACAGGCTTGAACCCATCGAGTATTATAACGGCAGATACATTCTTTACAGCCTGTCTAACTTCTGCTTTGGCGGTAATACGGGCCTTTCTGATCCTGACAGCTGCATTGTTACCTGCGAATTTGTGATGGATGAGACAAATTCATATGTTGAAGATTATAATCTGACTGTTATTCCTTACAGTCAGACAAGCTTTGCCTCTAATGATTATTGTCCGAGACCTTATGAATGGGGTTCAGATGATTATTACAGGGTATTGGATAAACTTAACTGGAATCAAGAAGACGAATAACAATAGGAGATGAAGGTAATGGCAAACAACAAAGTAATGGTGATCATGGGTTCTGATTCAGATTTCCCCGTAATGGAAGGATGTTTTAAGAATCTTAAGAAGTTCGGTGTTGATTATGAGGTTCACATAGCTTCAGCACACAGAAGTCCCGAGAAGGCTTCCACACTGGCAAGGGATGCACGTGATAACGGATTCAGTGCTATCATCGCTGCTGCCGGTCTTGCAGCTCATCTTGCGGGCGTTCTTGCTTCAAATACTATTCTTCCGGTCATCGGTGTCCCTTGTAAGGGCGGAGCTTTGAATGGTGTGGATGCTCTTTATGCTACCGTACAGATGCCTTCAGGCATTCCTGTTGCTACCGTTGCCATCGACGGTGGAGCCAACGCCGCTATTTTAGCTTGTGAGATCATAGCTTTGAAGGATGATGAAGTCGCTTCCAAGCTTCTTGATTACAAAAAAGAACTCGCTTCTTCGGTTGATGCCAAGGAAGTAAAGCTTAATGACAAACTTAAGGAGGCTGGTCTTTGATATGAGTGGTATTTTCGGTGTTATTAACAGAACAGGTGCAGACGAGGGTACAGCAAAGACTGCGTACTACGGTGTTTTCTCATTACAGCATAGAGGTCAGGAGGCAGCCGGTATTGCCATCAACAATAACGGTTCCTTTATGGTTCATAAAAGAGAGGGAATGGTAGCCGATATATTTGATGAGGTTACGCTTTCTGCTCTCGGCGGTTCATGTGCAGTGGCACATGCAAGAGGTTCAGACGGAATCGTAGGTCCCGACGGAATTCAGCCTGTTGTTATCAAGTCAAGAGTCGGTAATGTCGCTTTGAGTTGTGATTCAGTTATCCTCAATGCTGAACAGATAAGGGAGGAGCTTAAGAATCAGGGTGCTATCTTCCAGACCAACACCGATACTGAGCTTGTTCTTTCGCTTTTCTCACGTAACAGAGTAATTACCGATACTATCCAGGAAGCGCTTCTTAAGACTATGAAGGAGCTTTCCGGTGTATATGCCATGGTTATCATGACGGATGATGCCTTGATCGGTATCAGAGATCCGTATGGATTAAGACCTCTTTCACTCGGTAAGAAGGGTAATGAATGGATGATCTCTTCCGAGAACTGCGCTTTCGACGCTCTCGGTGCCGAGTATATAAGAAACCTTGAGCCCGGTGAGATACTCACGGTTACAAAGGATGATGTATCAAGCGTTTACTTTAATGATTCTATAAGCTCTGAAGAGCGTATTAAGAACGGAAAAGTATGTATCTTTGAGTATGTTTATGTTGCAAGACCTGACTCCGTTATCGATGGAACGAATGTCTTTAAGTCCAGATATGAAGCCGGTAAGGCTCTTTCCAAGCTTCATCCCTGTGAGTGTGACCTCGTAATCGGCGCACCTGATTCAGGTAATGCTGCCGCTTTGGGTTTTGCAGACGGATTGGGCGTAACTTACGGAATGGGTCTTCTTAAGAACAGATATGTAGGAAGAACCTTTATCAAGAGTACACAGGAGCAAAGAGAACTTGCTGTACGTATGAAGTTCGCAGTGCTTAAGGAAGCTGTTAAGGGCAAGAGAATCGCTATTGTCGATGACTCACTCGTAAGAGGTACCACAACTAAGCATATCATCAGATTCCTTAAGGATAACGGAGCTTCCGAGGTGCATGTGAGACTCGCTTCTCCCGAGGTTAAGTTCCCTTGCTGCTATGGAGTTAATGCCAATACTGATAAGGATCTTCCTGCCACACGTATGAGTGTTGATGAGATCTGCGAGATGATCGGTGCAGATTCTCTGGGTTATATTACGCTTGACTGCCTCAGGGATGCTCTCGGCGGCATCACATGCGACACCTGTTCCGCATGCTTTGACGGTAATTATGTTGCAGGTAAGCCTGTTGATTTTGAACAGAGCGTTCATCAGGTGACTAACCTATGAAGATAGCTGTATTTGTATCAGGCGGAGGCACAAACCTTCAGGCCATTATTGACCGGATAAAAGAAGGTAAGCTTAAGGATGTGAAGATAGTTCTTGTCATTGCTTCCAATGAAAGCGCTTTTGCTCTTCAAAGAGCGGCAGATAACAATATCCCGTCTGTAGTTATGAGTGTAAAATCATTTGCAAGCCGTGAGGAATGGGATGATGCTGTTGTTGAGAAGTTGAGGGAAGCCGGAGCCGAGCTTATTGTTCTTGCAGGTTATCTCTCACTTTTGGGTCAGAAGACGGTAAAGGCTTATAATAACAGGATAATCAATATTCATCCTGCTCTTATTCCTGCTTTCTGCGGCAAGGGAATGTATGGCATTAAACCTCATGAGGCGGCTTTGGCCCGCGGAGTTAAAGTATCCGGTGCAACGGTTCATCTGGTTAATGAGAATTACGATGAGGGCCCTATACTTCTTCAGAAGTGTGTGGATGTATTACCTGATGATACTCCCGAGACTTTGCAGAAGAGGATCATGAAAGAGTGCGAACAGGATATACTTCCGAGAGCCATTGGCTTATTCGCACAAGGTAAGATTGAGATAAAAAATAATATTGCATATGTAAAGGAATGAAGTTATGGAAAAGTTGAACATTTCAGATCTTTTAAAGTCCAATCCCTATCCCGGAAGAGGAATCATCATCGGTAAGTCCGCTGACGGCAAATATGCTGTTACCGCTTACTTCATAATGGGAAGAAGCGTTAACTCCAGAAACCGTGTATTTACGGCAACTGAGGATGGAATCAAGACAGAGGCATTCGATCCTTCAAAGCTTACGGATCCGCACCTTATCATCTATTCTCCGGTTAGAGTACTTGGAAACAAGACAATCGTTACTAACGGCGACCAGACAGATACTATCTATGAGCTTATGGATAAGCAGCAGACATTCGAGATGAGCCTCAGGGGACGCGAATTCGAGGATGATGCTCCGAACTATACTCCCAGAATCTCAGGTATTCTTCATGTCGAAGACGGCCAGTTCAATTATGCGATGTCGATCCTTAAATCTGCTGACGGCAACCCCGAATCATGCCAGCGATACACATTTGCTTATAACAATCCTCTTGCCGGTGACGGAAGATTCATTCATACATATATGGGTGACGGAAATCCTCTTCCGAGCTTTGAGGGTGAGCCTGAGAAGATCGGAATCGAAGGAGATATCGATTCTTTCACGGATATGCTTTGGACAAGTCTTAACGAGGAGAATAAGGTTTCCTTGTTTGTTAAGTATATCGATATTAAGTCGGGCGAAGCTACAACAAGAATCGTTAATAAGAATGTTTAAGGAGAAAAGTGTAATGTCTAACGAAATGCAGCTTAAATACGGATGTAATCCTAATCAGAAACCTTCAAGAATATTCATGGAGAACGGCTCTGAACTTCCTATCGAAGTTTTAAATGGCAAGCCTGGTTATATCAACCTTCTTGATGCTTTTAACGGATGGCAGCTTGTAAAGGAACTTAAGAGGGCTACAGGTCTTCCTTCAGCTACATCATTTAAGCATGTATCACCTGCAGGTTCGGCAGTAGGCAAGCCCTTGTCTGAGACAGAGGCTAAGATATACTTCGTTGATGATCTTGGTGAGCTTTCACCCATTGCATGTGCATATGCAAGGGCCAGAGGCGCTGACAGAATGAGCTCCTATGGTGACTTCGTTGCTTTGTCAGACACTTGCGATGCTATTACGGCTACTATGCTTGCACGTGAGGTTTCCGACGGTATTATCGCTCCGGGATATACGGATGAAGCTCTCGAGATCCTTAAAAACAAGCGTAAGGGTACTTATAACGTAATCAAGATCGACCCTGATTACCAGCCTGACCCCATTGAGAAAAAGCAGGTGTTTGGCGTTACTTTCGAGCAGGGAAGAAATGATCTTTTTATCAATAACGATCTTCTTGATAATATCGTTACGGATAACAAGAATATTCCTGATGACAAGAAGACAGATCTTCTTATCTCACTTATCACTTTGAAGTACACACAGAGTAATTCTGTTTGTTATGTAAAGGACGGTCAGGCAATCGGTATCGGTGCCGGACAGCAAAGCCGAATCCACTGCACGAGACTTGCCGGAAACAAGGCAGATATCTGGTGGCTCCGTCAGCATCCGAAGGTAATGGGTCTCAAGTTCGTAGACGGAATAAGAAGACCTGACAGAGATAACACAATCGATGTTTATATCTCTGATGAGCACGATGATGTATTGCGTGACGGAACATGGCAGACTTTGTTCAAAGAGAAGCCTGAGGTTCTTACTGATGAAGAGAAGAAGGAGTGGCTTTCCAAGAATACTGATGTTGCATTGGGTTCTGATGCATTCTTCCCGTTCGGTGACAACATCGAGAGAGCTTATAAGAGCGGCGTTAAGTACATTGCTGAACCCGGCGGATCCATCAGAGATGATCATGTAATCATGACCTGCAATAAGTATGATATGGCGATGGCATTCACCGGTATCAGACTCTTCCACCATTAATAACGAGGCATAATATGGAAGAAGCATATATAACTTTACCTAAGGGTTTTAAGGCGAGCGGCGTTGCTGCCGGTATGAAGTGCAGTGATCCTGCCAACATAAACAAGGATGATCCCAAGTCATCCTATCTTGATGTGGCTTTGATCGTATCTGATGTCCCTGCTAATGTTGCCGGTGTTTACACATCCAATCTTGTTAAAGGTCATTCACTGACAAGAACTATAGATATCATAAACAGCGGCGTTCAGGTTAGAGGTATCGTTATCAACAGTAAGGTGGCTAATGCAGGTGTAGGTAAGGCCGGAGTTGAAGATGCTGACCTTATAGCCGGCAAGATCGCAGGCCTTCTTAAATGTGATAACAACCAGATAATGACTGCATCTACCGGAGTTATCGGCTCGAGACTTCCCGTGGATAAGATCACTAAGGCTGTACCGGAACTCGTTGATTCTCTTTCAAGTAACGAAGAGGGTGCACACAATTCCGAATACGCGATGATGACTACTGATACTGTTCCCAAGGAAGTGGCTGCAACTATTACTCTTGCTGACGGCAAAGAGATTACCATCGCAGCCCAGGCTAAGGGTTCCGGTATGATACACCCGAATCTTGCAACCATGATAAGTGTGTTTACAACAGATGCCGCCATAAGCAGCGCTTTGCTTGACAAGGCCCTTCGAAAAGCAGTTAAGTACACCTTCAACAGAGTAAGCGTGGACGGAGATACATCAGTATGCGATTCCGTTATCATCATGGCTAACGGCGCTGCCGGAGCTTGTGAGATAAAGGAAGGCAGTGAAGACTATGAGCTTTTCGAGCAGGCTTTAACAGAGCTTGCAGAGGATATCGCGAGGAAGATTGCTTCTGATGGTGAAGGTGCTTCCAAGTTTATCGAGATCGAGGTTACGGGTGCAGCTGATGAGTACGATGCCAAGCTTATCGTTACTTCTGTTGCAAGGTCTCCTCTTGTTAAGACAGCGATGTTCGGAGAGGATGCAAATATCGGAAGAGTTCTTACTGCCGTAGGTTATTCCGGAGCAAAGTTTGATCCTGATAAGATAGATATTCTGGTAGGCGGAATGCTGTTCTTCCATGACGGCGTATGTGTTGATTTTGATGAGGAAGAGGCGGCCAGGATCCTGTCTGAGCACGATATCTTTATTCAGATCAAGTTGTCAGAAGGGGATGCTTACGACCGCATGTTTACCTGTGACTTTACTTACGACTACGTAAAGATAAACGGCAGTTACAGAACTTGATTTGACGGAGGAAGGACTATGAAGGACGGTTTTATCAGAGTCGGATCGGCAACTCCTGAAGTTAAAGTTGCTGACGTGGAGTTTAATGTCAATGAGATTATCAGACTCTCACAAGAAGCTGATGAGAAGAAGTGTTCTTTATTGGTCTTTCCTGAATTATCCATAACCGGATATACCTGTGGTGACCTGTTTCTTAATAACCAGCTGATCGAAGCTGCCATGACTGGTCTATACGATATCGTAGAGGCTTCATGTGACCTTAATCTTGTCATCGTAGTCGGACTGCCTTACAGATTTGAAGGAAAGCTTTATAACGTTGCGGCTGTAGTATCACAGGGTGAAGTGCTGGGAATAGTCCCTAAGAGATTTATTCCTAATTACTCCGAGTTTTATGAACTCCGTTATTTCACTCCTTTTGAGGGAGAGGATGAGACGGAGGAGGGAGTCCCCTTTGGTAATCTCATATTCAGAAATGAGACCTATGAAGACTTTACGTTTGGAGTCGAGATTTGTGAGGATCTTTGGGTAGCTGATCCGCCTTCAGTAAGTCTTGCAATGTCGGGTGCTACTGTTATTTGTAATCTGTCTGCTTCCGATGAAGTAATAGGTAAAAGAGATTACAGAAGAAAGCTTGTATCAATGCAGTCGGGCCGTCTTGTGTCAGGTTACATCTATGCCGACTGTGGTTTTGGCGAGTCTACACAGGATCTCGTCTTTGCAGGGCACCGCATGATTTGCGAGAACGGCTCTGTTTTAAGTGAGTCTGCCGGATTTGGTAAAAGCGGCGTTATCTATGCCGATCTTGATCTGCAAAGACTTGCTCATGACAGATTGAGAAACTCTTTCGAGACAAGTGAGGAACCTTTAAGTATTGTTTATTTTGATACGGAGCCTGAAACTGAGCTTGTTCTTGAAAGAAAAGTACCTCAATTGCCGTTTGTCCCGGACAACCTTAACGATCTGTCTTCAAGATGTGAAGACATCATAACCATGCAGGCTGCAGGTCTTGCAAAGAGACTTGCCCACATTAACGGAAAGTGCGCAGTTGTAGGTCTGTCCGGCGGTCTTGATTCGACTTTGGCTTTGATAGTTACAGTTCATGCCTTTGATATGCTCGGGCTTAAGCGTGACGGTATAATTGCAGTTACAATGCCCGGATTCGGAACTACTTCGAGGACCAGGAATAACTCTGTATCTTTGGCCGAAGCTTACGGCGTAACCCTTAAGACAGTTGATATAAAGGCTTCCGTCAGACAGCATTTTGAAGATATAGGTCATGATGAGAACACTCATGATGTTACTTATGAAAATTCACAGGCAAGAGAACGTACGCAGATCCTTATGGATATAGCTAATAAGAACGGCGGAATCGTAATCGGTACCGGTGATCTTAGCGAGCTTGCACTCGGATGGGCTACATATAATGGAGATCATATGTCTATGTATGGCGTTAATTCATCTATACCTAAGACACTGATCCGTCATCTGGTTACTTATGAGTCAGGTAAAGCCGAAGGTGAATTAGCACAGGTCCTTAAGGATGTAGTGGACACACCTGTTTCTCCGGAACTTCTTCCTCCTGACGGTAATGGTGAGATCAGCCAGAAGACGGAAGATCTTGTGGGACCTTATGAACTTCATGATTTCTTCCTGTACTATTTCTTAAGATGGGGCTTTAAACCGTCTAAGATATTCAGGCTTGCAAATATCGCGTTTGAGGGAAAATTTGATTCTTCAGTAATCTATAAGTGGGAAGAGACCTTTATAAAGAGATTTTTTAATCAGCAGTTTAAAAGGTCTTGTCTTCCTGACGGCCCGAAGGTAGGTACGGTTACTCTTTCTCCGAGAGGGGATTGGAGAATGCCATCTGATGCGGTTGCCGTGCTTTGGCTGGACGATCTCAAGAGTGTTTTGTGAATATACGGATTATAGAGTATAATTCGTCATTGGAGGGTTGACGGTTGCTTTTTAATTCGTTGCATTTTGCATTGTTTTTCCTGGTGGTAATGGCAGTTTTCTATGTTTTGCCGCCGAGAGTAAGAGTTTGGTGGATACTTGTCGCCAGCCTGTTCTTTTACTGTTTTGAGAGCCGTGAGAATCCCATATCCGAGCAGTCGATATATCTCTTTACAGCGATAGGTGTTTCCTATGTAACAGGGCTTATCATGGGACTTGTTCCATCAGAGGGCAGATTTAAGATATTACGCGTTATCCTGCTTTTAGAAGGCCTTATTGCTGACTTCGGGATGCTGTTTTACTTCAAATATACAAAGTTTTTTATCGAGCTTATCAATCCTTCGATTGTGCAAAGGGGAGGCACTCCTATCAGCACTGACTTTAATCTGTTGATGCCAATAGGTATATCTTTCTTTATATTCACATCCACAGGTTATCTGATTGATGTTTATAAGAGGAAGATTGAACCTGAGAAGAATCCTTTCTACTATGCTTTGTTTACATGTTTTTTCCCGTGCATTATGTCGGGTCCTATCGAGAGAGCGGATCACCTGATTCCTCAGCTTAAGAAACTTCACGAAGTAAAAGTAATAAATGTTGACAGGATGTCTAACGGCATTGTTCTTATCTTGTGGGGCTTGTTTGCCAAGATGGTTATCGCTGACAGGATTGCAATGATCGTTGATAATGTCTATGGTCATTATTATAACTTCGGTTCAGTTGAGATAATCTTTGCTTCAATTTGTTATTCCATACAGATCTATTGTGATTTTATGAGTTATTCAACTATCGCGATGGGCTGTTCGAAGATGATGGGTATAGATGTGTTTGATAACTTTGATGCTCCTTATCTGTCACAGAGTGTTCAGGAGTTCTGGAGAAGATGGCATATCTCATTAAGTTCCTGGCTCCGTGATTATGTTTATATTCCACTGGGCGGCAGCAGGTGCTCTAAGATAAGAAAGTATCTTAATGTGATGATCACTTTCCTTGTGAGCGGTATCTGGCATGGCGCAGGAATCAATTTCATTATCTGGGGCGGAATTCACGGCGCTTTGCAGGTAATAGACGGTGTTACATCTCCTCTTAGAAAGAAGATCAATGAGTTAACTCATGCGAAGACGGACAGCTTCGGTTACAAGTTCGGAAGAGGTGCTGTTACTTTTATTCTCGTTGATCTTGCCTGGGTATTCTTCAGGGTTACTGATTTTAATCTTGCAGTTGAACTTATTAAGAGAATGTTCTATAAGCCTGATCTTTGGCTGCTGTTTAACGGCGGTCTTTATACTCTTGGCCTTGATCAAAAGGAATTCAATATCCTGTTTATGGCTGTACTTGCACTTATAGTGATGGATATAGCAAAAAAGAAAAGTCAGAAGCCGGTCGGTGATATTATGCTCGATCAGCCCTGGTGGTTCAGATGGATAGTTATCATTGCTTTATTCTTTGCAGTGTTGACTTTTGGTATATACGGTCCCGCATTCGATGCATCGGGATTCATATACTTGCAGTTCTAAGGGGGAAGGCATGAAAGTTAAAGAAGTATTGTTTTCTGTCTTTAAATCATTAAAGAATGCAATTCGTGCAGTTGCATTCCTGCTCCTGGTTGCTTTCCTTATTAATATCTGGGTCGGCTGGCTCAAGCCTAAGCACTTTGACGGTAACCTTATGATGGATGCATTCTATGCACAGCAGGAAAACTCTGTTGATGTTCTTGTTATTGGAAGCTCCCATACTTTTGTTGATGTTAATACCGGTACATTGTGGAATGAACATGGTATACCGTCTTTTGTTATCGGCGGAAGCCTTCAGCCTTTCTGGAGTTCCTACTACTACCTGAAAGAAGCTGTTAAAACCCAGACTCCCAAGCTTGTTATTCTCGAAGCTTTGGCTTGCAATATTGAGGAGGATAATACATTTCCCGGTATCATCTTTAATAACGTTTACGGTATGAGATGGGGGATGGAGAAGCTTGAGTCGATAAGAGCCAGTGTCTTTGATACTGATGGTTTTGTTGATTACGCGTTGTTCTTTGAGGATTATCATAACCGATATCCTGAACTTGATATGCTCGATATCTCGGGTGACCTTGGTGACTCGGTAAGACAGGAATACTGGAAGGGCTTTTATGACTATTTCCTTATACAAGATTTGTCCGAGCCTGAGTTTACGGAAGAGGTTCTGCCTGAGCCGATGGTTAATAAAGAGGAATACTATTACAGACTGATACTGGATTTCTGTCAGGAGAACGATATTCCTTTGCTGATTATGGTTTCTCCGGACGGTGGTTATACTGACAGGGCGCGTGCTCATTATGCCTATGCAAGCGAGATAGCTGATGAATACGGTGTTAATTTTGTTGACTTCAACAATTACTATGATGAGATTGGTTTGGATTTCTCCTATGACTTCGCCGACTTAGGACATCTTAATCACTTTGGTAACAGGAAATTTACCGAATACTTAGGTGACTATCTTACGGAAAACTATGATCTTCCTGACAGGAGAAACGACGAGAGCGGTGTCTATGATTCATGGGATGAGAATTATCACTATCTTGAAAACCGTTTTGATAATTATGTGTTGTCTGATACTTTTGATGTAAATAAGTATCTCGGACGTCTCGTGACTTTGTCTGATGAATATGAGGTGTTCGTTACCATCTCTGATCTGACTTATATTACCGATGAGATGAGAACGTATCTTGGAATCAACGGTATTCCGAGTGCCCGGCCGTATGATGAGCGGCGCTGGGTTATAAGAGGCGGTAATACTACTATTCTTTATCCTGATGAGAATGGACTTTATTACGAGGAAATAGCAGGCGAACATCATTTGGCTATTTCTTTGAACGGCACATTCTTTGATGACGATGATGTATTTATTGAGCTTGAAAACCAGACCGGTGTTGAGATAGTTGTATATGACACATATAACCAGACGGTTGCAGATGCTGTTGTTATCTTTGGTACTGAGGTATGGAGATTATGAAGATAGATATACGCAAAGTATTAAAAACGAGTCTTCTTGGTTTCTCTTACCTTGTAAGGATTGCTTTGGCATGTGTCATTGTATGGTGGTGCGTCGGAAGAGTTGACGAATGGGAAAGCTTCCAGGTGTTCCGTGAGTGGAATGATCACTATGAATTCGAGGGTACCGGTACATATGAAGATCCTTATCTTATCAGCAGTGCCGACGACCTTGTTAAGCTCTCGGATGCGGTAAACAACGGAGACTATTTCTTTGAGACATACTTTAGGCAGACATGTGATATCGATATGTCTTCATGCGGTAATTTCACTCCTATAGGAACTCTCGACAGCGGATATATGTTCCGTGGAATATACGATGGCGGATGTCACAGGCTCTATAATCTGACTATCAACGGTAATGAACTCGATAGCGGATTCGTCGGTCTGTTTGGCAAACTTGGCGGAGTCGTTATGAATCTTGGCATAGAGAGCGGAAGAATTTCCGGTGACTATGTCGGAAGTTTTGCATCTACTGACGGTTCAACAGATGCGATGATAATTAACTGCTATAACAAGGCGAGTCTTTATGCTATGGTCAGATGCGGCGGTATTGCTGATAATCTGTCAGCGGGAAGAATCCTCGGCTGCGCAAACTATGGTTATACATCAGGTATATATACATCTCAGATAGCTTCATTTAACTGCTCGATAGTTAGCGGCTGCTGTAACTATATAAATTCAGCAGATGACATCGTTAATTACGATACTTTCGAGGGTGCTATATTTGACATTTATGTCGGCACGGACGATGTGACTGAATTAAACAGGCATATCGAAGACTATCAGGACTTCATCATCTATCCTAACGACTATCCTATTGATGTTATGGCATGGGGATCGTCAGCTGAGTCTTAAGAATTCAGGATCTGATACAGGCTTTCTGTCTTTAAAGTAGAATACTTCGTTGACGCCAAGAGACTTAAGATATGAGATGGTCTTGGCAAAGTGCTGACCAATCCTATCTGCATCATGTGCGTCAGATCCGATAGTGAAGAGTTTTCCTCCCATACTGATGTATCGCCCGATGATCTTCGGATCGGGCATTACATAAGAAGAACCCTTAAGAATTTGCTTGTTTATCGAACTTGTATTTATTTCCAAAGCCTTTTGTTTTGATATGAGGATCTCAAAAAGCGCATCGAATTCGTTGGGACAATCATCGTAAAACACAGAAGAAGAGGGGTCTTCCACATAGCGGTTAATATAGTCATAGTGGGCCAGTATATCGTAGTTATCAAGTTCGCTGCACATACGGGCTAAAGTCGCTATGTACTCTTTGTTTCTTGATTCCCTCGGAATGAGTGCACATTCTTTGCTGTAATAGATGTCACTGCCCCTGAAAATATGATTTGAAAGAACGACAGAATCGAAGGGCAGAGAATTTACGGTTTCATTTATTCTTGCGTTAAGATGCGGCTGCCAACCGATCTCGATTCCCATAAGAAGTCCCGGACCGCCGGTAGAAACGGAATATTCCTTCCACTTTGGAAAAGTTCTGCCGTATTCTTTAAGGTCGAAAATGAAACTCTCGTCCTTGTGAGGATAGTCCATATCATAATGCTCGGTAATGGCGACATTAGCGATGCCCAGTTTTTTTGCTGAATCTATAAGTTCTTCGGGCGTCTGTCTGCCGTCAGTGCTGAATATCTTTGTATGCATATGAGAATCTGTAATCATGCGTTTATTATATATCATTCTTTTTTTTAGAGCCAAAAGCATTTACTTTTAAGTGCAAACTGTTTATTATTTTAGGGTAATTTTTAATCCAAAGGAGAGTTTTTCATGGATATTTCACCGCTTCAGAAAGCAAGATATGAGTATCAGCCCAAGCTTCCCGGTATGCTCAGAAATGGCGTAGCCGAGATCTGCGTTAAGGAAGGTGCTGAGACTGCAAGTGTAGCTGATCAGGATAAGATCAAGGCTCTTTTCCCTAATACATATGGTAAGAAGGAGATCACTTTCGAGAAGGGTACAAATACTTCTGTTGCTAAGAAGCAGGTAGTAGGCGTTATCCTTTCCGGTGGACAGGCTCCCGGCGGACACAACGTAATCACAGGTCTTTACGATGCTTTGAAGGCTGCTGATAAGTCTAATGTACTTTTGGGCTTCAAGGGCGGTCCTGACGGACTTCTTAAGAATGATTTCGTAGAGTTTGATGACGAGTTCATCGATTCTTACAGAAATACAGGCGGTTTTGACATCATCGGTTCCGGCAGAACAAAGCTTGAGACAGAAGAGCAGTTCGCTATCGTAACAGAGAATGCCAAGAAGAATGGCCTCACAGCTATCGTTATCATCGGTGGTGATGACTCAAACACAAATGCTGCTACTCTTGCTGAGTACATGGCAGCTAACAATACTGGCGTTCAGGTAATCGGATGCCCTAAGACAATCGACGGCGACTTGAAGAACGAGGATATCGAGGCTTCATTCGGATTCGATACTGCTACTAAGACATATTCCGAAGTTATCGGCAACATCGAGAGAGACGCTAACTCCGCTAAGAAGTATTGGCACTTCATCAAGGTTATGGGCCGTTCCGCTTCTCACGTAGCACTCGAGTGTGCTCTCGAGACACAGCCTAACATCTGCCTCATCGGTGAGGAAGTTAAGGCTAAGAACATGTCTCTTGCACAGATCACAAACTACATCGCTGATTCTGTTGAGAAGAGAGCAGCTAACGGCGACAACTTTGGTGTTGCTATCATTCCTGAGGGTATTGTTGAGTTCGTACCTGAGTTCTCCGCTTTAATCGCTGAGATCAACGAGCTCCTCGCAGGCGAGAAGACAGAAGCTTTCAATGCTCTTCCTGACTGGCAGGCAAAGTACGACTTCATCAAGACAGGTCTTTCTGCTTCAGCTTTCGCAGTATTCGATCTTCTTCCTGTTGGAATCCAGCAGCAGCTCTTCCTCGAGAGAGATCCTCACGGTAACGTTCAGGTTTCATTGATCGAGTCTGAGAAGCTCTTCTCTGAGCTTGTTAAGAACGAGCTTGCTAAGAGAAAGGCTGCAGGCACATACAAGGGCAAGTTCTCCGCTCTCCATCACTTCTTCGGTTACGAGGGCAGATGCGCATTCCCTTCAAACTTCGACGCTGACTACTGCTACTCACTTGGATACAATGCATTCATGCTTATCCAGTATGGTTACACAGGTTATCTTTCCAAGGTTTCTAATATCAGTAAGTCTGCTGATGAGTGGGTTGCCGGCGGTATGCCTATCACAAAGATGATGAATATCGAGAGAAGAAACGGTGCAGATAAGCCTGTTATCCGTAAGGCTCTCGTAGAACTCGACGGCAAGCCGTTCAAGTTCTTTGAGGCAAACAGAGATAAGTGGGCAGTTGAGACTTGCTTCACATATCCGGGCGCTATTCAGTACTTCGGACCCTCAGAGGTTTGTGACAGAACAACAGTTACACTCGCACTCGAGCAGGGCTGATAGTTATAGATAATAAGTAACTGAAACGGCGCAGTCGGATAATGACTGCGCCGTTTGTTATTACGGAGGGAAAAGATGGATATCAGAAGATTTAGAAAGGAAGATGCAAATGCTGTGTCAGAACTTATAAGGAAGACTATCAGGATATCTAACATTAAGGATTATCCCGAAGATCTGATGGATCAGCTTATTGCAATAGAAACTCCTGAACATGTTCTGGAACGTTCGTCATGGACTCATTTTTATGTTGTTGAAGAAGAGGGTGAGATAATTGGCTGCGGTGCAATAGGACCTTATTGGGGCAAAGAGGATGAGAGCAGTCTTTTTACGATATTTGTAGACCCGGATCATCAGCGTAAAGGCATAGGAAGGAAGATAATCGACACTTTGGAACAGGATGAGTTCGCAATAAGGGCCCGAAGAATCGAGATACCTGCTTCGATTACGGGAGTTCCTTTCTATCTGAAGTGCGGTTACGGATTCAAGAACGGAATCAGCGAACCTGATGATGAGCATCTTATAAGAATGGAGAAGTTTTTGTGATGGGAAACATTGTCTTACTTGTAGTTGATACTCAGAAGGGTATTACTGATGAAAGGCTCTATGCCTTTGAAGAGTTTAAGAATAACGTCTCTTTGTTAATTACAGAGGCAAGAACAAAGGGAATCGAGGTTATCTTTGTACGACACGATGACGGCCCCGGTACAGGATTCTCGATGGGCGATGAGGCTGTTGAGATCTATGAAGGATTTGCGCCTTTGGAAGGTGAGAGGATATTCGATAAGAATGTTAACAGCGCTTTCAATAGAACAAGCGGACTTCTTCGTTACTTGAGAGCGAAGAATGTCGAAAGGCTGATAACAGTCGGCCTTCAGACTGATTACTGCATGGATGCAACCATAAAAAGCGGATTTGAGCACGGTTTCGAGATGATCGTTCCCGCTTACTGCAATTCTACAAGGTCGAATGATTATATGACTGCCGAGCAGACTTATCGATTCTATAATGAGTCAATGTGGCCCGGAAGATATGCGGCATGCATCCCGGCAGATGAGGCAGTTAAACTAATTCGTGAGGCTAAGAAAGAATCACCTGCGGCAGAATCGATCAATCTTTGCGGTGCGCAGGATATAGAAACTGAAAGACTTCTTATAAGAGCTTTTCGAAGTGAAGATGCCGAATCCATGATGAGAAACTGGATATCGGATGATTATATTCAGGGGATGTACGGTGAGCCTGCGTATAAGACCAAAGATGAAGTGGACAGGTTTCTCGGAACATTTATCAGAAATTATCAGAGCGGATGCCATTTCAGGTGGGGCGTGTTCGAGAAAGAATCCGGAGAGTGCATCGGCCAGATTGCATATTTCCTTGTCGATACTGATAATAATTTCGGCGAGATCGAGTACTGCATCGGGAAAGCGTACCAGGGCAGAGGATATGCGACGGAAGCCTGCAAGGCAGTGATAGATTACGGATTTGATAAGATAGGCTTTAATAAAGTTCAGATATGCGTCAGACCCGCGAATACGGCTTCTAATAAGGTCATCGATAAGTGCGGGTTTACTTATGAGGGGACTTTAAGAGACTATTTCCTTATCAACGGAAAGTACGAAGGAAGAAAGTATTATTCGATATTGAGGAGTGAAAGATGAGTTTAAACGCGGATGACAGAAAGCTTGAATACAGAATTGCAGGACCTGAAGATATTGATCTTTTGATGGAAAGCCGCCTTGAGATGTTAAGAATCGTCAATGATCTTGATGATGATTATCAGTATGATGAAGTGCTGGAAAATTGCTCCAGGGACTATTTTCTTAACGGTGATCAGACAACGGTGCTTGTTCTTTATGAAGGCCGTGTTATTGCCTGCGCATCTATGAGTTATATGTGGATAATGCCGACATTCTCGCATCCGACGGGTAAGCGGGCACATCTGATGAATGTCTATACCAATAAAGACTACAGGCGTAAGGGAATAGCCCGTAAGATGGTTCAGATGCTTATAGATGACGCTTGGGATAAAGGAGCTACAGAGGTCAGCCTTGATGCTACCGAATCAGGAAGACCCCTGTATGAGAGTATGGGCTTTACTGATTCAAGCGAATGTATGATACTTGTTAAAGCATCAAACTAATCACGGAGCCTTTATGGAACTTAATAAAGACAAGAATACAGATAGATTGTTTTTCTTTGTTTCTTTGATAATAGCTTTATCTATTGAAGCTTTTTCCATTCTTTTCATCCGGAATAATCTGTTTAACGGATTGCTTGATTCGGATATGTCATCTGAACTGGTACTCGCTAAGCTTTTGGCTGAAGAAGGTAAGCTAATAACAACCGATTGGTATTATTCGACAGAGCTTCGTGTTCTGCATGTCCAGCTTGTGTTTACACCTTTGTTTTTGATCTTCAAAAGCTGGCATACCGTAAGAGTTGCAGGAACTTTGATACTTCACCTGCTGATGATGGCAAGTGTCTGTTTTCTTTGTAAGACTTTAAGGGCCGGCAAGTGGGGACCTTTTGTATCAATCGGACTTGTTGCACCGTTATCAATTGTTTATCTTGAATTTGTAACCAAATACACAGTCTATATCCCATATATAGTGATTACTTTCCTGGCCTTGAGTCTTGAGTTCCTGTTTATTAGGACCAGAGGGTTCAGGTCATACATAATAGCTGTATTAGCAGGTGTATTAGGGCTTTTCGCGGGGATGGGCGGAGCAAGACAACTGTTGGTGTTGTATTTGCCCTTAAGTTTGTGCTGTGTTCTGACTTATATTACAGATTGGGTTTCACAAAGGAAGATTAGTTTTAAGAACGATTATTTCAGGTTCTTTCTTGTTACTTTCATATCTTCTGCTTGTTCCGGTGCGGGGTATCTTATAAACACGAAGTATCTTGTTAATAAGTATTCTTTTGTGCCCTGGGACAAGGTCTCATTCTGTGGGTTTGACTTTTCACGGCTCAAAATGACGCTTAAAGGATTTATGGAGACTGTCGGATACAGCGGAGTTACAAATGACCCGTATCTTGTTTTTTCAAATGTTGTGTCGATGCTTATAGCTGTATTGACTATTATTGCCTTGATATACGGAATGATAAGATTTAAGAAAGTATCAGAAGAGTACTTCATGGTGTCTGTATTTGTTTTAAGTGCCATTGTCATATATACATTGTTTTACAGTTTTACTGATATGACTTTCTCTTCCAGATACAATATCCCTGTATCCGTTCTTGCTTTTCTTGCTATCGGTTTGTTCTTATCAAGTATCGGACAGGATTATCCGAAGGCCATTGTTTATGCGGTAAGCTCTGTGCTTGTTACAGGTATGATCATAAGCAGTATGTTTATGTTCAGAGCGTATAAGAAATACTATCTTACGGAAGATACTGTTCTTGCGGATGAGGTTAATTCGTTGGCCGATGAAGGCTACAGATACGGTTACTCGGTGTTCTGGAGAGCCAATGTTGTGCAGGAGTTATCAGACGGCAGGATCGAGATGTACTGCTTTGGAGATTTCCAAAATCCTATGGAAATGTCTTACTTGACCAGTATCAATCAGACATATCATTGGCTTCAGTTGATATCGCATGATAATCAAAGACCGTCTGAAGGAAAGGTGTGCATAATTCTATCAACGGATGAGTATAATTGCTGCCTGTGGAAAGATGCCATGGCTGATTATCTTGTTTACTCCGATGACCAGTATAAGATAGCCGGATTTGACAGTTATCAGGACATGCTTACTGTTATCGGATCTTATACATATGCGTTTAACGGCGAGTATCTGAACAACGGTTATGATGATTCAGGTGTAAGGGTTCTTTATCCCTCGGGATTTGAATTCGGTCCTTATATCACTTTCTATGAGGGGGCATATGAGGTTACGGTAAGAGGCGATAATATCCAATATGTATCCATCGATGCTACAAGTTTCAGCGGGTCCAACCATTTTGAATACGAGGTGTTATCTCATACAGATAACGAGATGATCATTCGTTTCAATACGGATTGTGACCATTATGAAGGCGAAGTGGCTGTATATAACACGTCTGATTCCGAGAATGTTACTTTATCTTTAGTCTCGATTGATTACGCCCCTCAGTCCTGACAAGTAAAAATACTTGACAGGATATCCTTATTGTAATATTATGCTCAAGGTCTATAAGTCAGGGGGTATCTCATGAAGTCCGTTGAAGACAGTCTTTTATTGGATTTTTACGGGAATCTCCTTACAGATAAGATGAGGCTTACCCTTGAGATGTATCTTAATGATGATCTCTCGCTAACGGAAATAGCAGCGGAAGAAGATATATCAAGACAAGGCGTACATGACAAGGTTAAGCGGGGACTGCTGCAGCTTAAGGAATATGAGGTCAAACTGGGACTTGTTAAGAGGTTCCTTGAGCAAAAGAAGACTATTAATAAGGCGATAAGCCTTATGGACAATAACAAATATGATGATGCAAGGGTGGTGCTTTCTGACCTTGCTGATGAGATAGAGGAGTAATCAATGTTTGAAAGCCTGTCGGCAAAACTTCAGAAGATAACAGCTTCCATGCGCGGTAAAGCACGCGTAACTGAAGCTGATATAAAAGATATGATGAAGCAGATCAGGATGGCGCTTCTTGAAGCCGATGTTAACTACCAGGTTACCAAGGACTTCGTTAAGGATATGCAGGAGAAGTGCCTTAATGCAGATATTGAAGGCAGTTTTACTCCCGGTCAGCAGATAGTAAAGATCGTACATGAGTCATTAACAGAGCTTTTAGGTGAGTCAGATGCGAAGATTAATGTTTCTTCCTCAGGATTTACGGTTGTAATGCTCTATGGTCTTCAGGGTGCAGGTAAGACAACCACAGCAGTTAAGCTTGCAAACATTCTTAAAAAAGACGGAAAGAAGCCGATGGTTGTATCGGTTGATGTCCACAGACCTGCTGCTGCCGAGCAGCTTAAGGTGCTTGCAGACAGCGTCGGAATTGATTGTTATATAAATCCCGAACAGAAAGATGCCGTAAAGATTGCCAGGGAAGGCATCGATAAGGCTAAGTATATGCTCTGTAATTATCTTATCGTTGATACCGCAGGACGTACTGTTGTTGATGATGAGATGATGGCTGAACTTAAGATGATCAATGAAGCTGTTAATCCTGATGAGAAGCTTCTTGTTGTAGATGCTATGATCGGTCAGGAAGCCGTGAATGTCGCTACGACATTTGAAGAGTCTATCGGTATGGACGGCTTCATTATGACAAAGCTCGACGGTGATGCACGAGGCGGTGCTGCCCTCTCGATTAGAAAGATGACGGGTAAGCCTATCAAGTATATCTGCGTTGGTGAGAAGATCGACAAGATCGAGGTTTTCCATCCCGGCAGAATGGCTGACAGGATCCTCGGAATGGGTGATGTGATGACACTTATCGAGAAAGCATCACAGAATATCGATGAGGAGGAAGCTCAGAAATCTCTTGAGAAGATGCTTTCTAACAAGTTTGATCTTAATGATCTTCTTTCCCAGTTCGAGCAGATGAAGAAGATGGGATCTATGAAGGATCTTCTCGGAATGATCCCCGGAGTTTCCGGCAAGGTTACAGATGAGCAGCTTGATGATTCTGAAGTGGCTATCAACCGCAATATGGCTATCATAAGATCGATGACTATGAAGGAGAGGAGAAATCCCAATCTTCTTAATGCAAGCAGAAGAAAGAGAATAGCTGCAGGTTCCGGTACAACAGTACAGGAAGTTAATAATCTTATGAAGCAGTATGAGCAGAGCGCTAAGCTCATGAAGCAGTTCGGTAAGGGCGGACTTAAGCTCCCCAAGGGATTCCCAGGCGGTAAGTTGGGCGGACTTGGCGGTGGATTCGGCCGCAGAGGTTTTTTCTGATGTGATCAAGACCATACAGGTTTTATCAATATACAAAATAAGAAATTAAATATTGGAGGAAAAAGAAAATGGCAGTTAAGATTCGTTTGAAGAGACTTGGTAAGAAGAAGGCACCTTTCTACAGAGTAGTTGTTGCTGACTCAAGATATCCCAGAAACGGTCGTTTCATTGAGGAGATCGGTACATACGATCCCATGACATCTGATGATAAGCAGGTTTCCATCGATGCTGATGCAGCTAAGAAGTGGATCGGCAATGGTGCACAGCCTACTGATACTGTTCGTGCACTTTTGAAGAAGCAGGGCATTATCTGAGGTGACATAAATGGAATTACTTACTTACATGGCTAAGTCCCTCGTAAGCAATCCGGATGATGTTCAGGTTAAGAAGACTGAACGCGGCAACACAGTCATCTTTGAGCTCTCTGTAGCTCCTGATGATATGGGTAAGATAATCGGCAAGAACGGTAAGAGAGCACAGGCTATCCGTTCTATCATGAAGGCCAAGTATCTTAAGTCCGGTAAGAGGGTAGTTGTTGATATCGTAGGATGACGGCAGGTCGTCTTATAATCGGAAAAATAACGGCGGCGCACGGCGTCAGAGGAGAGCTTACAGTCTTTCCTTTGACGGACGATGCCCGCCGCTTTTTGAAACTCAAAGAGGCTTTTCTTTGTGATGAAAATGCTGACTCTGAATCACCTTGTGTGATCAAGGCAGCAAGGATCGACAGAGACCGGGTACTCGTAAGGCTTGAAGGCTGCGATGACCGTAATATGGCTGAAATTTTAAAGGGCAGATTTATAAGCGTTGACCGCAAGAATGCAGTTAAGCTTGAGGAAGGAAGTTACTTTATCGAGGATCTTAAAGGTCTTGAGGTAACCGATGACGAGCGTGGTCTGTTAGGTGTTATTAAGGACGTTTATAAGTCCGGTCCCAAGCATATTGTCATGGTTCAAAGAAAAGGAAAGCAGGACTTGCTTATTCCTTTTGCAAAGGAAATCTTCTATGATGTAAGACCTGCACAGAATATCGTTAAGTGCAGGCTCCCCGCGGGTTTGTATGAGCTCTATGACGTTTGATGTTCTGACACTTTTCCCCGAACAGATCGAGAGGAATGTTAAAGAGAGCATCACGGGACGCGCTCTTGCTAAGGGGATAATTAACCTGAAGACAGTAAACATGCGTGACTTCTGCGGTAATACCTACGGCAAAGTCGATGACACGGTTTACGGCGGCGGTACCGGCTTGCTTATTACGGCAAGGTCAGTTTATGACAGCTGGCGCAGCCTTTTCGAAAAGGAGGAGGACAGGCCTTACACGGTTTATGTCAGCCCCAAGGGCAGCGTTCTTGATCAGAAGAAGGCAATTGAATTGTCCCGTAAAAAGGAAGTCTGCATTATCTGTGGTCATTACGAGGGCATAGACAGCAGGGCGGTCGATCTTATTTGTGATGAGGAGATCTCTATCGGCGATTATGTTTTGACGGGTGGTGAGCTTGCAGCCTGCGTAATAATCGATTCGGTTTCAAGAATGATAGAGGGCGTGCTTCCTAATGAGGATGCATTTACGAATGAATCGCATATGGACGGCGTGCTCGAGTCCCCGCAGTATACTATGCCTTCCACATGGAAGGATTTGGAAGTGCCGCCGGTGCTTTTGTCAGGAAATGATGCTGCGATAGAGGACCACAGAAGAACGGCTTCATTGGTGGAAACATGGGTAAAAAGGCCCGATATGTTAGATAAATTGGAAATATCCGAGACTGCTTGGCAAAAAATGCTTGCCATGCGCAGGTCTTTATGATATTTTATTTTGGTTGATCAGGGCGGTCCTCTGGAATATAAGATTTTAACGAACGCCTGCAGGAGAAGGAGGAAACTCAAATGGATTTGGTAAAAGTAATCGAGAGCGAGAACGTTAAGAATACTTTCCCCGAAGTTGAGATTGGTGATTATGTTAAAGCATATCTCAAGATCAAGGAGGGCACTCGTGAGCGTGTCCAGGTCTTTGACGGCTATGTAATTGCCAGAAAGGGCGGCGGACTTTCAGAGACGATCACAATCCGTCGTATCTCATACGGCGTAGGCGTCGAGAGAATCTTGCCTGTTAATTCACCTAAGATCGAGAAGATCGAGGTAATGAGAAAGGGTAAGATCAGAAGAGCTAAGCTTTATTACTTGAGAGGCCGCCAGGGTAAGGCAGCACGTATTCAGGAGAAGCTTTGATTCTAAAGTTACTGAGACTTTAAATTTAAGACACTGCACATCGCGGTGTCTTATTTTTATGTTAATATATCCTCATGGCACAAGATATTAACTGGTTTCCGGGGCACATGCGTAAGGCCCTCAATGATACTTCTGACAAGCTTAAACTCGTAGATCTGGTTTATGAGACATGTGATGCAAGAATTCCTTACTCGAGCCGTAATCCTGAGTTATCCAAGATTATCGGTGACAAGAAGAGGATCGTAATTCTTAATAAGGCTGACCTTGCTGACCCCAAGCTTACAGCTGAATGGGTGAAGCATTTGAATAAAGATGGAACATATGCAGTCGATCTTGAAGCTGTCGATAAGAAGAGTATTTCTAAACTTACAGATCTTACTATGAATCTTATGAAGGATACTCTTGATAAGGCTGCAGCAAAAGGCCGCACCGGAAGACCTGTCAGGGTAATGGTTGTTGGTGTACCGAATTCGGGTAAATCCACACTTATTAATACACTGGCAGGAAAGAAGGCGGCTGTTACGGGTGATAAGCCCGGCGTTACCAGACAGCCTAAGTGGATACCGACAGGCGGAAGGCTTGAACTGATGGATATGCCCGGCGTATTGTGGCCTAAGCTCGGTGCGAGAAGAAATCAGGTTGTTCTCGCTGCAACAGGTGCAGTTAAAGCAGAAGTTACTGATATGGTTGAAGTGGCATATGATGCTGCCAATCTTTTGTGGGATCTTTATCCTTCTTTGATGGAAGACCGTTACGGAAATTTTGACGGTATTACTGACAAATACGACAGATTTCTAATGATGGGTAAGAAGAAAGGATGCATTATGAGCGGCGGCAGAGTGGATGAAGAAAGATTCGCCAGACTTCTTATCGATGATCTTAAATCCGGAAGGATCGGACGGATTACTTTGGAGAATGCACAGGGGAATCTATAATGGCAAGACTTACGGTTGAACAGCTCGAGCGGAAATACCTTGATCTAAGCAAATACGAGAATGAGTATCTTGGTCAGGGTTATATAAATATTGCCGGTATAGATGAAGCGGGAAGAGGTCCTTTGGCAGGACCTGTCGTAGCTGCGGCCTGCATTCTTGATCCGGATGTAAAGATATTAGGTCTTGATGACTCGAAGAAACTCTCAGCTAAGAGAAGAGATGCTCTTTATGATGAGATCATTGAAAAAGCTGTTTGCTATGAGATCTGCCGTGAAGAGGCTGATGTCATAGACAGTATCAATATTCTTGAAGCAACAAAGAAAGCAATGAGAAATTGTGTTCGCGGTCTCGGGAATAAAGGCTATAAAGCCGATGTGCTTCTTATCGATGCAGTTAAGCTCGATAATACCGGTGTTGGAGTAATCGTTCCTATAATCAAGGGAGATGCGAATTCTAATTCAATAGCTGCAGCTTCTATACTTGCTAAGGTAACAAGGGACCGGATAATGGCTGCTTATGATGAAGAATATCCGGGTTATGGTTTTGCAGGTCATAAGGGATATGGTACAGCAGCCCATTATAAAGCAATCCGTGAACTCGGCATGTGTCCGATCCACAGAAGGTCATTCCTTAAAACTATTCACTGATTCTTAGCAGCATAATCAGGGTTCGAAAGACGTCTTCTGAAGAACCTCTCTGACAATGCCTTATCAAACATGTCTCCCTGGAAAAGATTGCATCCTGATGATGAGATGCTCTTAACCTTTTCTTCGTTTGCAGGATCAACGCAGATTACTTCGTAGCCCAATCTGTGAGCCATCGTTATTATATTCTCCACAATAATTACATCCTTAGCTGAAGTGGAATTAAGAAGTTCAGGATTGAGCTTAAGAAAATCAAAATTGAAAGTTCCCAAAAGTTTAAGCGATGATGAATTACCGCCGTAGTTAAGAATGGTGATACGGACACCTGCTGAAGTGAACTTGTCAGTTGCAACTTTCATCTCATCATAATGTCCGTGGAAGCTCTCTTCATCAAATTCGAGAATTATCTTGCTTCTGTCGATATGATATCTGTCTATGCATCTTAAAATATTGTCCGCAAAAGCCGTGTTAAAGTAATCAAATGCCGTAAGCTTAATTGCAATAGGGACGGATTCAATTCCGTCTGCTTCCCAGGCGTTAATAGTCTCGCATACTTTTCTGAATACAAAATCATTAATGTCGCGGATTAGATTGTTGTTGCCGGCAGATGGGATAAGAGTCGTGGGATCGATCATACGGCCGTCTTTTTTCCACATTACAACTGCTTCGGCTCCAATCAGCTTTTTCTTGTCAGGTGATATCTTCTTGTTGACTATTGGATAGTAGTAAACAAGCAGCTGGTTATTCTTAAGTGCTGAGTTTATCTCAGATGCACTTACGGAAGACAGATTTCCGTTTGATTCGCCGTCACCGTTTATGTAGTAGATATCCGGGTATTCGGGAAGTCTTGAGAAAGCAAGGGCATGTTCAGCCAGATGAATAATATCGCTGCTTTTCCTGTTGTTTGACTTAAGATTAACGATTCCTGCTCTGATTCTTACGTTGTAATCAACAATATCCCCGTTTAAGTCAACGCTTACTTCGCTGTTGTTCATACGGTTTACTATGTTGTCTATGTTCTCTGTCTTTGTTACCATGATAAAGCTGTCGGAAGATAATCTTGAGAACACTTCCATATCCTCGAATTTAAAAAGATCGAGATTATCCTGGGCAAAGTCTTTGATTATGCTGTCCGTTATATCAGATCCGAATATCCTGTTTATCGAGCCGCAGTTTTTAATGTTGACGCATGCAACACTATACTGTTCGTATCTTTCTGAAGACAGAAGATTATCAAGGTGTGCTAAGAAGTAATTTACATTGGTAAGTTGAGTCAATGAGTCATAGTATCTTGCGTTCTCGTAAGCTATGACAAGATTCTTAACACAGATTCCGGAAAGAACTGTCTCTCCGAAAGTCATAAGGACATTGTTTTCTTCCTCAGTCATCTTGATGGCATCAGATGCGCGGAATATCTTTACAACGATAAGACGGTCGTCGCTCGCCATACGCTGGAAACTGAATTCTTCGCCAAGACCGGAATTAGATGAGTTATAAACTACAGCGGATTCAACACATACATCGTTAAAGAAGACGCGGTAAGAGACCTTGCTGATATCGAGTATGCTGGCAAACAATTCAACTATCTCGTTATCTGCGAAAGTGTCATCAAAATTCTGACAGACTTTGATAAGTGCATGGATGTCGTTTGTATTGATGCTCATCGATTCGATTTTATAACCTCAAATGCCCAAATTCAACAGTTAAGACGGTTGTTGCATATTTTTATTCTTTTAAGTAAAATAACGTGATGTAATTAAATATTATTTTTTAAGGAGATTATTATGATCAGCGCAGGCGATTTCAGAAACGGACTTTGCTTTGAGATGGACAATCAGGTTTATCAGGTAGTTGAGTTCCAGCACGTTAAGCCCGGTAAGGGAGCTGCTTTTGTAAGAACAAAGTATAAGAATGTTAAGACAGGCTCAGTAGTTGAGAGATCTTTCAACCCTAACGAGAAGTTTGAAGAGGCTCATCTCGACAGAAGAGATATGCAGTATCTCTATAACGACGGCGAGCTTTACTACTTCATGGATCAGGAATCCTATGATCAGCTTCCTATTCATGCTGCTCCTATCGGAGATGCAATCAAGTTCCTTAAGGAAGAGATGATCTGTAAGGTTCTTTCCTACAAGGGTGAAGTATTCTCTGTAGAGCTTCCTATCACAGTTGAGCTTGTTATTACTGAGTGTGAGCCCGGTGTAAGAGGCGATACAACAAATAATGCAAGTAAGTATGCAACTTTGGAGACTGGTGCAACAGTTAAGGTTCCTCTGTTCGTTAACCAGGGTGAGACAATCAGAGTTGATACAAGAACTGGTGATTATCTCGAGCGTGCTTAATGCATGCTCCCCGGCCTTAGAGGATAATGAGCGTTAATTCAAACATTGAATCCATAAAAGGCGACAGATCGATGACGCAAGGCTTCGTTGCGCAATACGCAGCGGAGGCCGCGCTTCAGATCGAAGGGGTATTTGAACTTAAACCTTCTTTTGCCGTTGCTTTGAAAGAAAAATCCGGAGTTGTACACGAAGGTAAGGGCGTTAGAGTTGTCTTTGGCGACTCCGGCAAGGAAGGTGTTTCTATTACCGTATATCCGGTTATTTACTATGGAATGGTAATACCTGAGGTTGCTTGGGAAATCCAGGATAAAGTTAAGAAGGACGTTGAATTGTATACAGGACTTGATGTTGAATCAGTTGATGTATATGTATGCGGGGTTAAGGATAAAGAAATATCTGACGAGGAGACTTTAAACACATGAATGGTTTGATGCGTTTCTTGCTTTTTATATATTCAGTAGCTTTGGCGCTGTTATCCATAATTTTGCTGTTTGCTGTTATTGATGACGGTATCTTTGCTGATTTGCTGTCCCCGTTGTCTTCAATTGTAACCAATCCCGTAACAAGATCAGTTTATGTAATCGTCCTTATGGCTATTACTGTTTCCTGTATTCTTGCCATCTATCTTGTTATCTCTGCAGGAAGAGCATACAGGACAAAACTTCGTAAGACAGATATCGGTTCAGTTGATATAGGTGCTGATGCACTTGAATCAATTGCCAGAAACTCTGCGATGTCTGCTCAGGCCGGTATTAAGACTGTTAAAGCAAGAGTTGCTTCCGGTAAGAATGGTTCGATCAATGTCGGCATTAATGCAACATTGTATTCAAATGTTGAGATTCCTTCTTCCATGTCTAAGGTTCAGGAGAGGATCAAGAAAGACATCGAGAGATATACAGGTATTATTGTTGAAGAGGTTAAGGTTAAGGTTAACCGTGTAGAGCCTGCAGCAGCAAGGGTTGAGGGCCGCTAATCTATGGAAAGACTGCTTTCCAGAATCTTCGAGAAATTAAGTAATGCAAAAGCAGGTGCTTTGTGTGCTTTTCTTTTCTTTATTATTGCTGTGTTGATCTGTATCTTCGGATTCTGGAAGACTTTCTTTATTCTGGTATTCACACTTGCAGGTTTCATAGTAGGAGCTTTCTTGTTTGCTGATGAAGGACGGTTTAAGAAATTCCTTGACAGAATACTGCCTCCCGGGAGAGTAAGATGAGTAGAATAGATTCAAGAGAAGCTGTTGTTTTCTTCGTATATCAATATGAATTCAGGATTGAAGATCTTGAGCAGCAGATAAATCTTTATATTGAGAATAACAGTGATCTTGAAGAGGATATAGACTACTTCAAATCAACTGTTAAAGGTGTTTTGTTGAACAGAGAGGCTTTGGACCTCGAGATCACCAAGTATCTTAAAAACTGGACTTTGGCAAGAATCCCCAAGCTTGATAAGGCTATTCTTGAAACTGCTTTTTATGAGATTTCTTCAAATGATGATATTCCCACAAGTGTAGCTATTAATGAGGCCGTAAGACTTGCTAAGAAATACGGCACTGATGATTCGTATTCTTATATTAACGGAGTCCTTTCAAGCTACGAGAAGAGTCTGTAAGGCGCATAATGTATTCTTTTACATCCGTATCTTCACTTAATACTTATGCGGGACAAGTCTTATCTTCTGATGAGAGACTTTCAAGTCTTGAAGTAACCGGGGAGATATCCGGTTTCAAAGTATATTCGAGCGGACACGCTTATTTCACATTAAAGGACAGTACATCTGAGATATCTTGCGTTATGTTCGCATCGAGGATGGCGTCTGTTTCTTTTAAGCCCAAAGATGGTGACAAGGTTACACTCACGGGATCGTGTACGATTTATCCTGAGAGAGGTAAGTACCAGATAGTCTGCAGCACTATGAAGCATGCAGGTAAGGGTGATCTTAAAGAGCAGCTTAAGTTACTGTTTGATAAGTTATCCAAAGAGGGACTGTTTGATCCTGCTCATAAGAAGAGAATTCCTATGAGACCTTCAAGGATCGGAATAATAAGTTCTCCGACAGGTGCGGTTATTCACGATATATTGGTTAAACTTAATGAACGTAATCCGTATTTTGATGCGGTTCTTTATCCTGCGGCCGTACAGGGAGAGAATTGTCCTTCTGAAGTAATAAAGGGTGTAGATTACTTTAATAATAAGAATAATGTCGATGTAATCATTATTGCCAGAGGCGGCGGCTCTATCGAGGACCTGTGGGGTTTTAACAGTGAGGAGCTTGTCAGAAAAGTATATGACAGTGATATTCCGGTTATATCTGCGATAGGACATGAGACGGATATTACGCTGCTTGATCATGTGGCTGATAAGAGGTCACCTACGCCTACGGCCGCTGCCGAAGATGTTCTTAAGACATATGAGGAATTATCAAATACTAATCTGATATTAAGGGATAAGATAATTTCAAATATGAAGGCTCTTATCGCGGGTAAACGTAATATGCTTGATGCATTAAGATCAAACAAAGCCCTCTATGAGCCTGAATATACCGTCAGAAATAAGCGGATTGAGCTTACTATGATAACTGACACTCTTAACAGAAAACAAAATGAGATAATGGACAGGGAGAAGCAACGGCTTAAAAGCTTTATTGACAGCCTTGCATTATTAGGACCACACAATGTTTTGATGAGAGGTTATTCATATGTTTCATCACCTGACGGTTCACCTGTTGTTTCGGTTAAAGATATAAAGTCCGGCGGGCAAATCGATATTCACTTTAAAGACGGTACTGCCGGTGCTGTGATCAAGTCAATCAAGGAGGAAACGGGGAATGGCTGATAAGTTTGTTTATGAGGATGCTGTCAAAGAGCTTCAGGATATTGTTAATAAGTTAGGTTCCGGCAATGTGTCGCTTGATGAATCGTTAAAGTTATATAATCGAGGTATCGAATTATCCAAGTTGTGTGATAATAAGCTTAAAGAGATTGAACAGAAGTTTTCTGTTGTTAATCCCTCTACTGGAGAAGAAAGCGAAGCGGAAGTGCAATGATAGAAGCTAATGAATGGATAACACCTTATCTTGAGGAAGTATTCTCAAAGCTTGATGGTGAAGATATTGTTGTCAAAGCAGCCGGTTACAGCCTTTTCGCAGGGGGAAAGAGGATGAGACCTGCCCTGATGCATGCAAGTGCCGTTATGCTTGGCAAGTATGGTGTGACGCCTGAGGATATTGCGATGTATGCGGGTGCGTTGGAGATGATACACACCTATTCGCTCATTCATGATGATCTTCCTTCAATGGATAATGATGATTTAAGAAGAGGCAGACCCACATGCCATAAAGCTTATGGGGAGTCTTATGCGATCCTGGCGGGAGATATGCTGCTTAATACCGCACATGAGGTGCTTTTGCAGTTAGCCGTTAAGGGGGAGAAGTATGCTAAAGCTTCTTATAATGTATCTTCTCTTGCCGGAATCGGCGGTATGATAGGCGGTCAGAGCATAGATCTTAGTTCTGAAGAAAAGAAGATACCGCTTGAACTGCTTTATGAGCTTCAGAAGAAAAAGACAGGCGCTTTGATAGAGGCTGCCGTTACTACACCGTTCTTTTTGAGTAGTGCTCCGGATAAGATATATGATCTTCTTAAGGAGTATGCAGATCACCTTGGACTTGCGTTCCAGATAAAGGACGATATTCTTGATGTTGAGGCGGATCAGGAGAAGCTGGGTAAGAGTACGGGCAAGGATGAAAGAGATGATAAATCCACTTTCGTTACATTGTTAGGTCTTGATGAAGCTAAGAAGAAACTTAATGAGGAAGAGGATTCTTGTAAGAGAGTTCTTGACTGTTTGAGAAATGACGGTCTTAATGTGTCAGATCTTGAACAATTAACTATATTTAATCTTAAGAGGGATTATTAATTGGATTATAAGATATTAGGAACTGATCTTACGCCTTCAATGCTCGCGTCGCTAAGCAAAAGCGACAGGGAACTTCTGTGTAAGGAATTAAGAGATAAGATAATTACCACCGTATCACATAACGGAGGCCATCTTGCAAGTAATCTCGGAACAGTTGAACTGACCGTTTCCTTGTTATCGGTATTTGATTATACAAAGGATAAGATCGTCTTTGATGTAGGCCATCAGGCTTATTCTTATAAGCTCCTTACAGGCCGTTTTAAGCAGTTTGACACTTTAAGACAACAGGGAGGTATTTCAGGATTCCCAAGAATTTCAGAGAGCCCTTATGATGCTTTCGATACAGGTCATTCCAGTACTTCGATATCTGCTGCGCTTGGTATGGCACGTGCGCGTAATATAAAGGGCTCAGATGAGTATGTTGTTGCCGTTATAGGTGATGGGGCCATGACGGGCGGTCTGGCTTATGAGGCCTTGAATGACTTAGGTCACTCTAAGAATACGAAGATGCTCGTTATCCTTAATGATAACGAGATGAGTATCGACAGAAATGTCGGCGGAATGAGTAAGTATCTTAAGGAGCTCCGTATCTCTTCAGGTTATTTGTCTGCAAAGAAAAACACGGAGAGTTTTCTCAACAGGATTCCGATTCTGGGCAAGGGAATAATAGCCATTATCATGGCTGTTAAGAAGTTCTTCAGATTCCTGATCTACAGGAAGGCTCCTTCGATGTTTGAGGATCTGGGACTTCGCTATTATGGTCCTATCGACGGTCACGATACAGAGGGACTTATTAAGAGTCTTAATGCTGTTAAGGATCTTAATGTTCCTGTTCTTCTTCATATAGTTACGAAGAAGGGAAAAGGCTACTCTTTTGCTGAGCAAAACCCGTCTGATTATCATGGCGTCGGTCCTTTTAATATCGATGAAGGCGTCAAGAGTTCATCCAAGCTTTCATATACGGGAGCTTTCTCCGGAGCTCTTCTTGAGGTTGCAGCAAGAAATAAGAATGTTGTCGGTATTTGTGCGGCAATGGCTATCGGTACTGGAATGGATAAGTTCGCATTCAAGTATCCGTCCAAATTCTTTGATTGCGGTATAGCAGAAGAGCATTGTGTCACGATGGCTGGCGGAATGGCCGCTTCCGGTATGGTTCCTGTAGTAGCCATATATTCTTCATTCCTGCAAAGATCATATGACCAGATTGTTCATGATGTATGTTTTATGAATAATCATGTTGTTTTTGCGATAGACAGAGCAGGCTTTGTCGGTAATGACGGTCATACTCATAACGGACTTCATGACATCTCTTATCTTAATTCAATGCCCGGTATGACAATATTGTCACCGCGCGACTATACAGATCTTAAGATGAGCCTCGATTATGCGGTAAATGTTGTTAAAGGTCCTGTTGCTATAAGATATCCCAGAGGCGCTTCTCCTTACGAGGAGCAAGGACCGCTTTATAAAGATCCTGCTTTGATATCCAAGCCTCACATCGTTTCTGATGAAGGTGATGACTATGTATTTATATCAACAGGCCTTTTCAGTAAGGAATGTGAAAAAACAGCAGATATCCTTTCCAAAAGAGGACTTAAAGGCCGGGTGATTTCACTTACGGTATTAAAACCGTTGAATTCATCGGATATAATGGATGTTATCGGTGATTCACGATTTGTCTTTACAGGCGAAGAGGGAATCTTAAGCGGAGGATTCGGTGAGAATCTTAAACTGGCTTTGACAAGAGCAGGTTACAGCGGAACAGTTGATAACTATGCCGTTGAAGACCAGATGATAAGAGCTGGTACCGTTGATCAACAGCTTAAATGTGCCGGCCTTGATGCTGAAACTATGGCTGACAGGATAGAGGAAACTATACGGAGGACTTAAGATTGAAGTTCGGAATTCATTCGAATGACACGAGAGATGTCGGTTATAAGATCGCCATGAAGTTGTCCAGGCTCCTCATTAAGAAGGGCTGTGTTCCTGTGTTTGAAGAGAGCCTTAAGGATTCCGTAATTTCTTCGTTGTCAGGAGTTCAATTTGGTGCCTTTGATGATGTTGATGTTATAGTTTCAATCGGCGGTGATGGAACTTTCCTGTCCGTTATATCTACTTTCAGAAAACTCGATAAGCCTTTTATCGGCATAAATAAAGGCAGTATCGGGTTTCTTACTGAAGTCTCGGAATATAACATGGATGATGCCTTTGACCTTATAATCGAGGGCAATTATACGATCTTAAACAGAATGCAGCTTCGCATAGAGCACTACGATAAGAACGGAAACCTCAAGGACAGTGATATTTGTCTTAATGACCTGTCCGTTTTAAGAGGAGCGAAGCCCCATATAACAAGACTGACCTTATATATTGACGGAGAGAGGGTTGAGAAGTTTTATGGCGACGGTCTGGTCGTTGCCACTCCTACGGGATCTACTGCGTATACACTTGCAGCGGGAGGGCCGCTTCTTATGCCTGATATGAATAATATACTGATTACTCCGTTGTGTCCTCATACATTGCAGAATATGAGTTATGTGATATCGCCTGAAAGTGTGGTGGAGATTCATCTTGGTAATTTTGAATCTGTTCCTATCGTTTGTCCTGACGGCAGAGAATTCTCCAATATCGAGGACTATGATATTCTCAGGATCAGGAAACATGATTATCCGTGCAGAACAATTTGTCTTAATACGACAGGTTTCTTCCAGAATGTAAGACGCAAGATCTTGGCAAGGGGTAGTTTCTATGAAGACGGCAAAGAATGACAGACAGGAACTCATTTTAAGAATAATAAGAGAGAACGATATCTCTACGCAGGAAGAGCTTACCAACCTTATACGTAAGCACGGCATTGAGGTAACTCAGGCAACCTGTTCACGTGATATTAAGGAACTTGGGATCATAAAGGTTATCCTTCCTAATAATCAAAGTAAGTATGCTGTATTGGATAAGACCGGTGATATAGCGCCCGGAAGGCTTCTTGCCGTGTTCTCCAATTCACTTTTATCCTGTAAGAATGCCATGAATCTTGTTGTTATACGAACTCTGCCCGGTATGGCGCAGGCTGCAGCTTCCGCTCTTGATTCAATGCATCTTCAGTATGTTGTAGGAACGATAGCCGGAGATGATACTGTTTTCGTTGCTACCGAAAGCGTTGATGATGCCAAGGCCCTAAGTGCCACTATTCTTGATCTGACAGGGTCGGAGCATGCTGACAAGGCTTGAGATAAGAAGCTTTGCTGTTATAGATCATGCTGTTTTCTGCCCGGGTGAAGGTCTTAATGTTATCTCGGGTGAGACCGGTGCAGGTAAATCGCTGCTGATTGATGCAATCGGACTAATTCTGGGTGATAAAGCTTCCAAGAGCCTTATAAGAAATGATTCAGATAATGCTTTTGTCGAGGCTGTCTTTGATTGCTCCTCTTCTGTTATGGAAAAGCTTGGCCCTGTCATGGATGAATACGGCATTGAAAGGGAAGACGGTAATGTTATCGTCACCAGGACTATTGGTAAGGACGGTAAAAGCCAGGCAAGGATAAATGGTATGACTGTGGTCTTATCACAGCTTAAAAGGATTATGAGTGAGCTTGTGGATATACATGGTCAGACTGATAATTCGAAGATCTTTGATCCTGCCGTTCATATTGACCTTCTTGACAGTTACGGCTCCGGTAAGATATCCGGATTGCTTTCTTCATACCAGGATAAACTCAAAGCTTATAAGGACCTTACCGTTAGGTATTCCGAAGTAATGAAGTTAGCATCATCTTCAAATTCTAAGAAGGATTACCTTACATATGCAGTAAAGGAGATTAATGATGCATCGTTAAAGCCCGGAGAGGATGAGAGTCTCATGGCAAGAAAAAAGGAACTCTCGGTCCTGTCAAAAAACTTCGCTTTGGTTGAAGAGTCAAGAGATCTGCTTTTGGGCTCTGACGGCTCCGGAATGACGCTTGTATCTCGCCTGTCGGAATCGTTAAAGAGAATAAAGAAACTTGCATCAAATGATGATTCCTTTACAAAAACCGCAGAGGACCTTGAGAGCATTGTCCTGGATATAGAGGCTTTTTGCTCTGATTATGATGGTAAAACTAAGCTTTCCTCATTTTCGGAAGACGAGGAGAAGAAGGTAAACGACAGACTCGGTAAGATATATGAACTTGAATCCAAATACGGGAAAACGATAGATGAAGTAATTGCTTTCGGTGCTGACGCACAAAAGCAGTTATCGGACATAGACAGTGCATCAATAGAAGCTAATTTCTTAAAAAAGCAGCTTCGTGATGCTGAATCTGACCTTCTTAAGACTGCTCAGACACTCTCAGAGGCAAGGAAAGAGCTTGCTTCTGCGATGTCTTATAAGATAACTGAAGAATTATCGGATCTTGAGATGCCGTCTGCTTCGTTTTATGTTGATTTTAAAAACAGGCCTAAGGAACGATTCTTCAACAGTAAAGGTATTGATGACATTACTTTTATGTTCAGTGCCAATCCAGGGCAGCCGCCTATGAATCTGGCTCAGACTGCATCAGGCGGTGAAGCATCCCGTATAATGCTTGCAATCAAGAATATTCTTTCCAAAGCAGATAATATGCCTACTTTGATCTTTGATGAGATTGATACAGGTGTATCGGGAAAAGCGTCTTTATCAATCGCCAAAAAACTTAAGTCAATCTCCCGTGATCACCAGGTTCTTTGTGTGTCTCATACCGCCCAGCTTGCTGCAGCAGCCGGTAACAACTTCCTCATCGAGAAGAAAACTGACGGGAACAGCACATTTACAAGCATTGTTCCTTTGGATGAAGAAGGCCGGGTTGTTGAGGTTTCAAGGCTTCTGTCAGGTAAAACCGATAAGGAGTCTGGCGAACTCGCATTAAAGATGATCAGCGAACTTCGGGCTTAGGTTAGTTATTTCATCAGGAAGTTTAGCTTCAAACTCCATTTTTATGCCTGAAACAGGATGCGTGAAGGAGATTTTCGCTGCGTGAAGCGCTACGCGGCCGCATTTTTTATCAAGAACAGAGCTTAAGGGGAAGGCATCCGAAGGATTATCGTCTGAGTTCGGTCCATAAAGGCCGTCTCCGATAAGCGGATGTCCCATAAAAGTTGAATGAACGCGTATCTGGTGGCATCTTCCGGTCCCGAGGACAAATCGTACGAGTGATATATCAAGGTCTTTGTCAAAAGTTACGGATTTATAGTGCGTGATGCAGTTGTGTGCTCCGGGATCGCTCTCATGGCATACATCACGTATCATCACGGACCCCTCACGGCGTTTAATGGGAAGGTCTATCGTTCCTTCATCCGGCTCGAATATGCCGTAAACTGCCGCCAGATAGGTTTTTTCTATTTTTTGCTCGCTGAAAAGTTTGTGAATGTGCCCCGTCTTGGCCACTATCATGAGACCGGAAGTCTCTCTGTCCAGCCTCATTACGGGGTGCAGAGGGTTCGCGGACGGGTTAAGAGCTGTAAGTAAAGAGTCATCAAGGTGTCCGTGAACAGGGTGAGTAACCATCCCTGAAGGCTTCACGACAACAGCGAAGAACTCGTCCTCATAAAGAATCGGTATACCCGGGATATCGTTTAACTTGCCAACATCGTCATCATACTTCGCGAAAATAACATCTCCCTCTTTAACAATATGCTTCACAATGGCGTGCTGTCCGTTAACTTCGAGGGTTCCGTACAGTTTTATGCGCTTGATCATGGTGGAACTCATATTAAGTTCATGGGACATAACGGATTTTAATGTTCTGCCGTCCTCCTGCGATGTTACTGTATGGTTAAATTGCATTTTGCTGTCCTTGACACTAATTAAAATTATTTTTATTATAACTAATGGCTAATGATAGCTTATAAAAATGTTCTTTGACAACTTTATATTTGGAGGTGAGTACCAACATGCAATGGTTATATGGAATCATTGGATTGGTTCTCGGCGTCTTTATCGGCCTTATCAGTGTGCATATTTACTATAAAAGCGGTTTGTCTGCCCAGCAAAAGCAGCTGGCGGATGATTCGTTAAAAGCGAAGGCAGAAGCTGAAAAGATCGAGGCAGAAGCTCAGAAAGATGCTGAGAATCGTAAGCGAGAACTCCTCTTGCAGGCAAAAGAAGAAATCTCAAAAGCCCGCGTCGAACTTGAACACGATGTCAGGGAGAAGAGACAGGAACTTGCAAGAGAGCGGAACAAGCTTGAGCAGAAAGAAGACAATGTTGAGAAGCAGCTCGCTATCGCAGAAAGTAAGCGTGCTGAATTTGAAGCAAAACTCGAAGAGGCTCAGAGATCACTCGAGAGAACGAGAGAGATCGAGACCAAGAAAGAACATGAACTCGAGAATATATCAGGATTGTCTATCTCCGAGGCAAGAAGTCTTGTACTTGACGCAGCGGAGAAGGAATACAGCCATGATATGGCTCTTATGCTCAGGCAGATGGAGGAGAAAACCAAGCAGGATGCTGACAAGATCGCCAAGGATATTATTGTCACATCCATTCAGAGATATGCATCAGATTATGTATCTGAAGCCACAGTATCTGTAGTTAATCTTCCCAACGATGAGATGAAGGGACGAATCATTGGTCGAGAGGGCAGAAATATACGTGCTATCGAGACAATCACCGGCGTCGATCTTATAATCGACGATACACCTGAAGCAGTTATCCTTTCTTCCTTTGACCCTATCCGCCGTGAAGTGGCAAGAATGACGATCGAGAAGTTAGTGTCAGACGGTCGTATCCACCCGGCAAGGATCGAAGAGATGGCAAACAAGGCCAGGAAAGAGATTAACCAGATTATTAAGCAGGAGGGTGAGAGAGCTGCTTATGAGACAGGTGTCATGAATCTTCATCCTGAGATTATTAAGCTTTTGGGTAAACTCAAATACCGCACAAGTTATGGACAGAATGTACTTCAGCATTCTATTGAAGTCAGTTTCCTTGCAGGTATGATGGCAGGCGAGTTAGGTCTTGACGTCAACTTTGCTAAGAGAGCGGGACTTCTCCATGATATCGGTAAGGCTGTAGACTTCGAACAGGAAGGTACACATGTACAGTTAGGTGCTGATATCACAAGGAAGTATCATGAGTCTGATGGTATTTGCAATGCCGTTGAAGCTCATCATGGTGACGTTGAAGCTAAGTCTGCTGAGGCAGTACTTATAGCTGCAGCCGATGCTATATCTGCTGCAAGACCCGGAGCCAGAAGAGAGAATCTTGAGACTTATATCAAGAGAATACAGAAGCTCGAAGAGATCGCTACAAGCTTCGAAGGTGTTGAGAAGAGTTATGCGATACAAGCAGGCCGTGAGATCAGAGTAATCGTTGAACCTGAGAAGGTCAATGACGAAGAGATGATCCTCAAGGCAAGACAGATCTGTAAGAAGATCGAGGACGAATTAGATTACCCCGGTCAGATAAAGGTTAATATCATCCGCGAGACTCGCGCAACTGATGTTGCTAAATAAACAGTTAACTTTTTACCTTAGTTAGTTTTATTTGTTGATGAGTTGGCAATCACCCAAAAAAGACGGACATTCTGCGGTCCGTCTTTTTGTTTATAATTATTTAAAAAATGAAAAAAATAAGTATAATGTTAAATATACAAATTGATATACAAATTGAATTGATAGGGTGATTTCTATGGACAGAGTAATTTACATTGCAGATGATGACGATAATATCAGAAATCTGTTAAAGTCATTCCTTGAGCGTGAGGGTTATATCATTTATGGTTTCCCTACAGGAGATGATCTTCTTAAGAAGTTCATCGTTGAACCTTGTGATCTTATCATTCTTGATGTAATGATGCCCGGAAGAGACGGTTTCTTTATTCTTCAGGAAATAAGAAAAATCAGCAATGTGCCTATTATCATGTTAACTGCAAGGGACTCTGATTCAGACTATATTGAAGGTCTTAATCTTGGTAGCGATGATTATTTTACCAAGCCTTTCAGCCCTATTAAGCTTGTTACTAAAGTAAAATCCGTATTCTCCAGACAGGAAGCTGCAGCTACGGCTACTGCTGATGCTTCGGATACTGAACTTGAATTTGCGGATATTAAACTTAACAGGAAGACAAAGAAAGCGACTTTGGAGGGCAAGAATCTCAATCTTACACCTAATGAATACACGCTGTTGGCATATCTTATGGTTAACCGCGACAGAGCGGTTCCCAGAGTAGAACTTCTCGATAAGATCTGGGGTTATGAGACGGAGATTGAGACGCGAGTAGCTGATGATACTGTCAAAAGACTTCGTAAGAAAATCGTAAATTCTGATGTAAAGATATCTACAGTTTGGGGTTATGGCTTTAGATTAACATCTAAGTCCGAGCAGGACGGCGATGACACAGAAGACTGATTACAGAGTTCAGGAAAGAAGAAAGCGTCAACGTTCCAAAGTACCGTTATTTCTTCACATATATTTTTCTTTGATAGTTGTAACTATGGTTACAGGAATCCTTATATGGCTTTCCTGTAATTATATTATGCAAAATTATATTGCTACCGAATGTGAGAACCGAATCGGTAATGCGGTTAATTCGTGCCAGTCATTTGCTGAAGCCTTCAGGAATTCGCTTGATCCTGATGAGTTTGGTTCAGAAGAACAGATAAGGACTAATCTTCTTAACTCTATTGTTTCTTCCTCAGACCTTTCTAATGAAGCTTCAATCGTCTTGTTCGAAGATGATGTATCCGGTGACGGGTATAATGTCCTTTGGCCTTCCGCTTCGTATTCCGTGTCTGCCAGAAACAGAGCGGAGAAGTACCTTTTAACGATTTTCGAGAATATGACTCGTTATAAGACCATTACGTCTACTGATACCCGTAATACAATGGTTGACGGAAACCTTGTTTACTATAAGTTCGTGGATGTTGAGTATTCAGGATTTGAAAGTGAAGATAAGTCTGAATATGACAGTTATTATCTGCTCGTATATATTGATACGACCACTTACTATAACTTTACAACTGCGGTTAATGTATCTATATTCAGAGCGATCATTGTATCAGTTCTTGTTTCCACAATTATGAGTATTATCGTAGCCTTTCCGCTTTTCTTCTCAACACGTAAGCTGTCTAAGTTTGCTTCCCGTGTCGGTAAGGGAGACTTTACTCCTGTTAAAGGCAGAATCATGAGCAGTGAGTTGTCGCGTCTCGGAGATACAATGAACCTTATGGCTCAGAGACTTGAACAGGCTGATGTCGAACAGAAGACATTCTTCCAGAATGCTTCCCATGAATTGCGTACGCCTCTCATGTCTATCCAGGGATATGCGGAAGGTATTAAATATGATGTCTTTAACGATGAAGAGAAGAATAATGCAGTGGATGTCATTATTTCGGAAACAACAAGATTGTCAAATCTTGTTGAGAATCTTCTGTCTATTTCCAAGATGGATATGTCAAAGAGCGGTGCATATACTGTTAAAAAGACCCTTATCAATGTCCGAGAAGTATCAGAAGATGTTGTAGACAGGGTTCGCGGAAACTTCTTGCATGATGGCAAGGAGCTTATTACTGATATAAAGATTAAAGAAGCATATATTCTTGCAAATGAGAGTGACATATTAAGAATGCTCGAGAATATTTTCTCCAACTGTCACAGATATGCTGACAAACGTGTGGATTTCACTGTATTTAAGCAGAAAAATGATATCAAGTTCATAATTAGTGATGATGGTCCCGGTGTTTCTGAGGAGGTGCTGCCGACGCTTTTCGAGAGGTTCGCGAAAGGAAGTGACGGTAAGCACGGTATTGGTCTTTCTCTCGTTAAGGCGATAGCAGAGGAAAGCGACGGTAAGGTAGAGGCTGAGAACAAGCTTGAGGGGGGTGCAAGATTTACAATCACTCTGCCGACAATTGAACCCAAGGTACAACTTTCATACATGAACAATGAAGGTAAATAAGTTTACTTTGAAAATCGTAACATTATTATAATAATTAATACTATTCAAAAAATATATTTTTATTTGTATAATCATTTAGGCTGTTTAAGAGCGCTTTACGATAATAGGAGGGAATTATGCAGACTGTTCTTGTGACCGGTGGAACCGGTTTCATCGGCTCTCACACTGTAATATCTTTGCATGAAAGCGGTTACGAAGTAGTTATCGTCGATAATCTTATTAACAGTAAAAAAGAAGTTCTTAACAGACTCGAGAGAATAACCGGTAAGAGATTCAAATTCTATAATATCGATTGTTGCGATAGGGATTCCCTTAAGACTGTATTTGAGCAGAATAAGATTGACAGCGTTATTCATTTTGCCGGACTTAAAGCAGTTGGCGAATCTGTTCAGATGCCCCTCGAGTATTATTCCAATAACATTAACAGCATGATTACTGTGCTTTCTCTTATGCGTGAGTACAATGTAAATAATCTTGTTTTCAGTTCTTCTGCCACAGTATATGGCCAGAGTGAGGATGTTCCTTTTACTGAAGAGAGCCCTTTGGGTGTATGCACTAATCCTTATGGCTGGACCAAGTGGATGCTTGAGCAGATCATTAAAGACTGTGCTAATGCAATTCCTTCGTTGAAGGTTGTTTTATTAAGATACTTTAATCCTGTAGGAGCTCATGAGAGCGGACTTATCGGTGAAGATCCCAAGGGAATTCCCAATAATCTGTTCCCTTACATCTCAAAGGTTGCTGCCGGTACATTGGAGAAACTTACTATTCACGGAGATGATTATGATACTCCGGATGGTACATGTCTTAGAGATTATATACATGTTTGCGATCTTGCCCAGGGTCATGTTAAGGCATTGCAGTATATTGACAATAATTATGCCGGTGTTAATATCTTTAATCTGGGTACCGGTAAAGGCACCTCGGTTAAAGAGGCAGTTGCCGCTTTTGAGAAGGCCTGCGGTCATGAGATCCCTCATGTGATCGGCCCGAGGAGAGCAGGAGATCTGCCTGTATGCTATGCTTCTACAGCAAAGGCAGAACAATTATTAGGTTTTAAAGCAAGTAGAGATATAAATGATATGTGCAGTTCATGTTGGAACTGGCAGGTAAACAATCCTGACGGTTTGCAGGATTGATGCAGGAGGATTTATGAGAAACAAAGGAAGTAAACCTGGTAGCTGTAAGCAGAAGAATGGAAAACACGGTAAGGTTTTACTTACGGTTGGTGCCATTGTTCTCGGACTTTTGGTAGGTGTAATCGGATTCATTATCTGGTATAAGAATTTCCTTATCAGTAAGATAGATATTGTAACTACACCTTCAGCTGAAGTAACAGTTACAAATGATCAGGGTCAAACAGTACTTCTTGATGATGTCAGACAGACAACTGTTCAGCCGCTTATTAATACCGGAGATGATATACATAACTTCCTTCTCATTGGTATCGACAGCAGACAAAGAACATACAATGAGACTGGTACAGGTAATCTGTCAGACGTTATTATGGTAATGTCTGTTAATAGTTCTACAGGTACAATTAGAATGATCTCTATTGCAAGAGACTGTTATGTTCATGTTCCCGGTTATTCATATTGCATGAAGATAAATGCTGCAATGAGCCGTGGAGGCCCGGATGTTCTTACAGCTACTGTTGAGGATTCATTAAGGATCAATATCGATGGTTGGGCATATGTTAACTTCTATCATATGGCTGATATCATTGATGCTGTTGGAGGTGTTTACTGTGATGTATCGTCTTCCGAGCTGAATTCAGAAGGCGGTCTTAACTGGAACCTTGCTGAAGTAAATATGCTTTCCGGCCGTCCTGCTTCAGAGGGCGCTGTTACTCAGACAGGTACAATCTGGCTTAACGGAAGACAGGCTGTAGCTTATGCAAGAATCAGAAAGATTGACTCTGACTATAAGAGATCTGAAAGACAGGTCGAAGTATTAAGATCTTTGATGGATCAGTTTATTGCACTTTCACCTGCAGGTAAAGTATCTGCATTGCCTACAATACTTGAAGCTATAACAACTAATATAAGACAACAAGATATCGAAGAATATGCATTCAATTTCCTGCCTAATGTTAATAATATCTCTCTTGAATATATGCAGCTTCCGATTGAGGGATGTTTCAACTCAGGTATGTTCGGTGATGAGTGGAGTATCAGACCTAACTGGAATGCCATGATTCCATATGTACAGGAATTCTTCTATGGAGATACTGCTCCTTTTGATCCGGTACCTGATATCAGCTCACAGCCGGCTTTGGAGAACTGTCCCTCTGATCTTTCAATCGACGAATTGTTGAGATAATAAAGGCTTGAATATCAATTTTGACTTTTTTTGATATTCGTTATTGACATTAAATAATCTAGTGATTATCATAGGTACTGTTGGCACTCGGTAATGAAGAGTGCTAACAGTACTTTTTTATACAGAGGAGGCGTTTGATATGACGATCAAACCATTGGGAGATAAGGTAGTTATCAAGAAGCTTAAGGCTGAAGAGACAACCAAGAGCGGTATTATTCTTGCTTCTGCAGCTCAGGAGAAGCCGCAGGTTGCTGAGATTATTGCGGTAGGTCCCGGAGGAGTTATTGACGGTAACGAAGTTAAGATGGAAGTTACAGTCGGTCAGAAAGTCATCATTCGCGACTACGCAGGTACAACTGTAAAGATCGACGGCGAGGAAGTTATTATCGTCCGTCAGGAAGATATTCTTGCAGTAGTTGAATAATCGGGTATCAGGAGGAAATACATATGGCTAAGAATATAGAATATGCAGAGGATGCAAGAAAGGCACTTGAAAGAGGTGTCGATAAGGTTGCTAATACTGTTAAGGTAACACTTGGACCTAAGGGCAGAAATGTTGTTCTTGATAAGAAGTACGGTGCTCCCCTTATTACTAACGATGGTGTTACTATCGCTAAGGAGATAGAACTTGAAGACAGAAGCGAGAATGCAGGTGCTCAGCTTGTTAAGGAAGTAGCTTCCAAGACAAATGATGTTGCAGGTGACGGTACAACAACAGCTACTTTGCTTGCACAGGCTATTATCAGAGAAGGAATGAAGAATGTAGCTGCCGGAGCTAATCCTATTATTCTGAGAAAGGGTATCTCAAGCGCTGTTGATACAGCTGTTAAGGAAATCCTTGATAATGCAAAGAAGGTTGACGGTTCTAAGGATATTGCACGTGTCGGTGCTATCTCTGCCGGTGACGAGGAAGTAGGACAGTTGATCTGCGAGGCTATGGAGAAGGTTTCTTCTGATGGTGTTATTACAGTAGAAGAGTCCAAGTCTATGAAGACTGAACTTGATGTTGTAGAAGGTATGCAGTTTGATAAGGGTTATATCTCACCTTATATGGTTACTGATTCCGACAAGATGGAGGCAGTTCTCGAGGATCCTTATATCCTTATTACTGACAAGAAGATTTCCAACATCCAGGATATCCTTCCTGTTCTCGAGCCCATCGCTCAGTCCGGTAAGAAGCTTCTTATAATTGCTGAGGATGTTGAGGGTGATGCTATTACAACATTAATCCTTAACAAACTCCGTGGAACATTTACATGTATTGCGGTTAAGGCACCGGGTTATGGTGACAGAAGAAAGGCTATGCTTGAGGATATCGCTATTCTTACAGGCGGTCAGGTAATCACTTCTGATCTCGGTCTTGAGCTTAAGGATACAACTCTTGAGCAGCTTGGTACCGCTCATCAGGTAAAGGTTACTAAAGAGAATACAATCATTGTTGACGGCGCAGGCAGCAAGGATGATATCAAGGGAAGAGCAGACCAGATCAGAAAAGAGATCGATGAGTCAACATCTGACTTTGACAAGGAGAAGCTCCAGGAAAGACTTGCCAAGCTTTCAGGCGGTGTTGCAGTAATCAAGGTTGGAGCTGCTACCGAGATCGAGATGAAGGAAAGAAAGCTCCGTATCGAGGACGCTCTTAATGCTACTAAGGCTGCTGTTGAAGAGGGTATCGTTCCCGGCGGCGGAACAGCTTACATCAATGCTATCCCTGCTGTTAAGGCTCTTTTCGAGAAGTCTGAGGGTGATGTTAAGACCGGTGTTGCTATCGTTATGAGAGCTCTTGAGGAGCCGGTTCGCCAGATTGCTCTTAACGCAGGTCTTGACGGAAGCGTTATTGCTGACAGAATCAAGAATGAGAAGCCCGGTGTCGGTTTTGATGCATTGAATGACAAGTATGTTGATATGTATGAGGCCGGTATTGTAGACCCTGCAAAGGTTACAAGATCTGCTTTACAGAATGCTGCATCCGTATCGGCTACGCTTCTTACAACAGAAGCTTTGGTAACGGATATTCCTGAGCCGGAACCTGCAGCTCCTGCAGCCCCTATGTACTAATAAATAACGAAGGAAACAGGCGGCCCTGCTTTACAGCAAGGCTGCTTTTTACTGTTTTGCTTATATGGAAGATCAGTTTTATGAGAATAATGTAAAGCGCGACCAGGGAACAATGGGAAAGTTGTTTCCTGTTTTCTCTATTACTGCGCTTGTTATATTTTTTGTGTTTTTAAACGGTATTCCGATCCTGTTCGGGTATAACATAATCTACTTTACCGGAATGATATCATTTGGTCTTTGTTATCTTTTGTACAGAACAATAAAGAATATGAATGTTGAATACTCTATCGAGATCACCAATGATAATTTTGAGGTGTCAAAGATTACGAATAAAAAGAAGATCGACGTTCTTGCTGATTTCTCAATCAGAGATGCTGAATACATCGGTTCGGTAACATCTGACAGATTTAATGAGGATCTTAATAAATCACAGTTTGTTCTTAACTGTACGTCCAAAAGAGAATACGAGATATCAGATGATAACTGGTATGTTTTTTTGAAGCAGGAAGGCGTTGACTTTGTTGTTATATTTGAGTTTGAACCCGAGATGTATCCGATATTAAGAAGATATAATCCTAGAAAGACGCAGCAGTATGCCATCTGATCATTCTGATGTAGAGTTTTATACCAAGAGTACGGACTGTGGTACTGACAGCCGTCTGGCTCCGTATGTTTTGCTGTCTGATTTGCAGGAAACTGCTGATGTCGGCGCTGCAGATACAGGCTGGGGCAGGGAAGCTATAGGTGAGTATAACTGCTGCTGGATCGTTCTAAGGTACAGGATAAGCTTTGACAGGCTTCCCTTTTGGAAAGAGAAGTTTACTATAAGGACGTGGTCATGCGGACCGAAGAAATTATTTTTTGACCGTGAGTTTGAAGTGTTCGATGAGCAGGGTACCGTAATTGGTAAAGCGTCATCTGTATGGATACTTGCTGATAAGGACAGCCACCGGCCGGTTTTTCCTTCAAGACTTGATTCCTTGCCTCAAGGGCTTGTTCAGTCTGAACGGCTTGTATTCGGTGAATCTGCAGGTAAACTTCCTGCTTTGAAAGCAGAGTCATTTGAGGGAGAACCTGCAATTACCAAGTATGCGGATTATTCCGAGCTTGATCATAATCATCATGTCAATAATACCCGTTACCTGGCGTGGGTCTATGATGCCCTTTTTAAGCTCGATACAGACCTTTACAAAGTAAAAGAAATTAATATTAATTACATTTCTGAGGTTAAGAGCGGTCAAAAGGTTGATATTTACGTGAAAAAACATGGAAATTCCATTGAAGTAGCCGGTTTCAGGGATGATAATTCAGGGGTATTTATTTCAGAAATTCTATTTTGATTTATAAGCCTTTTATAATAAAATAATTATTAATGTGCATTTATGAGGAGGCACTTCATGATAGAGATAACCAACCTTGTAAAAAGATACGGTGACATTAAGGCAGTCAACGGTATCTCTTTTACGGTTAATGACGGCGAAGTCCTTGGCTTTCTTGGACCAAACGGCGCCGGAAAATCCACAACAATGAATATTATCACCGGATACCTGTCTTCTACTTCAGGTTCCGTAAAGGTTAACGGACACGACATCCTGGAAGAACCTGATCTTGCTAAGAAGTGTATAGGTTATCTTCCTGAGATGCCGCCGTTGTATTTTGATATGACTGTTCTTGAGTATCTGAACTTTATTTGTGATCTCAAGAAGGTTCCCAAGAATGAAAGGAAAGAACAGCTTGCTTCCATTCTCTCGATGGTTAAGATCGTTGATATGGCTGACAGACTTATCGGCAATCTGTCCAAGGGTTATAAGCAGAGAGTAGGAATTGCACAGGCTTTGGTCGGAAATCCTGACATCCTTATTCTTGATGAGCCTACTGTAGGTCTTGACCCTAATCAGATACTTGAGATTAGAAAGCTCATAAGAAAGCTTGCCCAGAAGCACACAGTTATCTTGAGTTCACACATTCTTTCTGAGGTTCAGGCCGTATGTGACAGGGTGGTAATTATCAATAAGGGTAAAGTAGCTGCTATCGATACTATTACTGACCTTTCAACAAAATTGAGCGGTTCGACAAAACTTTCTCTTTCTTTCAAGGGACCTGAGAAGGATGTAGTTAATAATCTTCGTTCTATTCCCGGTGTTACAAATGTTGTATCTGTCGTTTCTAATGCAGATACATCTATTCACCAGGTTGAGATTACAGCGCAGAGTGATTCCAAGAGTGATGTCAGAGCATCTGTTTTCTATACAATGAGCAAGGGCGGCTGGCCGATGCTTGAGTTCAGATCCTTAGATCCGACACTCGAGGAGATTTTCCTGTCGATCACTTCTGCCTGATATACGGAGGTTACAAATGTTAGCAATATATAAAAGAGAATTGGCTTCATATTTCAGATCGCCCGTCGGTTATGTTGCAATGGCCCTATTCTCATTTTTGTCCGGATTTTTGTTTATTAATCAGTATGGCGATGGTATGGTAAATATCTCGACAGAGATAATGTCACTTACCTCATTCTTTGTAGTTATTATTCCTGTAATTACGATGGGCCTTTTTGCTGAAGATAAGAAGAGAGGTACAGAGGTTATCTTCTATACTAACCCTATCTCGATGTTTGAGGTGGTTCTCGGTAAGTTCTTTGCCGCTATCACACTAATTGCAATCCTGTTTATAAATGTATTCATTCACATGATAATTACTGCTTTTTCCGGCGGTGTTGTAAATGTAGGTACATGGGGATCGGTAATAGTTTATTTCTGCCTCGCTATATTGTTTACATCCATAGGGGTTTTTGCCTCTTCGATATCTGATACACAGATTGTTTCAGCGATCATTTGCTTTGTTACGATACTCGTTATTCAGTTGCTTAAGACAGTAAGCACTTTGGCATCTGCCGGTGTTACTTCGTTATTATCATCATCTGTTTTTAAGCTTGAGCCCGATGCAATCAACAGAGCAAGTAATAATGTGGCAAATGCAATTGCATGGTTCAGTCCTTTTACAAAGACTCAGGACTTCAGATACGGTGTGTTCTCAATTTCACCTCTTGTATTCTGTTTGTCTATGGCTCTTTTGTTCTTGTTCCTGACATACAGGATACTTGAGAAAAAGCGCTGGTCACAGAAGTAATTTGAGGACGGTTTAATAAAATGAGCAGTAAAGATAAAAAGAACATTAATGATAATTCAAATAAGGAAGCATCAAAAGAGAATGCCGGTAAGAATGCAGTTGATGTCAGAGCAGGGAAGCTGAAGCTTTTCTCGATAAGCTCGTTCATCATACTTCTTGTTATAGTACTGGCATTGAATATTATCTTCAGCCTGAAGATAAATAATACGAGTATCGATGATTACCTTACATATGATATGTCAGCTACAGGTCAGAATTCTGTATCCGATATATCGGTAACGTATATTAATTCGTTGCCCGCTGATACCAATATCAGAATAGTCGGTCTGTTTGACAGACCTGCTAATCTTAAGGATACTCCGTATGAGTATATAGTTCCCTTGCTTGATGATTATGTTTCCAATTCACAGGGCAAGTTAACTGTTGAATATATCAATCCTACCACGTATCCTTCTATAATTACTGAACTTGACCCTGACGGAGTCTATGATCTCGCATCGTCAAATAACTATGTTGTATATGTAAACGGAAAGATTATTCAGATCAATCCTGTTGAGTGCTTTACATATGATCCTGAGTATCTGCAGTATGGTTATTATATTCCGACGTCTAATATCGTAGAACAGAAGTTCACGAGTGCTATTGTTAATCTTACCCAGGGTTATACATATACTGCATACTTTGTAACCGGTTTGGGTGAGGGCACTCATGAGCAGTTGTCCAATATGTTGTCTTCTATGAGTATCGGAAGTGAGGAGATAATGGCAAGTGATAATTTCACGATTCCTTCTGATTGCTCTTTGCTGATCCTTAACGGAATAAACACAGATATTACCGACAGTATGTCTTCTGCCATTAAGGACTACTTAAGTCATGGCGGTAAGATCATTGTTTCAGTTAACTTCTTCAGCACGAATGTAAGCGAATCATTCCCCAAGCTTAATCTTCTGTTGTCCAATTACAATATCTGCATTCAGAATGCATTGATAATTGAGAATAATCCCGGATATCAGATAAATAATGATTCGTACAACACTTTAATTGATGTTAGTGCTGATTATATTGATTTTGCAGGTGGAGCAAGTTCACTTCGCAATTCTTATGCAAGACCTGTTACAGAGGCTGACAGTCCTTATAATTATGTTCAGGTTGCGCCGTTGTTTGTTACATCCAATAATGCAAGTTTGTGCACTTATGATCCTGCTACCGATAATCTTGTTCAAAATGTAGTACAGGGACAGTACAGTGTTGGTATGTATTCTACATTTACAGGCACTCCCACTCCTCCTGATGTTTATGTATTCGGTACGAATACATTTACTTCTGATGATTACATCAGCAATTTCGGATTCAATGATTCCAATGTTGTTTTCACCAGAAATATCATAAGGAAAATGTTGAAGGCAGATGACAGTGTATTTGTTGAAGGTAAGGCTCTGTCCGATTATTCGATAGATACACAGAAAATTAATACAAACACAACTACAATACTTACATTTATACTTGTCGCATTCCTGCCTTTAGGTCTTATCATTGCGGGTGTTGTTGTTTATAACAAGAGAAAGAATCTGTAAATTATGAAATCATTAAAGAGTCTTTTGATACCTTTCATAATAATGATCATCCTGGTCATTGTAGCTGTTGTTGCACTGGTTACAAATTCTAAGCAGTCAGATACTGTTGAGACCGGAACTGACAACAGGTTGGAAGTTATTAACATAAATAATTCTAATATCTCGTCTTTGGAAGTTATTAATAGAGATGGAACCGGTATCGGTTTTCAAAGTACTGTCGGGGCTGACGGGGTCATAGAGTGGTCTTTGCTGGATCAGTATTATGAAGATGTGGATATTAACTCGAGCGGAGTTTATAACTGGGTAGTTGTTCTGTCGAGCTTTATGGCAGATGTTGACCTTGGAAACAGTGCTGACCTTGATCTTGCAGAATACGGTCTTGATGATCCTCTATACACAATTATCATTAATTGTTATGACGGAACCCAGAGCACTATTTATGTGGGTAATAAGACAACTGACGGAAACTCCTGCTACTTTATGGTTGAAGGAAATCCTGATGTTTATACCATTGTTGCAGCTAAGTATACTTACTGCGGATATCAGCTCATAGATTTCCTTGCGACAGCTACTTTTGATTTTGAGTACGGCTCACTTTCAACAGTTGAGTTTAAGAGATTCTCTGATGATCTCGATATTGTTGCAACATGTGAGTTATATGAAACAGGTGATCCGTTGTTTACAGCAATCTCGCCGTTTAAGATCAATTGCAGTACTTATTTTGCGAATCTTATAGACAATATCAAGACTCTTGAGATTACTTCGTATCTTGATATTCCTGATGATATGCTTCCTGACTACGGTTTGGATAATCCTGCTTATGAATTTACATTTACTATGGATGACGGAAGAGTTATCACTATAACACTTTCCACATTGATCGATGGTAATTATTACGGAACATGTTCAGAATTTGACGGATATTTCCAGATTAATGAGATGCAGATATCCGGACTTAATACTCAGCTTTTGATCCTTCTTGACAACTATCTTGTTTACTATCCGGCCAGTCAGATGTCTAAGATTACCGGAACTTATGGTGACGAGACTTTTGTATATGATATTGAGACTAATGATTCTATCTCTGCAGATGATGCAACTGCGCTTCTTAATATGAGAAATGCAAAAGTATTTACTTCTGAAGGCAGATCATATGCAGCTATTCTTTATGAATCACTGATTACTATCAATATCTCCGGCATCGATACTGAGGCTGATCCTGAGTTCGAGCCGGAAGTTGAGTTTGAATACATAACTTCCGGTCATGAGACAATTACTTTGTCTTTTGTTCCTAAGGATAACAATAACTATTATGTTTTCTATAATGGTGAGTATTCCTCGTTTACTGTATCAAGATCAGAATTGTTTAATGATGGAGGAACGAATACTTTCAATTATGGTGCCTGGACTGCATATGAATTGACAGTTGAAGCAATCGATAATGCGGTTTCCGGTATATATGATATTCCCGAAGAAACGGAAGCTGCCTGACGATGAGTAAGATCAGCAATAACAGCATAGACAGAAAACTTCGATATGCGATTATCGGTTTTGTTGTTTTGCTTGTTATTGCTGTTGTTTTGCTGATAGTAGTATCAAGAACCGAAGAGGCTAACAAAGGTTCGGAGAGATTTGTAAGACTTGCAGGACAAACAGGCTTTTCCTGTGAGTATGCAGAGGCTCAGAAACTTTATGCATTTGGTGACGGTGTTCTTAAGGTTACAAAGGAGAGAGTAGCTTACCTTACACTTTCCGGTAATGAGGTTTTCAGCGTATCTGTTTCCTACAATAATCCCCAGTGTTATATAAACGAACGTAACTGCGTCGTTTTTGACAGTGATGGCTACGGATTTGTAGTAATGAATACTGATAAGGTGCTATATGACAAGCCTACTGAAAACAAGATTCAGTCTGCTATTCTTTCTGACTCAGGACTTTGTGCTGTTATTACTGAAAGTGTGGATTCATACGGTGAAGTAATTCTTTACAATACTGACGGATCCCAGATTTCAAGATGGTCTTCCTATAATTCCGGTTATCCTATCTGCGGAACATTCTCTGAAAATGAGGACTATTTTGCACTTACCACTTTAAATACAACCGGTGCAGTTTACCATGCTTATGTCAGACTTTTCAGTTTGATTCACGATAATGAAAGCATAACAACACAAGATTATGCCGTATTCTCTATAGATGACAGCAGTATTCTTTCCTACGCAGATTATATCGGTTCGAAGTTCTTTGCATTCTCGAGTGACCGCATATATACGATTCAGAATGATGCTTTGGTACCTATGGGAGAGAGCTTTGGTACTATTAATTACGTCCGTGTTGTAGATGATGTGCTGTTCATCGTATATTCGAACGGCGTTAACCAGATAAATCAGCTTAAGGTCCTTAATTCCAGCGGGACGGTTATTTATGATTCCGAGGTCGGTTCGGATGTTAATGCAATAGCATCCAATGATGATCTGTATGCTCTTTCAATTGACGACAGGATACTTGTGTTCGATTCGAATGGAAACGTAGTTTCTGACATTTCAGTTGATGAGGATATTATCAGGATCGGGTTTACTGATAATAACCGTCTTGTTGTCGTATCGACGGGCGGTGTACATACCGTTAGTTACTAATCAATATGGAAAACGAGATCAAGCTGGCCTTTAAAAGTTCTAATGAACTTATGAAAGTCATTGATGCCAAATGGTTCAAGGAATTGATTATTGATGACGGCCGTCACGAGCCTGTTAAGCTTACCAACATCTATTTTGATACCGTTGACAGAAAGCTTAAAAGTCAAGGTACCTCTGTTCGTGTCAGACTCTATGAGAGTACTTCCGGAACGCGTTACGAGCATACGGTTAAGTATGGCGGCCAGGTTGTTAACGGCCTTCATCAAAGATACGAATGGAATATTGATTCATCAAGTTCTGTTTTTGATGTGGATGCATTTTTAAATTCTGTTACTGATAATGATGATCCTAAACCGGTGCTTATAGAAGCTTTAAGGGGAGTTAAGAGTAAAGATCTTATTCCTTTGTGTTCAACATATTGCGAACGTACAACATACATTGCAAATGTAAATGGTTCTTCTATGGAAGTTTGCTTTGACACGGGGTTCATTAAAGGCGGAACTCTGACCGATGATATATGCGAACTTGAGATAGAACTCATTAGCGGTGTTGTTGATGATATTAAGACTCTATCAGATATAATCACAGAAAATACGGATTCTCATCTGTTTAATGACAGTAAGTATATTAGAGCTGTAAGGCTGCTTGATAAGTCAAATGGAAACGCGTAATTACGATGTAATTATAATCGGTGCCGGAGCTTCCGGATTAATGTGTACGGCAGCACTTTGCAATATTGATCCTTCCATGAAGATTCTGGTTCTTGAGAAGAATAATAAGGGCGGCCGGAAACTCTTGGCAACCGGTAACGGAAGGTGTAATTTTACAAATCTTGATATAAGTACGGAAGCCTATAACACAGACGATGTAAAGCGCCTCATCAATGTGCTTCATGCTTATTCTTCAAAAAAGATAATAGATTACTTTGAGACAAAGTTAGGCGTTATAGCTGCTTTCAAGAATGATCTTGTATATCCGATAACATATCAGAGCAAGACTATTGCAGATGCACTGTTAAATGCCGGCAGGCGGGCTCATTTTGAATATGATACAAAAGTAACCTCAATCGTAAAAAAGGGAATGGGGTACTGTGTTAACGGAAAGTATGAAGCCGATAATATCGTTATCGCAAGCGGTGGTGTTTCTTACCCTGACACAGGAAGCGACGGCTCTTTACTGCCGGTCATTAAGGAGCTTGCAGGTGCTTCCTCGCTCGAAAAGCTTTTGCCGTCATTGGTTCCGCTTAAGACGTCTGATAAAGATGTGAAGAAGCTTGCAGGTCTTCGTCAGGAATGCACGATCAGGATGGGTTCTTACATACAAAACGGAGAAGTTCAGTTTACAGACTACGGCATATCGGGAATATGCGTTATGCAGTTGTCCGGGATCTATAACAGAGCATGTTCATCCGGGGAAAGCATTAGAAGTGTATCAATAGATCTTATTCCTTCTATGGATAAAAAGGCCAAGGAAGAGATAATATCAAATCTTATAAAGTCTTTTCCTGAAGCTCCCCTCGAAGATGCAATAAGCGGACTTCTTAAAAAGCCGATTGCAAAAGCAGTTGTTGACAGATCGGATAAGACAGCTAAAGGTATTGCTTTCGTTGCAGGTAATTTTACAGTTAACCTTGCGGGTTCCATGGGTTTTGAGAATGCGCAGGTAACTTCAGGCGGAGTAAAGCTTTCCTGCCTTAATGACGGACTTGAACTTCTTGATAAAAAGGGAATCTATATAATCGGTGAAGCTGTTAATGTTGACGGCTTATGCGGCGGCTACAATCTTCATTGGGCCTGGGCTTCGGCACTTACTGCGGCTGAAGCTATAGTCGAGGAGTGCGAGGGAATCTGATTTGGTCAAGGAACTTATCTTTAGTCCTGATAAGATAGGAAATGCGGAAGATATTAAGTCTTATCTTGCGTCTAAGTCTCATATAGATGAAGACCGGATGACTATTCTTAAGTATTTTATCGATGCCAGAAGAAAACCGGATATTAAGATCTGTTACCGCGTTACAGATGAGGAACAGGAAGATCCTTCTATTCCGGTTTTGATCCACAAGGGAAAAAGATTTACTGAGACTTTAAGACCGGTAATCATAGGGTTTGGACCTGCCGGTATGTTTGCCGGACTCATACTTGCAAAATACGGACTGAAACCTTTGATAATCGAGAAGGGTAAGGATGTTGCTTCCCGGACCCGTGATGTTGAGATTTATAAAAAGGAAGGTGTTATCGATCCGTCTTCGAATATTCAATTCGGGGAAGGCGGAGCCGGCACTTTTTCAGACGGAAAGCTTAATACCGGTGTCTCATCAGAGTATAAAGGATTTATCGACAGCGTTTTCATTAAGCATGGCGCTCCCGAAGACATAATGTATGATTCCCATCCTCATGTCGGCACAGATAATCTTGTGAATGTCGTTAAGGGAATACGTGAGCAGATAATCTGTCTTGGCGGTGAAGTTCATTTTGAAGAAGAAGTATTATCCATTGATCTTGATCAGAACGGACATAAGTTGAAGGGAATCACCACCAACAGGAAGTCATATCCTGCTGATAAATTGATACTTGCTATAGGCAACAGCAGCAGAGATTTTATAAAGAAGCATGTTGATGTTTTGGGTGTTACAAGCAAGCCCTTTTCGATTGGAGTTCGTATCGAGCACTTAAGGCACGATATAGACATGGCGATGTACGGGTTTGATACCGCACTTTATAAGAATATTTTTGCTGCCAATTACAAGCTTGCTGTTGATACACCTAATGGAAATAAGCTCTATACCTTCTGTATGTGTCCGGGTGGTGAGGTTGTGCCGTCTGCGTCATTTGAAAATGCGATATGCACCAATGGTATGAGTTATAGAAGCAGAGGTGGGGATAATTCCAATGCAGCTTTGCTTGTTCCTTTCGATCCTTCTAAGTATTCCGATGATCCGCTTTACGGGATGAAGTATCAGGATATGCTCGAGATGAATGCTTATAAACTTGCAGGTAGTTCTTCGAATGCGCCTTATATGATATATGGGGATCTTAAGAATGGAACCTATGGAAGATTTGCCTCAAAAATTATTCCTACTTATAAGCCCGGGGTTGTTGCTTGTGACTTTAAAGAACTATTACCAACGGATATTGTTGAAACGTTTAAAGATGGAATCATGCTGATGGGCAGGAAGATCAAAGGATTTGATACTGATTATGCCGTTTTGACCGCGCCGGAGACAAGATCCTCGTCACCGGTACGTATACCCAGAGATAAGGATTCTTATGAAAGTGTCTTTGTTAAAGGGATTTATCCTGCAGGTGAGGGCGCAGGCTATGCAGGAGGCATAATGAGCAGTGCGATAGACGGCATAAAATGTGCTAATCGCCTTGCTGAAAGTGTGTTATTATAACTTGGATAATTTAATTGGGAGATACACTATGAAATCCGATAAGAATACAGCCGTTATATCAGTAATAGGCAAAGACAGAGTAGGTATTATAGCCGGCGTTTCTGCTTTGCTTTCCGAGAATAATATCAACATCAATGATATTTCCCAAACTATACTTAATGGTATCTTTACAATGATCATGCTTGTCGACCTGAAAGACAATGTTATTGAGAATTCCGACATCACAGATAAGCTTAATAAGCTTGGAGAGGACCTCGGGGTTACTATTACGATTCAGCATACAGAACTGTTTGATAGGATGCACAGGATATGATCACTGATTTTGAAGTATTAGAAACAATGAAGATGTTCAATGAGCAGCACTTGGACATCAGGACCATAACAATGGGAATCTCGCTTATGGATTGTGCTGCTTCTTCCGTTGAAGAATCTTGCGATAAGATCTACGATAAGATTTGCCGTTACGCAGGTAAGCTTGTTGAGACAGGCGAAGCTATCAGTAAGAAGTACGGTGTACCTATAATCCACAAGAGAATATCAGTAACACCTATATCAATTGTTGCTGCTGCCTGCGATACATCAGACTATACTCCGTTTGCAAAGACTCTTGATAAGGCTGCTAAGGCTTGCGGAGTTAACTTTGTTGGCGGATTCTCCGCTTTGGTTCACAAAGGTTATACAAATGCGGATATGAAGCTCATCAACTCAATTCCTGAAGCTTTGGCTTCTACAGAGTTTGTATGCTCGTCCGTTAACCTTGCTTCCACGAGGACCGGTATCAACATGGATGCTGTTGCCGATATGGGACGCATTATCAAAAAGACAGCAGATCTGACTGCTGACAGGGATGCTTTAGGTTGTGCGAAGCTTGTTGTTTTCGCTAATGCTCCTGAGGATAATCCTTTTATGGCTGGAGCTTTCTTAGGTCCGGGTGAGCCCGAGTGCGTTATTAATGTCGGTATTTCAGGTCCCGGTGTAGTAAAGCATGCTTTGGAGTCTGTTAAGGGTGCTGATCTTGGAACGGTTGCTGAGACAATCAAGAAGGCTGCATTCAAGATAACACGAGTAGGTGAACTCGTTGCAAGAGAAGCATCTGAAAGGCTTCATGTGCCTTTTGGAATTATCGACCTTTCTCTGGCTCCTACGCCTGCTGTCGGTGATTCAGTAGCAAGGCTTCTTGAAGAATTCGGACTTGAAACTTGCGGAACTTGGGGTACTACGGCTGCGCTTGCTATGCTTAATGATGCAGTTAAGAAGGGCGGTATTATGGCTTCTTCCTATGTTGGCGGCCTTTCAGGTGCGTTTATCCCTGTTTCTGAGGACGAAGGAATGATTGCAGCTGCTGCCAGCGGTTCGCTTAGACTTGAGAAACTTGAGGCTATGACCTGTGTCTGCTCTGTAGGACTTGATATGATCGCGATCCCCGGTGATACCACAGCCGAGACAATATCCGGAATTATTGCTGATGAGATGGCTCTTGGAACATTTAATAACAAGACAACTGCAGTAAGACTTATTCCTGTTCCGGGTAAGACAGTCGGTGATGAGGTTCAGTTTGGCGGTCTTCTGGGTTATGCACCTATTATGGATGTTAACAAGGCTTCCTGTGCAGACTTTATCCATAGAGGAGGAAGGATACCTGCTCCAATACACAGTATGAGAAACTGATATGGAGTCATTCCTTGCACAAATTAAGAGAATCGCTAAGTTCTTTAAAGATGATTACAACGGAAGAACTCTTGCTTTCTCGATTCCCTCAACTGTATTAAGCCTTATATATGCTGTTCTGACCGGTATTGCTGCCGTATGGAGCCGTTCGCTTTGGCTCGGTATGATGACGGCTTTTTATCTCATTATGGTTTTAATGAGGATGTCTGTAATCAGCAGGGCCGGTATGTCCCTGGTTTTAAAAAAGTACTCATCTGTTAAGAACTACAGATCATTCTGCTTTAAACTTCTGGTATTTGATTTCCTGTTTGGAATCTCTGTGGTTTTCTTCCACATCCATGATATACACAAGGATTATCCGGGATTTACCATCTATGTTACGGCTTTATATGTGTTTATCAGAGTAATTCTTGCTGTGATCAATATGTTCAAGGCACGTAAGTCGAATTCTTATACAACGGTGGCTTTAAGGAAAATAAACGCGGTTAAGGCACTCGTGTCGCTTCTGATACTGCAAAGAGCTTTATTGTCGCGTTTTGGAAATCCTTACTCAGATTTTACAAGAAATTTCAATTCTGCCTCAGGTTTTGGTGCTTTTTTAATTATACTAGTATTAAGTATAGGAGGATTTTGGTCCACCAGGAAAGCGAGGTCTTGATATGTCTAAAGCGTTTGAATTGCCCGTGAAGCCACAAAAGGATGAGATCAAAGAGAGACTTCGCGTAAGAAGAGATGAGATATTTGCAAAGCAGATGACCATCAAGGAGAAGAAACTTCCTGTTCTTATAGTCGTAGAAGGATGGGGAACATCCGGAAAGGGTACGTTGATCTCCAATATCATTAAAGATATCGACCCCCGATTCTTTAAAGTTTGTAATATCGAGGCCAGGACAGAAGAACAGAAGAGGTATCCGTTCCTCAAGAAATACTTTGATCTGATTCCTGAACAGGGAAAGATAAGCCTTCTTGATGGAGGTTGGATGAGCGAGCTTACGAGAATGAAGCTCAATGACGATATACATGCAAGTGAATACGAGCGCTATGTTAAGAGTATCAAGATCTTTGAACGGCAGCTGGTTGAAGACGGATATCTTCTTATTAAACTGTTTATCCACATCTCTAAGAAGGATCAGAAGAAGAGAATCGATGAATTACTTGATGACAAGAATACTAAGTGGAGGATAAGCAAGCACGATATCGAGCAGAATAAGCATTATGATGATCATCTTGATGCTTTTAAGTCTTTTATCGATGAGACTGATGCTGCTTATGCACCATGGTATGTAATAGACGGTTCTTCAGAGAACTGGGCACAGCTTCAGGCTTTGGATGTAATAAGTGAGGCTCTTGATACCGCATTTACAAATTCAAATATTAATTTCCCGGTGCTTCAGAATTCTTTCCCTCTTGCAAAGATGCAAAAACTGTCTGATATAGAGCTTTATAACAAAACTATCAGCGAGAAAGACTACGATAAGAAGCTTGATATGCTGCAGGAAAGATTAAGTGAGCTTCATTACGAGCTCTACCGCAAGAAGATTCCTGTGGTAATAGCTTACGAAGGCTGGGATGCAGCAGGTAAGGGCGGAAATATAAAGCGAATAACGGCTGCACTTGATCCCCGAGGGTATGAAGTTCACCCGATAGCAAGTCCTGAGCCGCACGAAAAGGCAAGACACTTCCTGTGGCGTTTCTGGACCAGACTTCCTAAGGACGGCCACATTGCCATTTTCGACAGGACGTGGTATGGGCGCGTAATGGTGGAGAGGATAGAGGGCTTCTGTTCTGAGAATGACTGGAAGCGCGCATATAACGAGATAAATGAGTTCGAGAAGGAACTTGTTGACTGGGGTGCCGTTGTAATCAAGTTCTGGGTTCAGATTGATAAGGAAACTCAGCTTACAAGATTCACTGACAGGCAGAATACTCCCGAGAAACAATGGAAGATTACGGATGAGGATTGGAGAAACCGTGAGAAGTGGGATCAGTATGAGACCGCGATTGATGAGATGATAAAGAAGACTTCTACTGAGTATGCCCCGTGGCATGTTCTCGAGTCTGTAGATAAGAAATATGCAAGAGTTAAAGCTCTTGAGATAGTTATAGACAGTATAGAAAGGAAACTTAAATAAATGTGGTTTGAAGAATCAGTTTTTTATCAGATTTATCCGTTAGGCTTTTGTGGAGCTCCGTTCGAGAATGACGGTATTGCTCAGTCGAGAATACTTAAAGTAATCGACTGGATCCCTCATATCAAGAAGTTAGGCTGTAATGCTATCTATTTCTCTCCTGTTTTTGAATCAGATACTCACGGTTACAATACACGTGATTATGGTCTTATCGATACGCGTCTTGGAACTAATGACGACTTTAAGAAGGTTGTTGATGCTCTTCATAAGGAAGGCATCAAAGTCGTTTTGGATGGTGTTTTTAATCATGTGGGACGCGGTTTCTGGGCATTTAAGGATGTTCAGGAAAAGAAATGGGATTCTCCTTATAAGGACTGGTTCCATCTGTCTTTTGACGGTAACTCAAACTATAATGACGGCTTCTGGTATGAAGGCTGGGAAGGCAACTTCGACCTTGTAAAACTTAATCTTCGTAATCCGGCTGTTGTTGATCACATACTTGATAAAGTTAATTATTGGATTGATTTCTTTGATATCGATGGTCTTCGTTTGGATGTAGCATATTGCCTTGATCACGAGTTCTTAAGAAGACTTCGTGAATTTACTGATTCAAAGAAGGATGAATTCTTTCTGCTGGGTGAAGTTTTGCATGGAGAATATGGCCGCATGTTAAATGATATGCATCTGCATTCTCTTACAAACTATCAGTGTTATAAGGGTATTCATTCAGCATTCAATTCAGGCAATATGTTCGAGATCATCCATTCTTTGTTAAGACTGTTCGGTCCTGAAGATTGGACTGTTGCCAGAGGCTCTCATCTTTTATCTTTTGCCGACAACCACGACGTAACACGTATTGCTTCGATCATTAATGATCCGGAACTTTTGCCGTTAGTATATACAATGGTGTTCGGTATGCCCGGAATCCCTTGTGTTTACTATGGTTCAGAGTGGGGAGCAAAGGCACGCAAGGAAGAAGGGGATCCCGCTTTACGTGCTTGCTTTGATAAGCCTGAATGGAATGAGCTTTCAGATCATATCTCAAAACTTGCGAAGGCAAAGACTTCAACCAAGGCGCTGAACTACGGCGGCATGAAGTCCATTGTTCTTACAAATAAGCAGTGTATCTTCGAGCGTAATTGCGGTGATCAGCGCGTGCTTGTTGCTATTAATATGGATAGTGCGCCTTTTACTGCACATTTTGATGCAGGCTGCGGACAGGCTCAGGAATTGATCTCAGGCACTGTTCATGATTTTGGCGGTGGATCTACATTGCCTCCGAAGTCTTCACAAATCTGGTTAATGGAGAGATAAGTGCCCGCTATAAACCAGTCAAAAAGACAGAGTAATATGGAACTTTTAAGAATGCTCTCAATTCTTGGAGTATTGTTCCTTCATTACAATAACAATCCGGCATATGGTTCTACCTTTGATTATTTATCTAATGGTAGTATAAATCTGATTATTCTCGATCTGTTCGAGTCTTTCTCCATATGTGCAGTAAATGTATTCATATTGATCTCAGTGTTTTTTCTTGTTAAGAATAATTCGAGGTCATTGTTTAAGCCTGTAAAACTGTTGTTTGAAGTATTTTTTATATCTGTGGTGAATTACGTATATCTGGTTTTAACTAAGTATGCAAATGCAGCCCCCTTGATGTGTCTGGTGCATGTGTTGCTTACTGTTTTGGCGATTTACTTGATATGCATGGTGATACATATGTTGTTTACTGTAATGACAAACCCTGTATTTAATAGAATCAAGCCGTTATTTGATAAAACAAAGTATATAATAGAGTAGTCGATTAATTGATTAATTAGGTTAAGGATTTCTATGTCAAATAATAATAGACAGAGCAATATGGAACTTTTACGAATACTTTCGATTATCGGAGTATTGTTCCTGCACTATAACGATCCTACTTATGGTGCTGCATACAATTACACCATATACGGCAGTATCAATCTGATCATCCTTGATCTGTTCCAGGCTTTCTCAATATGTGCTGTTAATGTGTTTATACTCATCTCGGGATATTTCCTTGTTAACAGTAATACAAGATCACTGTTTAAGCCTGTAAAGCTTCTATTTGAAGTGTTCTTTATAACTATAGTTAATTACGCATATCTGGTAGCTTCCGGTAAGTATTATCTGTCTTTATTGGCATATCTGTATTCTGTTTCAACGCTATATTGGTTTATCGGTATTTATATATCTTTGTATCTTATTTCACCATTTATAAATGTTATCGTTAATAACATTAACCGCAAGAGTATGACTGTTTTGGTGATCCTTCTTGTTGTACTGTTTTCAATACAACCTACGGCTATAGATTTAACTAATTTCATTACCGATGATAATTTCAATTATTTCAGTAATATCGGATATTATGGTTCGCAGGCAGGTTTTACCATAGTGAACTTTGTTATGATGTACACCATTGGCGGTGTGTTAAGAGCCTGCAAGGACCGCGTTACTTCGGTTCCTAAGAGCAGATATCTGTTGGGTTATATAATCCTCAGTATAATCGTTGATTTTGTGAATCAATTTACATCTATCGCGATTGCTTATTCCACACCGGTAATAGTAGCTCAGGCTACAATGCTGTTTTGCTTCTTTATGTGTATCGATCTTGGTTCCTCGAAGATCATTAACTTTCTGTCAGCTTCAACCTTTACTGTATATTGCACTCATATTTATTTCTTCCCTCTGTATAATATTCCCCAATATGCAACGGCAACGCCGTTGATTTCTCTGGTCCATGTAGTGCTGACAGTATTTTCAATATACTTGATCTGCACGGTTTTCCACTTTTTGTACTCATTAATAACAGAGCCTGTGTTTAATAAACTCAGGCCCTTGATCGAAAAAACAAAATATAAGGTTGAATAGGATTAAGACTCTATCCGGATGACTCCTCTTCGAACATAAGGATCATTAAAATCAAAGTCATAATAATAAAGCATATAGCCTTTGGTAGTGGATACTTTCCAGTCTTTAAACCTCCCGGTTAATAGTGCTTCGTGATCTTGAATGTGGTAGGTGCAAAGAGCAATCTTGATATCTTTCCTACGCTCAAGGATCTTCGACGCTCCGTTTACTATATTGCACTCATCACCTTCGACATCAGCTTTAATGAAGATCTTTTCAGCAGTCAGATTGTTGTCTTCGATGAATTTGTCTATTGTTATATGTTCATCATCACAATAGTTAGTAACGTATTTGGGAACAACGGTAACCTTATCCTTGTAATCCTTGAAAGTGTACGTTAAAGCTTCGATCCATCTGGGATCACATTCAAATATGTAAGCATGTTTTACTCTTTCAAGATACTTAACAGTAAAAATACCTTCTGCTCCTCCGATATCAAACAGAATAGAATCTTCTGAAGGCAGAAAATCTTCATTTGTATAACAGTGGGGAGACATAGGATCTTGCTCCATATTGACATCCCTCATATATTTGGATGCTCTGAAACCTGATTTATAACCCCTTCTAAGATAAATCTTAAATCCGTCCTTTACATAGAAAAACAGACCATTAGACTTATCAAGTTCCACATGAAAATCAGAGATCTTATATTTCTTAGTAAATTCATATGGGAACACCGTGATGGCATTCTTACTAAGATATGTCGAGATTTCCTTCAATTCTTCATCAGAAGAATCCTTATACTTATTAATGATTCTTCTTTTCTGCAATCTCGCCTTGATCTCGCATTTTATAAATTCGATGTCATTGGAAGCAATTCTGTTGTTCATAGGTTAATTATAATTGATTGTTGTTAAGATAATCCTCAACAGTCTTCGGAGCGGGGCCTCCTGTGAGCGTACGCTTATTTACGCATGTTTCAAGTGATATTGCATCATATACATCTTGATCGATAAGGTCGGAGAACTGCTTGAACTGTTCGAGCGTAAGCTTTTCGAGCGTTGTGTTGTTCTCGATGCAGTAGTGCACGAGCTTGCCTGAGATCGCATGTGTCTCACGGAAGGGGATGCCCTTACGCACGAGGTAGTCTGCAAGGTCAGTTGCATTAGTAAAGCCGCCGAGAGCCGCAGCTTCCATGTTGTCCTTGCGGATGGTCATGGTCTTCATCATGCCCGTGAAAGGAGGGAGCACGCCCTTGATAGTATCTATTACGTCGAAAAGAGACTCCTGCACTTCCTGCATGTCCTTGTTATAAGTAAGGGGAAGGCCCTTCATGATAACGAGCAGGGAGATGAGGTCTCCGTAGACGCGTCCTGTCTTGCCTCTGGTAAGTTCGGCTACATCAGGGTTCTTCTTCTGGGGCATCATTGATGAGCCTGTTGAATAAGCATCATCTAGCTCGTAGAACTTAAACTCCTGCGAAGCATACAGGATGACTTCCTCGGACATCCTCGAAAGGTGCATCATGAGTATAGATACAGCAGAAGAAAACTCGATAGCAAAATCACGGTCGGCGACACCATCCAGAGAACACTGCGTTACACCTGACATACCAAGCTCTTTAGCAACCGACTCGCGGTCGAGCGGGTATGTGGTTCCTGCAAGTGCGCCTGAACCTAAAGGTGAGATATTGGCACGGGATGCGGCAGCTTCGATCCTGTCACGGTCACGCTTAAACATCTCGATATATGCTGTGAGGTAATGAGCATAAGTGATAGGCTGGGCACGCTGAAGGTGAGTGTAGCCCGGCATATAGGTTGTTAGATGCTCCTTAGCCATGTCTGTAATTGTCTCGATGAGCTCATCAAGAAGCTCAATTACATCCAAAGCCTCATCGACAAGATAAAGTCTCTGGTCGAGAGCTACCTGGTCGTTTCTGGAGCGGCCCGTATGCAGGCGCTTGCCGGCATCTCCTATACGGTTGGTTAGCTCTTCCTCGATAAACATATGAATATCTTCGGCATCTGAATCAAATGTAAGCTTTCCGGATTCGATATCAGCTTTGATGGACAGAAGTCCCTCGCGGATTGCATCTGCATCTTCCTGTGAGATGATTCCCTGACGCGCGAGCATCGCAGAATGGGCTACCGAGCCTTCAATGTCCTGTGCATACATTCTCGAATCAAAGGGAAGGGAAGAGTTGTAGTCGTTTACAGTCTTGTCGGTTGCTTTCTCGAAGCGTCCTGCCCACATTTTCTTTGCCATTTTATTACTCCTTGATATAGTCGGGATCGATCCTGACCATTTCTGCAAGCGCCTTGTTTCTGTAGTTCAGATCTTCACGCAGAGTAAAGCCCTGAGCTTCCCAGAATGCATTTCCGCCTTCATTCTTCTTGAAAGCCACGAGAAGGACCTTATTGATACCTTCTTTCTTAAGCGCTTCTAATGCAAGTTCGACAAGCGTGTCACCGATATGTTGTCTCCTGTAATCAGGGGAAACACATGCGTGCTGGATAATACCGCGCCTGCCGTCGTGCCCACATAATATAACACCTACGACCGATCCATCACAAGTTGCAACGAATGAGGTGGAGGGATTACGTTTCAGGTATTTATCGATGCCTTCACGCGAATCGTCTTTGTCGTTAAGGCCGTTACCGCATAAAATCCAGAGATCATAGCACTGCTCGTAATCTTCAATGGTCATTAACCTGTAGTTGATCATAATTCAATCCACCTTAATATAGATTAGTTCCTTGCATGTCCAGTCTTCACCCATGCACGAATAAATCTCAGTTACGCCTGTATCTATGAATCCTGCGTTCAGATAACAGTAAAGGGCAGAAGGGTTATTATCGAATACGCCGATGGTTACTTTGGAAGCTTTCATAAAAGTAACGGCATAATCCAAAGCCATCTTTATCATCTTTTTGCCGAGTCCCTGACCGCGTCTTTGATCATCGACGATTACATACCCCAGACGTACTGTATTTATGTCATTCTTATCAGGATATCTGAT
>JAILNR010000002.1 GCA_024691325.1 Saccharofermentans sp. | reverse complement strand
CTGTTCGGCATGTTTAATGATGATGATTCAGTAATAAGGATCAAAGAGGCACTGATCGAATTCCTTGACCAGTATTCGAATTTCCTGCTCTCGCAGGCATCACGCGAATATGTTGATGATCTTAACTACGCATTCGATATGATCCTCGAGACGAACCTTCTTCTGTACACGACTCCTGAGAGAGTGTTCAACCTTCTCCATTCACTTATCTATGAGGGAACACTCATTATTAAGGATCAGGACGGACAGGTTCTTTTGAATGAGATATTTACTGATTTCTACCGTCATCTGTCGTTTGCCGGCGTATCGATGACAAGAGATAACCTGTCAAAGACTGAGCGTATCTCAAGACTTATCAATAAGCAGACGGGCGATGTCTTCCTTATGAGTAATAACGATGAGATTCCTTACGACCATCTTCTGGACGGCTTGAGCTCGGTAGGCTTCAGACGTACATACCTTTATATGTTCCAGGGCAATACGAAGACATCTCCCGATGTACCGTGGAAGTGCCCGGGCGCTGTTCTTCTTAAGGCAATCGATGATGAGCAGGGCGTAAGAATGCTCCCTGAGAACCAGCAGCTTTTAAGAACCGAGAATATGTTCAAGAATGAATTCATCCCGGAGAACAGAAGACAGACTACGGTCGTATTCCCTCTGTTCGTAGGTGCGGATATGTTCGGTATGCTCGTTTCCGAGATGGACAGCGGCAATCTTACGAATGTAAGTCCTCTGTCGTATCAGCTCGCTGTAACGCTCAAGTCGCTTCTCATGATCGAGGAGCAGAACAAGGCGAAGAGAAATCTCGAGTCTTCTCTTAATCAGTTCATGAAGGATAACTCGGTTCTCGATGCGATGGCTAAGACTGATGAGCTTACAGGTCTTTATAACAGAAGAGGTTTCCTCGAGTATGCAAACAATGAGATCGTCAATCCTGAGAATGTAGGAAAGAAGGCTCTCATCTGCTACTGCGATATGGATAACCTCAAGTACGTTAACGATAAGTTCGGACACGATGACGGTGACTTCGCTCTTCGCGAGATCGCTCATATCCTGAAAGATGCGTTCCGTGAGAAAGACATCATCGGACGTATGGGCGGCGACGAGTTTATTGTCTTTGCCTTAACTCAGACAAGTGACTACGAGAAACAGATCAAGCAAAGAATCGATAACATCACGAAGCGTCACAACGATGAGGCGGGTAAGCCCTACCCCATCGAGATGAGTACCGGTATCTGCGAGTTCAACTGCGATGTCGATGTCGATATTCACGAGATAATCGATAAGGCTGATGAGAAGCTCTATAAAGAGAAGGCTGAGAAGAAGGCGAAGAACGGTTCTTACAGGTGATTTGAAAATCATTTGAAAGCCAGTTTATAAATAACGCTGTTATATTTTAATCATTTTGAAAATCGGGCCGTCGGCAGTGCTGACGGCCTTTCTTTTCGAGGTGCAATGCCCTCCGGCTTTATGATAAATTATAAGCACTTGTGTTTGGGGGTATCTCGTTTATTTCAGGGTCATAAGGTCCTGGTTTTCCCTTTGCGCATGAGTACAAAATATTACGAAGAGGATGGCTGGGAAGTATTATGAAATACAGTTATTACCCCGGGTGTACCTTGAAGAACAAGGCGCAGGATCTGGATAAGTATGCCAGAGCTTCAGCTGTTGCTTTGGGCTTCGAACTCGAAGAGATCCCTGAGTGGCAGTGCTGTGGCGGCGTTTATCCGTTAGCAACGGATGAGATCGCAACCAAGCTCTCGTCTGTCAGAGCTCTCAACTACGCCAAGGAGCAGGGACAGGATCTGATCACTCTGTGTTCTGCATGTCACCACGTATTGAAGCGTGTTAATGATGACATGAAGAATGTCGAGGACATTAAGAACCGTGCTAACAATTACTGCGAATTCGACGAACCCTATCAGGGCGAGACGAAGGTTCTTCATTTTCTCGAAGTTATAAGAGATGTTATCGGATTTGAGGAGCTTGCTAAGAAGGTTGTTAACCCTCTTACAGGAAGAAAGATCGGCGCTTACTACGGCTGCCTTACACTTCGTCCCGGAAAGATCCTTGATTTTGATGATCCCGAGAATCCGAAGATCATGGAAGACTTCATAAGAGCATTAGGTGCAGAGCCCGTTATCTACTCGATGAGAAACGAGTGCTGCGGCGGTTACACTTCTTTGAAGGATCCCGAATTTACAAAGACGAGAACAGAGCAGATCTTTGATGACAGTACAGGTTTCGGCGCTGACTGCCTCATTACTGCATGTCCTCTTTGCATGTTTAACCTCAATAAGTCCGATGCTAAGTCAAAGGTTCCCGTTTATTACTTCACGGAACTTCTTGCTGAGGCACTCGGTGTAAAGGAGGGCGCATGAGCATGACTGAATTAGAGAAGAATATCGAACTTATCAAGGAGATGAGCGGAAGCGATCCTTATAAGTGTATGAGATGCGGTAAGTGTACGGCTTCCTGCCCCGCTTACAGCGAGATGGATATCAAGCCTCATCAGTTCGCTTCATACATCATCAGAGGCGATATGGAAGAGCTTGTTGATTCCAAGGCTGCATGGAAGTGTCTCGGATGCTTCGCATGTATTGAGAGATGCCCCAGAGATGTTCAGCCGGGTAAGCTCGTTGATGCTACCCGTCAGATCGTAGCAAGACAAAGAGGCGGAGATTATCTCCAGCCCGAAGAGGTTCCGGAGCTTCTTACTGAGGATCTTCCTCAGCAGTTGCTCGTCAGCGCATTCCGCAGGTACAGGAGGTAAGATATGCAGAAGATCGGTGTATTTGTCTGTCACTGCGGTACCAATATTGCTGCGACAGTTGATGTTAAGAAGGTAGTCGAACTCGTCCGTTACGAGCCCGGCGTTGTTTACGCTGACGACTACATGTATATGTGCTCCGAGGCAGGTCAGGAGAAGATCATCGAGGCTATCAAGGAATATGGCCTCACAGGTCTTGTTATCTGTTCCTGTTCACCCCGTATGCACGAGAAGACCTTCAGAGCTTGTGCCGAGAAGGCAGGTCTCAACCCTTATATGGTTGAGGTCGCTAATATCCGTGAGCAGTGCTCATGGATCCACAAGGATAAGGAAGAGGCAACCAAGAAGGCTGTTATCCTCGCAAGAGCAGCTATCGCAAAGGTTAACCTCAATACTCCTTTGAAGGAAGGCGAGAGCCCTGTTACAAAGAGAGCACTCGTTATCGGAGGCGGTATCGCCGGTATCCAGACAGCTTTGGATATTGCTGATGCAGGATATGAAGTTGATATCGTTGAGAAGGAGCCTTCCATCGGAGGAAGAATGAGCCAGTTCGACAAGACGTTCCCGACTCTCGACTGTGCTTCCTGTATCCTCACACCTAAGATGGTTGAAGTTAACCAGCATCCTAATATCACTCTCTATACTTATTCCGAGGTTGAGAAGGTATCAGGTTACGTTGGTAACTTTGATGTTGATATCAGAAAGAAGGCAAGATCAGTTGACTTCGATAAGTGTACCGGCTGCGGCGAGTGCTCCACCAAGTGTCCTCTTGGCAAGATCGGCAACATCCCGAGCGAGTTCGACAGAGGCCTTCGCAACAGACCTGCTATCTACATGCCTTTCGCACAGGCTGTTCCTGCAGTTCCTGTTATCGACAGAGAGAACTGTACTTACTTCAAGACAGGTAAGTGCGGTGTCTGCGCTAAGATCTGTCCTTCCAAGGCAGTTGATTACGAGCAGCAGGATGAGATCGTAACTGTTAAGTACGGTGCTATCGTTGTTGCTACAGGATTCGACATCATTAATCTTGATAAGTTCGGTGAGTACGCTTACAACGAGTCACCTGATGTAATCACATCTATCGAGCTCGAGCGCCTCATGAATGCTGCAGGTCCTACGGGCGGTCATCTCGAGAGAATGAGCGACCACAAGCAGCCTAAGGATATCGTCTTCATCCAGTGCGTAGGTTCACGCTGCGACAGTGAAGAGAAGGGTAAGCCTTACTGCTCCAAGGTATGCTGCATGTACACAGCTAAGCACGCTATGCTTATCAAGGATCATTGGCCGGATACTAATATAACTGTATTCTATATAGATGTAAGAACTCCGGGTAAGAACTTCGATGAGTTCTACAGAAGAGCTGTTGAGCAGTATCACGTTAACTACATCAAGGGTCAGGTAGGTAAGGTTAAGCCTCAGCCTGACGGATCACTCCTTGTACAGGCAGCTGATCTTCTTGACGGTAAGCAGATCAACATGAAGGCTGATATGGTCGTTCTTGCTGCTGCTATCGAGCCGAACCCCGGTGTAAGAAAGATAGCTACAATGCTCACTGCAAGTATCGACAACAATAACTTTCTTACAGAGGCACACGCTAAGCTTCGTCCTGTAGAGTCTCCTACGGCAGGTATCTTCCTGTCAGGTATGGCACAGGGCCCTAAGGATATTCCTGAGACAGTTTCCCAGGCAGGTGCTGCAGCCGTTAAGGTTATCGGTCTTCTTGCCAAGGATCACCTCAAGACAAATCCTTGCACAGCTCAGTGCGACACACTCCTTTGTAACGGATGTTCGACCTGTGCAAATGTATGTCCTTACGGTGCTATCACTTACGAGGATGTTCAGGTCAACGATCACGGTTTGCGTGAAACAAGAAGAGTTGCTCAGGTTAACGTGGCTCTGTGCCAGGGATGCGGTGCTTGTACTTCCGCTTGTCCTTCCGGTGCTATGGATCTCCAGGGCTTCTCCAACAGACAGATCACAACGGAGGTGGATGCTATATGTCGATGAACGAAGAGAAAAAAGAATTTCGTCCGCTGATCGTGGCATTTTGCTGCAACTGGTGTTCTTACGCAGGTGCAGACCTCGCCGGATCTTCAAGACTTTCATACCCTGCTGATGTAAAGATCATCAGAGTTCCCTGCTCGGGAAGAGTTAACCCGATGTTTATCTTAAGAGCTTTCGAGAGAGGCGCAGACGGAGTTATCATCTGCGGATGCCACCCCGGTGACTGCCACTACTCGACAGGTAACTACTATGCAAGAAGAAGAATGGCTCTCCTGTTCTCAATGCTCGAATACATGGGTATCGAGAATGGAAGGACCAGAGTCGAGTGGTGTTCGGCTGCAGAGGGCGCTAAGTTCTCCAAGACAATGAACGAGTTCTGCGAGAAGGTTAAGTCCTTGGGCGAGAACGTCAGATTGGGGGATATACGATGCAAGAATTGATCAACAGATTAAAGGAACTGATCGCAGACGGCACAGTTGTAAGAGCGATCGGCTGGAAGAAAGGCGATATGCCTTACAATCCGGAACCGGCTTACTTCGAGAAGCCTGAAGACTTCGACAACTTCGTATATGACGGCTTCTGCGGAGCTAATCTTTCCAAGATGATGATCGAAGCTGCTAAGCTCGAGGGCAAGACAGCTGTATGCCTTAAGCCCTGCGACACTTATAGCTTCAATCAGCTTATAAGAGAGCACAGAGTTAACCGTGAGAATGCTTACATCATCGGTGTAGGCTGCCGCGGCAAACTCGATATCGAGAAGGCTCGAAAGGCCGGCATCAAGGGCATCAAGTCCATCTCAGGTGTAGACATCGAGGGCGACGGAGATGTTACTTTCGATACTGTCTACGGGCAGAAGAAGATGGCTTACACTGATCTCATGCTCGACCGCTGCCATGTGTGCAAGGGCAAGGATCATGTTATCTTTGACGAGGTTATCGGTGAGTCCAAGGACACAGGCGATGCCGACAGATTCGAGGAAGTCATCAAGATTGAGAAGATGACACCCGAGGAGAGGTTTGCTTTCTTTAAGTCCGAACTAAGCAAGTGTATCCGTTGTAATGCCTGCCGTAACGTATGTCCTGCATGCTCTTGCAGAAAGTGCGTTTTCGATGGTGTTAAGTTTGATTCACAGCAGAAGGCTAATGTCGACTCCTTCGAGGAGAAGATGTTCCATATCATCAGAGCTTTCCACGTAGCAGGCAGATGTACTGACTGCGGTGAGTGCAGCAGAGTATGCCCTGAGGGTATCCCGCTTCACCTGTTCAACAGAAAGTTCATCAAGGATATTGATGATTTCTACGGAGAGTTCCAGGCCGGTAAGGATCCTGAGGCTCAGAGCCCTCTTACCGATTTCACCTTCGACGATCTCGAGCCGAAGGATGCTGTAGGAAGGGGTGAGTAATATGTATAGTATTTCAAAAGAAAATCTCAATTCCCTTTACTCCGCTATCGCAGGTTCGTATGACCTCTTTATGCCTATCAAGGCTGCCGGTCAGACTAACTACGGTTTCTGGACTGAAGGCGCAGAGGGTGACATCGACACCTTAAAGACGATAAAGTCCGGTAAGGATGCTTTCTTCCCTCAGGTTGAGCAGCTCTATACTGTTAACCGCGAGATCGTTCCTGCAGATGTTGCAGCAGGTGATGATGCTGAGAAGGCTGCAGACACACCTGTAAGAACAAAGCTTAAGGTTAATCCTGTTAAGCTTGTTGACAATGACTTCGTTATCTTCGGTATGCGTCCTTGCGATGTAAGAGCTATCGAGGTAATGGATAATGTCTTCCTTACAGATCCTGTAGATAACTACTACAAGTCAAGAAGAGAGCACGGCATCGTTGTCGCTCTTGCATGCCACGAGCCCGAAGAGTCCTGCTTCTGCACGATCTTCGATATCGATCCTGCTGATCCTTCCAAGGCTAAGGCAGACGTCGCTACATGGGTTATCGACGGCAAGCTTTACTGGAAGCCCATCACTGAGAAGGGCGAGGCATTGACAGCAAAGATTGCTTCCGTATTCGAGGATGATGCTGATGCAGATTCCAAGATCACAAACGAGATAAGCTACATCGAAGGTATCGCTAAGCAGCTTCCTAACGCTGACCTCTCACTTGAAGGATGGGGAGCAGGCAAGACAGACGAGAAGTTCAAGTCTGAAGTCTGGGACAAGGTCTATAAGGGCTGCCTCGGCTGCGGAACATGTACATTCGTATGTCCTACATGCCAGTGCTATGACATCAAGGATTACACAACTAAGGACGGCATCCAGAGATACAGATGCTGGGACTCCTGCATGTATTCCGATTTCACTCTCATGGCAGGCGGACAGAACAGACAGACACAGCTTCAGCGTTTCCGCCAGAGATTCATGCACAAGCTCGTTTACTATCCTACAAACAATGACGGTATGTTCATGTGCGTAGGCTGCGGACGCTGCGTTGAGAAGTGTCCTCAGTCATTGAATATCGTGAAGGTTATCAAGGCCTTCGCAGAAAATAAGTAAGGAGGGGAACAGTACATGTGTGATTGTGGCAATAATAAGAATCAAGACATCCTGGTCCCGCACGTCGGAATCATCACCGACATCACTCAGGAGACACCTGACGTAAAGACTTTCAGAGTCAATGCGCCGGGAGGAGGAAAGCTGTTCGAGCATATGCCCGGCCAGTGCGCTATGGTATGTGTTCCAGGAGTAGGAGAGGGAATGTTCTCCATTACTTCTTCCCCTACGAATAAGGAGTATATGGAGTTCTCTATCAAACGATGCGGACTTCTCACAGAATACCTCCACGGACTTTCTGTAGGTGACGAGATCACCGTAAGAGGACCTTATGGCAACAACTTCCCTGTAGACACAGAGCTTAAGGGTAAGAACCTTCTGTTTATCGCCGGCGGTATTGGACTTGCGCCTCTGCGTTCGGTCATCAACTACTGCATCGATAACAGACAGGACTACGGAACCATCGACATCCTCTATGGTTCAAGATCCGCTGACGATCTCGTTAAGCTCAAAGAGATCAAAGAGAAGTGGATGAATACCGAAGGTGTAAATGTATACCTTACTATCGACAGAGAGCAGGAGGGCTGGGACGGCCACGTTGGATTCGTTCCCGCATACCTGAAGGAGATCGACTTCTCGACAGATAAGATTGGTCTTATCTGCGGACCGCCGATCATGATCAAGTTCGTTCTTCAGGGAATGAAGGAATTGGGCTTTACGGATGATCAGGTATATACAACTCTTGAACTTCGAATGAAGTGCGGAGTCGGTAAATGCGGAAGATGCAATATCGGATCCAAATACGTCTGCAAGGACGGCCCGGTATTCCGCTTTGACCAGATAGAAGAAATGCCCGACGAATACTGATGTGAAAGGAACACTAATATGGAACAGATGGTAAATGTCTATTTTTACGGTAAGAAGTATCAGGTGCCTGGTGATCTTACGATCATGACGGCTCTTGAATATGCCGGCTATACACTCGTAAGAGGTGTAGGTTGCCGCCACGGTTTCTGCGGCGCTTGTACAACGATCTACAGGATCAAGGGTAAGAATGAGCTTCATACCTGCCTTGCATGTCAGACACAGGTTCAGGAAGGCATGTATATCGCAAGGATCCCTTACTTCCCTACAGATAAGAGAACTTACAGCATCGAGGATCTCAAGGCTAATCAGGAAGTAATGATGTCCTTGTATCCTGAGATCTATTCATGTATCGGATGTAACGCTTGTACCAAGGCCTGCACACAGAGCCTCAAGGTTATGCAGTACATCGCTTATGCCCAGAGAGGCGACTTCAAGGCTTGCGCTGAGGAGTCTTTCGACTGTGTAAGCTGCGGATGCTGCTCGGTAAGATGTCCTGCAGGCATCTCCCACCCGATGGTAGGTATGCTCGCAAGAAGACTTAACGGTAAGTACCTGACACCTGAGGCAGAGCACCTCAACACAAGAGTAGAAGAGATCAAAGAAGGTAAGTTCGATGAGGCAATGAAGGATATGATGACAAAGCCTATCGATGAGATCAAAGAGCTCTACAATACAAGAGAGATCGAGAAGTAAGGAGGCCAAGAATAATGTACGCACCATATCCCGAGAATATGATGGAATCCGTTAAGAAGGTGGAGGCTACACGTGAGGCCCGTATGAAGACGGAGCCCAGAAGACTTACCGCCGAGGAGAAGGATGACCTCCTTGAGAAGTTCCATCCCGACTATAACCCCGATTCATTTGCCGAGATCAAGGTAGGTCCCAACAAGGGTCAGAAGGCTCCCGTTGAGCTCGCCGAGATGCTCCATTCCACGAGCCGCCTTATGACAGATAAGGTAGATATCTCCAAGATCGACTACGACGTAGACGTTCTCGTTATCGGCGGAGGCGGAGCAGGTTCCTCCTGTGCCATCGAGGCTCACAATGCCGGCGCTAATGTAATGATCGTTACTAAGCTTCGTATCGGTGACGCTAACACAATGATGGCTGAGGGCGGTATCCAGGCTGCAGACAAGGAGAACGATTCTCCCGTTCAGCACTACCTCGACGCTTTCGGCGGCGGACACTTCAAGGCTAAGCCTGAGCTCGTTAAGAGACTTACTTCCGAAGCTCCTGATGCTATCCAGTGGCTGAACAGACTCGGCGTAGAGTTCGATAAGGAAGACGACGGAAGAATGGTTACAACACACGGCGGCGGAACTTCCAGAAAGAGAATGCACGCTGCTAAGGACTACTCCGGTGCTGAGATCATGAGAACTCTTCGTGATGAGGTTATTAACCTCGGTATCCCGGTAATCGAGTTCACATCCGCTGTTGAGCTTATCAAGGATGACAAGGGCCAGGTTGCAGGTGCTGTCCTCCTCAACATGGAGACAGGCGACTATTCCGTAGCAAGAGCAAAGACAGTCGTTATCGCTACAGGTGGTGCAGGAAGAATGCACTACAATGGTTTCCCGACATCGAACCACTACGGTGCTACAGCTGACGGACTCATCCTCGCTTACAGAGCAGGCGCTCCTCTTCTGTATCAGGATTCTATCCAGTATCACCCTACAGGTGCTGTTTATCCTTCACAGATCCTTGGCGCTCTCGTTACAGAGAAGGTAAGATCCGTAGGTGCTCAGCTCGTTAATGCTAACGGTGAGGCTTATATACATCCTCTTGAGACACGTGATGTTAACGCTTCCGGTGTTATCCGCGAGTGCATAGAGGGAAGAGGCGTTGATATCCCCGGCGGCCTTAAGGGTGTATGGCTTGACACACCTATGATCGAGATCCTCGGAGGCGAGGGCACGATCGAGAAGAGAATCCCTGCCATGTTCCGTATGTATATGAACTACGGTATCGACATGAGAAAGGTTCCGATCCTCATCTATCCTACACTCCACTATCAGAACGGCGGTGTTGATATCAATGGAGACGGTTTCACAGAGGCTATTCCTAATCTCCTTGTTGCCGGTGAGGCAGCAGGCGGTATCCACGGTACAAACCGTCTCATGGGTAACTCCCTCCTCGACGTTATCGTATTCGGTAGAAATGCTGGTAAGAAGGCAGCTGCTAAGTACGCTTCCGTTGAGCTCGGCAAGATGAACCTCGACCACGTTGCAGCTTACGATAAGGAGCTCAAGGACGCTGGCCTTGAGACTGGTGAGGTTTCACCTAAGCTCCTGCCTAAGTACGCAAGACACGAGAGAACAGCGGAGTAATCTTCGCGAAAAGAAAACGT
>JAILNR010000022.1 GCA_024691325.1 Saccharofermentans sp. | reverse complement strand
ATATAATACATATGAACAGTTGCTCATATATTCATATAAGAATAAGGAGAGTCAAATGAGTTCGATCAGTCTGTATCAGATCATAGCGAAGGTCTACGACATTCTCGATGTCACATACTTCAGAAACAAGAAAAACAGTCCGAGAACCAAAGTCCTTGAAAGGATAAAGGGCGATGAAAAGATCCTCGACCTTTGCACCGGTACGGCAACAAATGCGATCAACATTAGCAAGTCCAGACCGGGTACTGATATCACGGGCATAGATCTGTCTGACAGGATGCTTGAGGTCGGAAGAAACAAGATCAGAAAGTCCGGGATCACAAATGTAACTTTGGACATGATGGATGCCACAGATCTGACTTACGGCAGGGGCACATTTGATGTTGTTCTCATCTCGCTTGTACTTCACGAACTTGAGGCAGATCTTGCAGGAAAGCTTATAAGAGAAGCTAAGCGTGTACTTAAGGAAGACGGCAGGATAATAGTAACCGAGTGGGAGCGTCCTCGAAAAGCTTCGCAGAGGGTGCTTTTTGCACCGGTTGCGATGATGGAGCCGAAGCCTTACAGAACTTTTATCAAGACAGATATGTACCGTTATTTTGAAGAGCATGGGCTTAAAGTGGATGAGTACATCCACTGCGACTACTCGAGAGTGCTGGTGCTGAAGAAAGCAGAGAAGCAGGAAGTGCCTGCGGATGCACGCTATCTTGAGCAGACGAAGATGCTTGATTACGGTACAGAGAGTATCGGGCAGCTTGTAAGAGAAAGAGGATGGCGTACGCTTCCTGTTTACGACCGTATCGGTGCCATATACAACTTTGTAAAAGATGAGATAAAGTTCGGCTATAACCTCGATGACGATCTTCCCGCGAGCCGTGTTCTTAAGGACGGCTACGGCCAGTGTAATACCAAGGGTACTTTATTCATGGCACTTCTTCGCGCCTGCGATATCCCCTGCCGTGTACATGCCTTTACCATCAATAAGAAGCTTCAGCACGGCGCTATGACCGGGTTCGTTTACAGAAATGCTCCTGATAATATCTTTCACAGCTGGGTAGAGGTCCTTTATGAAGGCTCCTGGGTCAACCTCGAGGGACTGATCCTCGATGATAAGTATCTTGCATCTTTACAGGATAAGTTTAAGGATTGTGCCGGGGGCTTTTGTGAGTACGGCGTCGGAGTTGAAGATTTCCGTAATCCCGGGGTCGAGTGGAACGGTACGGATACTTATATACAGAAGACGGGGATCAATCAGGACTTCGGAGTTTACAATAACCCTGATGATATGCTCGTTGAACATCATCAGCAGTTAGGGTTGGTGAAGAAGCTTATGTACAGGCATCTCGGGAGACACTTGATGAACAGGAATATCAGAAAGGTAAGGGAGTTTGCATGAAGACCAGAATAACAGTAGGCGTTGATAACATACCTGACAGCGGATTAAAGGAAGAGTGGGGGCTGTCTTTATATATCGAATATAAAGACAAGAAGATCCTTCTTGATGCGGGTGCGTCGGAGCTGTTCTTAGATAATTACAGCAGACTTGGTATCGACCTTAAGGATGTGGATTATGCGGTCTTAAGCCATGCTCACTATGATCACGCGAACGGATTCCCTTCGTTCTTAAGACTTAATGATAAGGCAATGCTCTATGTGAACGAGTGTGTCGGTACGGACTGTTATTTTAAGAAGTTCTTTGTAAGTAAATACATAGGGATCCCGAGGGAGCAGGGCTCAGAGTTTGAAGACCGAATCGTAAGGGTAACCGGTGTTTATACGGTAACGGATGGCGTGTACCTTGTCAGCCATAAACCCGGAGGATATCCCGCGGTGGGAAAGAAGAATATGATGTACAGGAAAACTCCCGGTGGATGGAAGCCTGATGATCTTTGTCATGAACAAAGCCTGGTCATCGATACTGACAAAGGTCTTATGATCTTTAATTCATGTTCGCACAGCGGTCCCGAGAATATTATCAATGAGGTAAGGGCGGGGTTTCCCGATAAGAAGATCTGCGGATATGTGGGAGGCCTTCATCTGTACTACAGGACCAATGCGGAAATAAAAGAAGTGATCCGTCAGTTAAGTGAATCGGGAATAGAGTATATAGCGACGGGGCACTGCACCAAGGACCGTGCGTACAGGATGCTGAAGGACGGTCTGGGCGATAAGGTCCATCAGTTTAAGACCGGGTTAGTGATAGAAGTGTAGCTGTTTACTGAGATAGTCAGACTTTTGTTCAGTGGGATAAAAAAGAGGCTGTCCAAACGGACAGCCTCTTGAATCAGTTATTTAAACGGTTGGGATCAAAGTCCCTCAACGCTCATGATAGCTTCGTGGATGTTGTTGTAAGAAGCCTGGAGGAGAGCCTTCTCATCCTCATTGAGCTCCATCTCGATGATCTGCTCAACACCGCCTGCACCGATCATGATCGGAACATTGAGAGTTACATCGTTCATACCATACTCGCCGTTAAGCTTTGTGGAGATAGTACGGATTGTGTGCTTGTCCATGAGGAGTGACTCGAGGAGAGTTGTAACGGAAACAGCAACACCGTTGAATGTAGCGCCCTTGAGCTTGATGATCTGTGCGCCGGAAGACTTTGTCTGCTCAACGAGATCGATCTTATCCTGATCGGAAAGAGGCTTGCCGATGATTCTTGCATACTCTTCAACAGGTACACCTGCAACGTGTGTGCGGCTCCATGCAGCGAACTGTGTCTCACCGTGCTCACCGAGGATATAACCGTGTACGTTACGTGCATCTACATTGAGGTGCTGTGAAAGCAGCCATCTGAAACGTGCAGAGTCGAGGTTTGTACCGGAACCGATGATCTTGGAAGAAGGAAGACCTGTCCACTCTGTAACCTTGTATGTAACAACATCGCAAGGGTTGGATACTACGAGGATAACACCCTTGTTGTAGTACTTCATGATGCTGTCTGTGATAACGTGAGCAAGCTTAACGTTCTTCTTTGCAAGATCGATTCTTGTCTCACCGGGCTTTCTCGGAATACCGGCTGTGATGATGATAACATCAGCATCCTTAACCTCATCATAGTCACCGCTGTGGATGTCCATCTGACCGAGGAAAGGGAGACCGTGGCTGATATCAAGAGCCTCACCCATTGCCTTGTCCTGGTTAACGTCGATAAGAACGAGCTCAGAGCAAAGCTGCTTCATGGAAATCGCGAAAGCGATTGTTGCACCAACTGCACCTGCACCGATAATGCAGACCTTGGAACCTTCAGAAATCTTACTCATAGAAGATACCCCCATATGTTAATTAATTGATTATACTTGTAATACGCGATGCGCATTTGCAAAGCAGTAAAAAACTGCTTAAGAACTATAACAGAATTTCAATGACAAATAAAGAACTTATATATAAAATAAACAGTTAATTCTTATATCTTATATATGCATAAAGTATGAATTTGGCGATTAAAAAAACTTTTTTAAAAAAGGTGAAATTTCCGCTTGACAATAGGTAGGTTGCGTTGTATTCTTATCAAGCACTTCGCGAGAGGAACTTGTAAAAAGAGCTTCAAGCGGGGGCGCGGATCTTGAAAATTGAATAGAATGCAGAACTTAAAAACAACGAGCCTTAAGTTGATTCGTAAGAATTGAGTTTAATTAAGTAATTGAGCCAAAATGGCTTTCAAATTTTTATTTGAGAGTTTGATCCTGGCTCAGGATGAACGCTGGCGGCGTGCTTAACACATGCAAGTCGAACGGAGCTTATTTGGAAAGCTTGCTTTTCGTTTA
>JAILNR010000035.1 GCA_024691325.1 Saccharofermentans sp. | reverse complement strand
CGATAACGGTGCCATAACCTACGACGAGTATCAGGAATACCTTGTTACTCCTCTCCTTTTCAGAAATTCCGACGATTACAAAAATGAGCATCCGGATGGTTATCAGGTTTCACAGTTCTATGAACTCTTTAAGAGATTCATAGAAAAGAATTATGGCGGTGACAAAGTATCCATGCCTGTTGAACGTATTCCCGGCGAAAAGATGTATATCGACTGGGTTGGCGATCAGCCTGAACTCCTTGTTGATCCACACACGGGAGAGATCAAGAAAGTCCACATATTTACAACAACCTTAGGCGTAAGCAGCCTTGTTTATGCCGAATGTTTCCTTGATGAAAAGCTTCCGAGCTTCATGCAGGGAACAATTAATGCCATAAGTTTTTATGATGCAGTTCCCAAGTATTTCGTACCTGACAACTGCAAAACTGCAGTGATCAAACATACAAAGGATGAGCTGATCTTAAATACCGCATATCAGGATCTTGAAGAATTCTATAACGTAATAATACTTCCGCCGCCGGCAAGAAAGCCCAAAGGTAAATCTACGGTAGAAAATCATGTGAGGTATCTGGAGACCCATCTCATTGAAAGACTAAAAGAAAGCATCTTTACATCTCTTGAAGCCTTAAATGATGCTACGCATAAAATAATAGCGGACATCAATAGTCAAGAGTTTCAAAAAAGGGTTGGTTCCAGAATGGATGTATACCTTAAGTATGACAAACCGCAGATGAAACCGCTGCCAGGCGATAAGTATTCAACGTGCGATTATAAATACATTCTGAAGGTTCCCGATAACTATCATCTTGAGTATGATGACCACTACTACTCTGTATTGTACACATATCGTGGGCAGCCTGCAATCTTAAAAGCCACTCCTACAGATATAGTGATCTGTGATAGAAATAACCGCCTCATTTACAAGCATAAGAGGTCATACAAGGAATTTCCTAAATACATCACAGAAGATAGTCACATGAAACCCGAGCACCTGTATTACAAAGAAGTCAATGCACGTGATGGTGCTTATTATGAATATTTCGGGCCGAAGGCCCCGGTGCTAACGATACGTTAGCACCAGTGTATTACTATCGAGCACCGCTCGATTCGCTTTTAAGCCCCGGTTAGATTATTTACGATTGGCGCAATACTTGCGCATGTTAATTCTTCCGGTTTCTATCCAGACGGTATTGTATGCATAGCGGTCTACAATAGCTTCAGCATACACACCTTCGCCCAGCTTCTTGATCCAGTCTTTCTTGGAGTACTGAGTACAGAAGATGGTAGAAGTAGTGTCGGATCTGCGCTCCGTTAGTTCAAAGAGAAAATGGAGTTCATCAGCCGATATATCTGCCATGAGCCATTCATCAAGGATAAGAAGGGGTATCTTAGCGTATTTTGCTATGATCTTCTTTTCCTGACCCGCAATGACCTTGGCATCCCCGTATTCCATCAGGAGATCGGGTAATCGTATATATCTGGTCCGGACCTGCTGTCGGCAGACTTCTTTTCCGATAGCACATGCGAGGAATGTTTTACCGGATCCAGTGTAGCCTTGAAATACAATGCTCTGTCGGTTCCGGATAAACTGAGCAGTTGAGATCTCGTTAATAGCTTCCCGGTTTAGGGTTCTTCCCTCATAGTAGATGCTGTGTAAATCAGCCTGTGGGAATCTGAACTTTGCGGACTTAATAAGCCTTTGGATCTTGCTGTTGTACTTCTCCTGATAGAGATAATCCACAACACGTTGGAAACGCTCTTCAAACGGAAGAGACACTGTTGCCGGATCCTGATCTTGATATTCAATGGCATTGATGACCTCGCCTATGTTAAGCTCCCTGAGTTTGCGTTTTGTTTCATCGTTAAGCATCAGTTGTCACCTCCCTGGTCGTAGTAGTCACTCCCGCGGAGGTATCCCATGGAGTCATCATCCGGTCCCTCGGCTTTCTTCGATTCAAGATAAAGCTTATCTTGATTAGCCGCGAGAATGGACTTAAGATGATGGTAACGGGGCTTCTTGATTCCTTTGGTGATAGCAAACTCGCAGGCCGTTTCCAGACGGTCCTCCGAATACGTTTTGCTCAGGCGCAGCACAGCCAGAGAAGGATTGTAGCCCTGTTCTTTTATGGACACGCCATCAAAGATA
>JAILNR010000032.1 GCA_024691325.1 Saccharofermentans sp. | reverse complement strand
GAGATCCATACTGCGGGAGCGTTCACTGGAAGGAAGAGGACCCTTATGTTAAAGGACAGGAACTTGACTACGAACTTGAATCCGGCGAAAAGGAATTTGTCCAGCTTGTAATACAAAGCTACTTTGAACTTAAAGGTATAGAAAAAGGCTGCAGCGACAAAGTGCTTCGAACATTCGAATCCTACAACAGTTATGCTGTAAAGATAGCGAGAGAGTTCTACAATAATAAAAAGCTGGATTCATATGTAACTGAGAATACCGCTTTCCCCTTTGTTTATGACGAGATTGCTACCCTATTTGTCGAGTCGGAATCAGCCGTGTACTGATATAACATTGGTACACAGCTAAGTAAGGATTCCTAGTCGTGAAAATTTTTAAATATCGTGCTAATGAGTTTCCAGAAAGGTTAAGAAAATGGTTATTCTAATCACAGGAACCTCCCATACAGGGAAGACTGTTCTTGCTCAGCGTATGCTGGAAAAATACAATTATCCGTATTTATCAATAGATCATTTGAAAATGGGTTTGATTCGTAGTGGGAATACAGAACTTACGCCGGAAGATGATGAGGATCTTACCGGATATTTGTGGCCTATAGTCAGGGAAATGATAAAGACGGCAATGAATATATAAACGATGGCATATTGACTGCTTATGATGCGATTTATAGAATGAAAATATCACATGGAAATGCTCATAAAATACATGGAGGAATCAACTATGGCAGTAGCAAAGAAGGCACCCGCAAAGAAAGCAGCACCTGCAAAGACAGCAGTAAAGAAACCCGCAGCTAAGAAGACAACTGCAACAAAGAAGACTACAGCTAAGAAGCCTGCTGCAAAGAAGGCAGCTCCCAAGAAGCTCGGTAAGATTGTTTTCGAGTTTGACGGACAGCAGATCGATATCAAGGCTATCGAGAAGAAAGCTGCAAAGCTCGGCGGCGATGTTTATGTAGTAGCCGCAGAGAAGAAGATCTTTGATAAGGACGGCAAGTCTGTAGATCTGTTCTGATATGTAAATCATTAATGAGGACGACGACCGTAGGAGAAGTATCAATGCTCCTGAGGTCGTGTTATTTAAGGGGATATGAAGAAAAAAAGAATAATAATTGTTGTGATAATCCTTGTCGTAATTATCGCCTTCTTCGGGATTATTATCTATTCTCTGAAGGAGTATCACGATAAGAATTCTTGGGCTATATTCGAGATAACAGGTGATGGAGTTACTGAGGAACAGACTGTATATGAATGTACCCCTGATATCAATGTAATTGAATATAACGGAATCAAATGCTACGGGAAAGGTGAGACTATAATTCTCGGATACGCTTCTTTTACTGTGGAGAGAGTCGATATCGGTCAGGATGAAGGCGCTATCATAACTTCTGATGATGATATCGTATATGAAGATCAGGTGTTACACCGTGTTCGTTTGGAAGTCGGAGATATTTGTACCATCTCAAGTTCCGGCGGTGAAGCTACAATTACATTGACGGATATTTGGAATCAATGATGAAGTATGTCTATAGGTGATTCGTTCTTTAATTATGTAAGTGATAGAGAAGCGCCGTTGTTTATATATAATTTTATAGATACGTTCGAACCCCGAAGGTCGCAAAAATCGGACTATTCTGTACTTGTAGCACATGCAAACAAGACCACCCTCGCTACGTACTCGACGCTTCGCGTCTGCGTAAGTCCGCTCGGGGGTGGTCTTTATTTGCGCAAAAGGCGCAACTTGCAGCACAGGCTTTATTCATTCCGCCGCAGGATTATTTTGGTATAATCTTTGAAGCCAAAAAGACAGGTGGGATAATTTATGAAGTACGAGAGCAAATCAATACTTGGAAATACCGTTATTGATATCAATCCTAACGGCATCGACATTGAAGCAAAGAACAAAAGAATACATTATGATTTCGCGGATTATCTTGGAACTCATGTAACGAAGAATTACTACAACGGAATCTATACCGGAATGACAAGATATATATCTTTTCATGATGAGACTGCAAAGCTCGGCAAAAGGCGGATGATCAACTTTTCATCAAGGGAGAAGGAAGATTTCATTAAGATAGCTGCCGATATCGATAAGACCATGTTTGATAGATCGGCCAAGTCGGATGAAATAATGAATTACTTTGATGTGCCGCGTACGTTTGAAGTTCCCAAAGAAACGATCAAGAGCAACAGCATAAAGTACATCCTGCTTATGACTGTCCTGCCCATGGTTTTGATAACGATAGCTCTTATAGTGAGCTTTTTTGTTAAAGATACGGTCGGTCTGACAATAAGAGTATTCTGCATCGCAGGCTACATCGTGGATGCGCTGCTCTTCATACCCGAGATGAGATATACCGTCAAGGGACTTAAGAATATCCCCGAACGCATTATCACCGATCTTTATGCGGTAAAGATCGACGATGATTCATTTGCAAGAGAATCTATTGAATTCCTGAAGATCACTCCTTCCACTTACCGCAAGTGGGAAAGACGTCTGACCATACGTGATAAGGACGGCGATCATATCTTCTCATTCGGCTCTTCAAAGAACGATCTTAAGAAGGATAATCCCAAAACGATGCCGGATTATGACCAGCTTTACCGTACTCTGAGGCTGTGGTGCCACTTGAATAATGTAACATTCTACTCTGATCTGGGGTAAGGCACGGGATAATGTATAATAGCTCCCATGAATAAGTTTGATTTGATTCTTTATGATCTTGACGGAACGGTGTGGGATTCCATACCGATCATCATGGACTCTTTCCATCACGCATATGAGGCGGTTCTCGGACGCTGCGACAGATCTGATGAAGATCTCATGAGTTATATAGGGAAACCTCTGGATGTCACCTTTAACATGCATGATGAGAAGACTGCCAAGGCGCTTCTTGATGAGTATCTCGATTATAATCACAAACTCCTTGCTGATGATGCGATCCAAATGTTCCCCGGAGTTACCGACTCTCTTAAAAGGATCAGGAGTGCAGGAATAAGACAGGGAGTGGTTACGAGCAAGCGCGGAGAATCTGCGCTTCCCACTTTAAAGTTCAAAGGACTCGATGACTTCTTTGATGTATATGTCTATAAGGAAGATACGTATAAGCACAAGCCTGATGCCGAGCCTCTTATCTATGCCGCCCGTAAAATGGGAATAGCGGATATGAGCCGCGTTATCTATGTAGGTGATGCGCTTCCTGATGCATTGTGCGCCGTGAATGCGGGATCAGCTTTCGCGCTTGTGTCATGGTCGAAGATGGATAAAGAACAGATCATGAAAGAGGCTCCTGACAGATCGATAGTCATCGATACGTTGGATGAATTGATAACAAAGTGTATTGACTGCAACCCGGATAGTATATAATGCTCCTATGCTAAACGAGTTCTCGAGGACACAGCTGATATACGGGAAACCCGCGATGGATAAGCTTGCTTCATCGCGCGTTGCTGTATTCGGAGTCGGCGGTGTCGGAGGATATGTCGTGGAAGCACTGGCAAGATCAGGCGTCGGTGCACTCGATCTTATCGATAACGACAAGGTCTGCATTACCAATATCAACAGGCAGATCATCGCCACACATAAAAGTATCGGTGAGTATAAGGTCGATGCCGCGAAGGAGCGCGTCCTCGATATCAATCCACAATGCAAGGTCGAGATATATAAGACTTTCTACCTCCCCGAGACGGCAGATCAGTTTGACTTCAAAAACTACGATTACGTGGTTGATGCGATCGATACGGTAACGGGCAAGATCGGTATAATAATGCAGGCGAAGGAAGCGGGGACTCCCGTTATCTCGTCTATGGGAGCCGGAAACAAAACGGATCCGGCGGCATTCGAGGTAGCCGATATCTACAAGACATCGATATGCCCCTTGGCGAAAGTGATGCGCAGGGAACTGCGTAAAAGGGGAGTGGAATCACTCAAAGTCGTTTACTCAAGGGAGGAGGCACTTACACCAATCGGCAATCCGGATGAAGAGCCTTCAGGCAAAAGGAGTATTCCCGGCTCGACCGCATTCGTGCCTTCTGTTGCAGGCCTCATAATAGCAGGAGAAGTAATAAAAGATCTAACCGCAAAGGTATATAGAATAGAAGAATGATAACAACGATACTTACCAAGATAGACGATATCCTCTACTATCCGATCCTGATGATAGTTCTTATTGTTGCGGCCATTGTGTTTACGGTAAGAACAAGATTCGTTCAGGTAAGGCATTTCCGTGAATCGATAAGGATAATGCTTGAGAAGCCTTCTGACAGTACCGGAATATCATCATTCCAGGCATTAATGGTATCGACTGCATCACGAGTCGGAACCGGTAACATAATCGGTGTATCCACGGCTATCTGCTTAGGCGGCCCGGGTGCCGTGTTCTGGATGCAGCTCATGGCTTTCCTCGGTGCTTCATCCGCATTCATGGAGAGTACTCTTGCCCAGATATACAAAAGAAGAGACAGAAAGACCGGCGACTGCTATGGCGGTCCCGCGTACTATATCGAATATGCTTTGCATAATAAGTTTTTCGCAGGGCTGTTCGTAGTATTCCTTATCGCAACGTATGCGTTCGGCTTTAACCTTTTGTGCTCATATAACCTGCAGTCTTCATTCGAGATCTACGGGTTCTACCACAAAGAGATAACACCGTGGATAGTCGGCGGAATCCTTGCGGTTCTGGTGGCAATCTGCCTTCTTGGCGGAGGCAAGAGAATAGTCAGGGTAACAGAGTGCCTTGTTCCCATTATGGGCGTGCTCTATGTGCTGGCTGCGCTGATAGTGCTTGTCGCGCACTTTAACCTGATTCCTTCTGTTATTGTGATGATCTTCAAGGATGCTTTTAACTTTAAGGCGATTTTCGGAGGGGTTTCCGGCTCGTGTATGGTTTACGGTATCAAAAGAGGTCTTTATTCCAACGAGGCGGGTGTGGGTTCCGCACCTAATGCATCCGCATCTGCGAATGTATCGCACCCTGTTAAGCAAGGTCTTGTTCAGATGCTCTCGGTCTATATTGACACGCTTCTTTTGTGTACGGCATCCGCTGTCATGTGCCTGTCTTCAGGAATTGTTCCGAGCGAGCAGATTAGCGGCGCCCCCTATGTTCAGAATGCGCTTTCTACAGTATTTGGAGACTTCGGTCCCGTATTCATTACGATATCTTTGACGCTGTTCGCGTTCACGACTCTTATCGGCAATCTGTTCTATGTTGATAACGGTCTTGCGTACCTTAACGGCAAGAGGATGCCGAGCAAGAAGTTCCTCAAAGTCTTTCACCTTATCTGTGCGGTTGTCGTTTTCCTGGGCGCAGTTGCCCCGATGGATGCGGCGTGGGCTATTGCCGATATCTTCATGGGCGGCATGACGCTTATCAATATCCCTGCATGCTTCCTTCTAAGGGGTGTGGTTAATAACGCCCTTAGAGATTATGAGCACAAGAAACTTATGGGTGAAGATCCCAAGTTTGACTTCGAAGATCTGACGGTCTGAGGTTCCTGCCGTCAGCCCGAATACTCGGTCGGTCCGGGTTCCGCGGGCGGTATGTACATTTCTGATATCTTGGCGTACCGGATTTCTTCTTCCTCTTCAGTCATATAGCAAAGATAACCGTAGAAGTGACGGCCTCCGTCATCGTCTGTTACTTCTTCTTCGTCCTCATACAAATCGATCCATTCTCCATCAACATATCCCATGTACTCGGTCTCGTTGTCAATTGTCCTGTAGATGACATATACATCCGGATCGGTAATTATCTCGGAATCGTACTCAGTGTAACCCATATCGACCAGTTCATCAGGAATATCAGGGAACTGTGCCGGTGTAGGCGTAGGTGTAGGTGTGGCAGTCGGCGTCGGAGTAGCTGTAGGCGTAGGTGTAGCCGTCGGCTCCGGTGTAGGAGTTGCCGTAGGTGCCGGAGTAGGTGTTGAAGTAGGTGTTGAACTGTCACCGGATGATGACGGTGCAGACGTAGGCGTAGGTGTAGGTGTTGCCGTTGCAGTCGGAACAGGTGTAGGTGTACCTGTTACACCGGAAGCAGGAGTTACCGAAGGCGCCGGTGTCGGCGTTGTTCCCGGCCTTCTGGTCGGTGTAGGCGTATTTGTAGGCTCGGGCGTCGGCGTCGTCCCGGTCTCATCTGTGCCGGTTGTTTCAGAAGAATCAGTCTGCTCTGTCTGCTCGGTTTCCTCTGTTTCCTCCGTCTGCTCGGTCTCAGGCTCGATAATACCTTCTGCAAGGCCTAAGATCCTGTCTGCATCCCAGTTTGTGAAAGAGCAGACAATCTCAAGTCTGTCGGGGTTCTCTGCAAGCATAGTAAGGACGAAATCAGGAAGCTGGTCTTCCGTTAATTCCTCAAGACGGAATTCAACCGTATCTTCTTCTCTGTCGGAATACAGATATACTTTTATCTCGTAGCCGCCCGTAACATCCGTCTCTCTTACTTCTCCCGTGTCGGGATTGGTTGCGACAACATGTACGGTGCCGTCTGTGATAACCAAAGACTCACGGCCCTCTTCGTCATAGAAGACATAACCTGATGTGCCTCTTATACCGACAAGCATGTTGGAAGTTCTTATATCAAAGGTCTCATCAGAACTTAAGTGTTCCGTAACCTCGAAGAAGATCGCGCCCTGTGTAAGATTAAGTTCAAGCATGTTCTGCTTCTTGGTAAACTCGACGCGGCTGTCCGACTGGAGTGTAACTATCTTCGTATCATCAAGTCCGACTTGTGCCAGGCCGTCAGAGCCTGTGCTTAAAGCTTCTCCGCTCGAGAAACGCACATTATCTATAACAGGTTTGGAATTTCCGTTAGCATCTTCGATATTAACTGTGCCTTCTATCTTCAAAAGACGCATCGTCGTTGCATAATAGCCCTTGTTCATAAAGATGACGACGATTACTATCGCAGCTATAACAGCTATGATTACGCTCGAAGCGATAATCTTCTGCTTTGTTGATAAATCCCGGATCTTACTTGCAAGTGACATAAGGTCATAGCCTCCGTATATTCGGTCTCGTCTAATCCTACCATAAATATGTATAATAGTAATCACCAAAAGTAGTAAGGAAACATAAATGAAGAACCTGTTAGACACCCATAATACGGCTGTTGCCGTCATTGGCGGAGGTAATGTAGGCACACAGTTTGCCGCCGTAAGCGCATCGCACGGTTACGAAGTCCGCATGCTTTGCTCCAGGCCTGAAGCCTTCAGCGATACTTTGGAGATAATTGACGAGCACGGCAAAGTTACATCAGGTTCTTTGTCACTCGTTTCTTCTGATATCCCGGAGGTTGTTACGGGTGCGGATGTCATTATCGTGACTTATCCCGCATTTATGCTCGAGAAGCTCGGACAGCAGCTGCTCCCCTTTGTTCACGAGGGGCAGGTGATAATAATGCTCCCGGGCACAGGCGGCGCCGAGTTTGCTTTCCATGACCTTATTCGAAAAGGAGTAGTCTTAAGCGGCGTGCAGCGCGTTCCATCCGTGGCCCGTCTTGAGGAATACGGCAAGCGTGTGCGCTGTGAAGGCTTAAGAAGCGAGATGTTCTTAGCTTCGGTTCCCAGGGCGAATATGGCTTCAATATGTGAATTTGTAGCGCATCTGTTCGGAATCAGGTGTACGCCTTTGCCGAATTATCTTTGTGTAACTCTCACCCCGAGCAATCCTATTCTTCATACGACGAGGTTAAGGACGCTTTTCGCAGATTATAAGGAAGGTGTTGTTTACGGCAAAAACCCGCTTTTTTACGGGGACTGGTCTGATGATTCTTCAAGGCTTCTTTTGAAGTGTGATGAGGAATTGCAGATGATATGCCGCGCGCTTGATAAGGCTGATCTTACTTCCGTTAAGTCTTTGAAGATTCATTATGAGAATGATACGGTTGAAGGACTGACGGCAAAGATGAGAAGCATAGAGAGCCTTCATAACTTGGGTTCGCCGATGGTGAAGGTGGAAGGCGGATTCATTCCCGATTTTAATTCGAGATATTTTAAGGCTGATTTCCCGTACGGGCTTGCGATAATCAAGAGCTTCGCGGATGTTCTTCACCTTGATGTTCCCAATATTGACGATACTTTGTCCTGGTACAGAGGCCTTACAGGGGATCAGACGAAGTTAACGCTTGAAGAACACGGTATAAATTCAGCCAGTGATATCTATGATTTCTATCATTTTTAATTGCTGAAATATTATTGTTGACAAATCAAAACCTCACTCATATAATATTCAAGCACGCGGGATTAACTCAGTGGTAGAGTGTCACCTTGCCAAGGTGAAAGTCGCGAGTTCAAGTCTCGTATCCCGCTCCACTAACCGGAAACTTGTGTTCCGGTTTTTCTTTTTGCCCGAATTGTGATAAAAATGTATTAGTTTGGTGGGCGATTATGAAACAGAATACTTGCTTGATTAATAAAAAGAGAGTAACTGCGGTACTGACAGTTGTGGCTGCCGTTATTTCCGGATGTTCTGTTACTGATGTCATCCCTTCCAATAATATGCCTCAGAACCAGGGTCAGGGACAGCCTAATTCTGTTGTTATCGAGGCTTACGAGAGTTCGGAGACAGCAACTACTACGAGTCTTTATATGGCAACGGAAAATCTTGATTTCAGCGATTTTGTATTTATAGGGGATTCACGAACGGTAGGTCTTGCATCCTGTGTGGATATAGAGACTATCGCTGAGGTGGGAGTAGGTTACAGCTTCCTTCAGCAGCATTACAACGAGATTATTGAGCTTCATGACAAGAATATCGTGTTTAACCTCGGTGTTAACGATCTTACGCATGTGGACAGCTATATAGAGTTCTTCCAAAGACTTCCCGAGGATTTCACATTCGATAATCACATTTACGTTGTTTCCGTTAATCCAACGTCAGGTCCGTATGCCGGAATGAACCAGGATATCGATTATTTCAACGTCCAACTTGCTGATTCGCTCCCGAGTACATGTAAGTGGATCGATACCTGCTCTTTCCTGCGTGAGGCAGGATTCGGAACGTCTGACGGCCTTCACTATGACCAGACAACCTATGAGACTATAGCAAATCTCATTTATAATAACGTTATGCTCTATCAGCAGATGGGGTATTGATCACTCTTTTTGGAGGTGACTTTATGGCAGAAGTAACAGTAACTAACGACAATTTTGAATCTGAAGTACTGGAGTCAGGCATTCCCGTTCTTGTTGATTTCTGGGCTCCCTGGTGCGGTCCGTGCAAGATGTTAGGCCCCGTTGTCTCACAGCTTGCGCAGGAGTACGACGGAAAGCTTAAAGTCTGCAAGTGCAATGTCGACGATTTCCCCGAACTTGCCGGACGTTACGGCGTCTCAAGCATACCGGCGTTAAAGTTCTTCAAAGGCGGACAGATCGCAGGTGAATCGGTAGGATTCAAGCCGCTTCCTGCACTAAAGCAGCTTGTTGACGGTATCGTCGGTTAACTTTTAAGAATTAAAGTCAGGGAGAAGTTCGTCTCCCGATGCATCGTCCTGAATGAATGCATTAGTCTGACCTTGCAAGATCAGATAGTCTGCCGCTGTGTCGTAATGACCCTGCGGCAGTTTTCTTTGAAGAAAAGCCGGAAGCTTCATGTCTTTATACTTATAGTCAAAAGGAGTGTACTGGTTCATGAGGCTTATGTAGATATTATTCCCGAATGTCTTTGTGAGATAGTCTATGACCTTCTTGGTATCAAAAAGCTGTCCCGGCAGCATCAGGTGTCTTACGATCATCCCTTTTTGCATAATGCCGTCTTCATCTAGAACAAACGGTCCTGTCTGTCTGTACATCTCATTCAAGGCATCACAGCAGATCTTAAAGTAGTCGGGCGCCCTGCAAAGCTCGGTTGACAGGGAAGAGGAGAAGAACTTCATATCCGGCATGTAGATGTCGATAAGCCCGTCCAGAAGCTTTAATGATTCTATAGATTCGTAGCCACCCGAGTTATATGCGACCGGTATCGTAAGCCCGTTTTCTTTGGCAGCCCTAAGTGACTTTGCAACCGAGGGGATGAAGTGCCCAGCCGTGACAAGGTTTATGTTATGAGCGCCCTTCTCCTGCAGATCAAGATACAAAGCGGCAAGAGCGTCCTCATCATAAGTTTTTCCCGCACCTGTAATACCGCGCGAAATGTCGTAATTCTGGCAAAAAATACAACCGAGCGGGCATCCTTCAAAGAAGACTGTGCCGCTCCCCTTTGTGCCTGATATGGGAGGCTCCTCTCCGTGATGGAGCATCGCGAGGTTAACAACGGGCTCGGATCCCGCGTGGCAGGCTCCGTTAGGGCCTTTTGTCCTGTCTGCTCCGCACCTTCGCGGACATATTATGCAATTTTCATACTTTCTAATAATTATCCCGTCGCGCATATGTTTAATTATAATATATGGAACTTTTCCGCTGTAGTGTTAAAATCTAACGGGTGAACGGGGAGGTAAACTTGGGTATCCACGAAGAATGCGGCGTATTTGGTATATTTTCGAGAACAGGCGGTAACGGTATATCGCAGTCCTGCTACTATGGCCTTTTTGCTTTGCAGCACAGAGGCCAGGAGAGCTGCGGTATTGCTGTAAACGACGACGGTAAGATAACCTGCCTCAAGGACATGGGCCTTGTTGGCGAGGTCTTCAATCACGATAACCTTGATAAGCTTAAGGGTACGATCGCTATCGGTCATGTGCGTTACTCGACGACAGGCTCGAGCACCAAGGATAATGCACAGCCTCTCGTATCGCAGTATGTTAAGGGAACCATCTCTATAGCGCATAACGGCAATCTCACGAATTGCAACACACTCCGTAAGGAGCTCGAGGATAACGGCGCCATCTTCCAGACAACTGTCGATTCCGAGGTCATCGCCTACATGGTGGCAGGAGTAAGATCTGTGTCCCCGAGTATCGAGGATGCGGTAAGAAGTGTTATGGAGAAGATAGAGGGCGGATATGCTCTTCTCGTAATGTCTCCGCGTAAACTCATTGCTGCAAGAGACCCGTACGGATTGAAGCCTCTTGTTATGGGCGAACTTAACGGTGATACGGTGTTCGCTTCCGAGACATGTGCACTTTCCGCCTGCGGTGCTTCATTCATAAGGGATGTTGAACCCGGCGAGATCGTAATTGCAGATGATGACGGTGTTCATTCCGTAATGACACCCGCACGTAAGAGAGCGGGATGCATTTTTGAATATATCTACTTTGCAAGGCCTGACAGCATCATCGACGGCGTGTCGGTCTATGAGTCAAGGATCAAGGCGGGCAAGCTTCTTTATGAGCAGCACCCGGTCGATGCGGATATCGTTATCGGCGTGCCTGAGTCCGGTCTTGATGCGGCCCTTGGATTCTCACAGGCATCCGGCATACCCTATGTAAAGGGCTTTGTTAAGAACAACTATATCGGAAGAACTTTCATTAAGCCTTCCCAGGAGCAAAGACAGGATTCTGTCAGGATCAAGCTCAACCCCATCGAATCCGCCGTTAAGGGCAAGAGAGTCGTCATGACGGATGACTCCATCGTAAGGGGAACCACAATAGCTAATATCGTTCGTATGTTAAGACAGGCGGGAGCCTTGGAGGTCCATGTAAGGATCTCATCACCGCCGTTTCTATATCCCTGCTACTACGGCACCGATGTTCCTTCAAGAGAGAAACTAATTGCCGTTAAGCACACAATTCCGCAGATTTGTCAGATGATAGGAGCAGACTCACTTGGATATCTTGATGTTAACTCGCTTCATGAACTGACCGGACTTAAGGAAGGGCAGAAGAATTTCTGCGATGCATGCTTCACGGGAGACTATCCGAACGCAGAGTACGGCATTGATCTTCTTAACGGAGGCGGAGAGGATCTTGAGAAATAATTCCGTGACAATTTGGTCTGTAAGACAGAAGCGCGGTATAGCAACAATTCATGTGTTGCTTATGGGTCTTGCGTTTTGTTTGATCGTTGCAGACTTAGGTTACTTTCAGAAGATCTACGTAAAGCAGAAGGAGAATGTAATCGATCATGTCACGATAGAGACGGGTTCGGATGTCACTCTCGATATGTTCATCAGGGAGAGAATGCCGGGCTGTTCTTTTATTACCGATGTCTCGCTCATCGATACTATGGTTCCGGGTTCCTATCAGCTGAGAGTGAGAAACCTCGGACGCCCGAGAGATGTTTATCTTGATGTTGTGGATACCACACATCCTTCGGCAACTGCAGTTCCCCAGGTTATCTTCCAGGATGATCTTCCTGATGCTTCATCCACGGTAACGGATATAACGGATCTTGCTTCGGTCTTTGTATCGTATGATCACGAGATGACTGTTCCTCTTGAGGGAGGAGTTTACGATGTTCCCGTAAGACTTACGGATGCATCCGGCAATGTCACGATTATCAATGTTCCTTTTGATGTTACGGCTGATGTTACAGCACCTTCGCTCTCGGTTCCAGAGTGTGTTTACGGATATGTGGGGGATACAATCTCGTATATGAACGAAGTTACCGTTACGGATGATTTTGATCCTTCGCCTAGCGTTGAAGTAAACCTCGATTCGGTTGACCTTGAGACGCCCGGAGTTTACAGCATCACTTATGTTGCAACAGATGCACACGGTAATACCTCGTCGGTTCCGGCTGATCTTATTCTCGAGGATATGCCGCAAGTCTTTGTCGACAGAAGTGATGTCTATGCAACAGGTGCGGATGTTCTTTATAACCAGGTCTTAAACGGTGAACCGATCACGGACTTTACTGATGTTGAGATAGCATTCAGGATCTTTAATTGGGCGCACCGTAATATCGGATATACGGGTTTCTCCGATAAGTCTGACTGGACTATCGCAGCCCTCGACGGATTTGCCACACATACGGGTGACTGTTACACATACTACGCTGTCTGCAGAACTATGCTTGATGTTGCAGGCATTGAGAATGTCAGAGTTGAACGTTACCCGGTTACAACTTCTCCTCATTACTGGAATCTTATCAAGATAGACGGACAGTGGTATCACTGTGATGCATGCGACTTCTCTGATGTTGAGGGATATGTATTCATGCAGATCGATGAGGAGCTTGATTACCATCACGAGTTTAACGCTGCGACCATTCCCACTGTTTCAAGCGTGTCGGTCCAGGACAGACTCGATTTTACTAACCTGACTATGACTGAGGAATAATATGAGAAAGCACGAAGTACAAAGAAAAACGGTAACCCCGGAGAGAATACGCAAGGCAAGAGGCAAAAAGGTCGGAGCTTTCCTGTTTAAGCTTTTTATCTTTGCTGTAGTCTGTGTGGGACTGCTGGGTCTTTATGCGAGATATCTGTATACGGGTATACGTCCTGATGCAACTATCGAGACCGGTTCGGTAATCGATGTATCAGTATTTACGACAGGAGGAAATACCCCGACTTCATTCTTAACGGATGTATCGGGTATCGATACTTCTGTTCCGGGCTCTTACGGACTCAAGGTTACAACGGGTAAGTACATCAAGGTTACAAGAGACGTCATCTTGAATGTTACCGACACAACTGCCCCTACAGGAACGGCCGTTCCTCAGTGCATATATATCGACGGACTTCCCGATGCATCCTCAACAGTTACGGACATTTATGATCTTTCCGCTGTCAGTGTTTCATATGCTGAAGCTATGCCTGAGGTGATGTCTGCTGGAGAATACACTGTTCCCGTTAAGCTTTGTGACGCATCGGGTAATGAAACGGTTATCGATGTGCCGTTCACGGTCATTGAGGATACAACAGCTCCTCTTATCGAAGGGGCTCACGACTTTGAAGCATTTATCGGAGATGCCATCGCATATCTTGACGGCGTGACAGCAACAGATGATTATGATCCGAACCCTTCGGTCGAGGTCGATACATCCGCTGTTAATGTCTCGGAGGAGGGATACTATCCCGTAACTTATGTTGCCACCGATGCACAGGGCAACTCATCTTCGGTTACTATCAATCTTCATCTTCGCGTAAAACCTGAAAGGTATTATGATCCCGAGGAGATTTACGAACTTGCAAGACAGGTCATTGCCGATAACAACATCTGTGATGATTCGATGAGCGATATGGAGAAGGCTTTCCGCATTGTTGCCTGGGTAAGTGAGAACATCCATTACATGATGGATTCGGATAAGTGTGACTGGACTGCAGGTGCATATGATGCATTGACCACTATGCACGGAGACTGCTTCAATTACATGGCTTTGACACGCGCTTTGCTCGGTGCTGAAGGAATCGAGAGCATAACGGTTGAACGGTATCCGATCAATGTCTCGAGTCACTATTGGAACCTTGTAAAGATCGACGGACAGTGGTATCACTGCGATGCCTGTGTATTCCTCAATATGACGGATATCACATTCATCTTCATGTATACAGACGATGAGCTCGATCCCGGAAACAACAGTTATGATCACGACACATTGCCGCCCGGAGTAACGGTTGCCACGGAGTCGGTACAGGATATGCTTGATTATGATAATTTGACAGTAAGAAGTGAAGGAAATGAAGAAGAATAAACTAGGGATAATCTTGATAAGTATTTGTGCTTCGTTCGCGGGGTTTGCCGTAGGTGCCTCCTCGTTCATCCTGGGCTATATTCATACTGAAACATCCAAGATGAAAAAGGAACTTACGATCGAGACCGGAACACCTTTAAGGTTTGAGGATTTCTTTACGGAGCCTGTTCCGCTTTCAAGATTCTATACGGATATATCCGGAATAGACACGAATGTGCCGGGCTCTTATCAGCTTAAGATACAGTATTCTTACTTCCGTGAGGATGTTATATTGAACGTCGTCGATACGACAGCACCTTCATGCGAGGTGGTACCGCAGACTGTTTATACCGGCAATGTTCCTGATGCATCCGAGACGGTTGCTAATGTTCATGATCTTGCCAATGTCACTATCGCGTATGTGCAGCAGCCCGATACTTCGATAAGCGGTGAATACGTTTATCAGGTGTCACTTACTGATGAATCAGGAAATCAGACGGTGGTCGATGTTCCGTTTACCGTAATCGATGACCATACGGCACCTCTGATCTACGGCGCTCATGATATCGAAGGATTCGTAGGCGATCCCGTTTCTTACTTTGACGGTGTCACGGTAACGGATAACTACGATCCGAACCCTGAACTTACGGTCGATAATTCACAGGTCAACAACAATATGTCTTCGTCTTTCCCGCTTACATATATCGCGACAGACGAGAACGGCAATTCATCTTCAGTCACTGTTACGATCAGCTTCAGAGTTAAGCCTGACAGATACTACGAGCCTGAAGTCGTTTATGATCTTGCAAGACAGGTTATCGATGAATACGACATTTACGAGGAAGATATGACCGATGTACAGAAGGCGTTCAGGATCTTCAACTGGTGCCATAACTATGTCCACTACATAGGAACATCGGATAAGTCCGACTGGACAGTAGGCGCTTACGACGGATTAACGACATTCCAGGGCGACTGCTTTACTTACTATGCGGTCTGCAGAGCTTTGCTCGATGTTGCCGGAATCCCGAATAAGCTCGTTGAGAGATACCCGATCACATGGTCTCCCCATTACTGGAATCTCGTCTATCTTGACGGCATGTGGTATCACTGCGATGCCTGCTACGCTTACTATCATGAGGGCTATTACTTCATGTATGCATATAACGATCTCAACCATAGCGACCACGGTTACGATGCGAGCGTATATGGTCCTGAGATCCATATCGCGCAGGACTCTATCCAGAGCCGCGTTAACTACGGAACACTCGAAGTGGAGGGAACATGATGAGAAATGTCCTTGAATATCTCGATATAACGGCAGCAAGGCTTCCCCAAAAAGTCTGTTACCGCGATGAGAAAACTGCACTTACCTTCGGCGAGGTAAGACAACAGGCACAAAGTGCAGGTTCAGTCCTTCTTAAGGACGGAATAACAAAAGAACCTGTTGCGGTATATATGAGCAAGACACCTGCTGAACTTGCGGCTTTCATGTCGGTCCTTGAAGCCGGCTGCTTCTATGTTCCGATTGATGACGAGATGCCGTCAAAGAGGATTGAGCTTATCTTCGCTAACCTTAAGCCCCGTGCCGTTATCTGCGATAAGGATACAAAGGAGAATGCGGGCAGGTTCTGTGACGGAGCTAACCTCTACCTTTGGGATGACATCAAAACTGAACCGGAAGATGTTGACGCACTGACCGGGGTAAGACAGAAGATGATCGACACGGACCCTGCGTATATCATGTACACATCAGGTTCGACCGGAATTCCGAAGGGTGTTGCAGTCTGCCACAGGAGCCTTATAGATTACATCGAGAGTTTCTGTGATGTCATGAAGTTTGATGAGCAGACTGTCTTCGGTTCGCAGACGCCTTTCTATTTCGATGCGTCTTTGAAGGATATCTATCCTACGTTGAAGCTCGGCTGCGAGACCGTGATCGTACCCCATACGCTTTTCATGTTCCCGGTAAAGCTCGTCGAGTTCCTTAACGAGTACCGGATAAACACGCTTTGCTGGGTAGTTTCCGCACTTACCATGATCTCAGCTTTCGGCGCTCTCGATGAGAACCCTCCGAAATACCTTAAGATCGTCGGCTTTGGCGGCGAAGTCTTCCCGATAAAGCAGTACAACCGCTGGAAGAAGGCGCTTCCTGATGTGCGCTACATCAACCTTTACGGTCCCACGGAGACGACGGGTGTATCCATGTACTACGAGGTTGACCGCGAGTTCTCAAAGGACGAGGCCATCCCTCTTGGCAAGCCTTTCGAAAATGTGGACATCTTCCTTCTCGACGAGAACGACAAGCTTGCTGATGAGGGCGAGATCTGCATGAGAGGAACCTGCGTCACATTAGGTTACTACGCGGATCCTCAAAGGACTTCGGAAGCGTTTGTACAGAATCCTCTTAACAACCGCTACCCGGAACTTATCTACAGAACAGGTGACATAGCCCGTTATAACGAGCGCGGCGAGATGGTGTTTGTATCGCGTAAGGACTTCCAGATCAAGCACATGGGGCACCGCGTGGAGTTGGGTGAGATAGAGGCTGATGTAAACTCCATAAAGGGTGTATCCGCATCCTGTGCCGTTTATCTTAAGAAAAAAGACAGGATTGAGTTATACTATGAAGGCGGGCCTGACGAGGAGCAGATGCTCTCTTATCTTAAAGAGAAACTGCCAAGATACATGGTGCCTACCAAGGCTCACAAGACAGACAAGCTTCCGCTTACGCCCAACGGCAAGATCGACCGCAAGGGCTTAACGGAATTATCCGAAGGGAAATAAAGGAGAAACTTAAAATGGATGAACTCATTGAGATCTTAAAGGATCTGCACTCTGATGTTGATTTTGAAACATGCACTACACTTATTGACGATAAGATACTCGATTCGTTTGATATCGTATCCATCGTTTCTGAAGTTGACGATAAGTTTGATGTAGCAATTCCCGCGAAGGAGCTTATCCCCGAGAACTTTAACTCGGCTAAGGCTCTGTGGGATCTTATCACGAGATTATCGGAGGACTGATGCTTTTTACTTCGCTTCCGTTTGTTTTATTCGTCGCGGTTCTGGTCGTAGTCTACTACGCCTTTGTTCCGCATAACGAGAGATGGGGACTGCTCCTTATCGCGAGCTTGGCTTTCTATTTCTTCGCGGATCCGAAGTACCTTATTTTCATATCCGTTACAGCACTCACGGCTTACATATTTGCTATCCTTACCGAGGACTATAACAGCAAGCGTAAGGCTTATCTTAAAGAGCACAAGGCCGAGTGGGATGCGGATTACAAGAAGCGTTATAAGACGGTTACGACACGTGTTACAAGGCTTCTTTTATTCTTTGCACTTCTCATATGTCTCGGCATTATTGCAGTTACCAAGTATACGAACTTCGTCATAGAGACGATCAACTCCATGAGAAGTGAGCCTTTGTCTTTTGTTAATGTCATCGTTCCTATGGGTATATCTTTCTATACTTTCCAGACAGTTTCCTATTCGATCGATGTTGCAAGAGGTACGGTTAAGGCACAAAGAAACTTCTGGAAATTCCTTTTGTTCGTATCTTTCTTCCCCCAGCTCGTACAAGGTCCTATCAGCCGTTACGGCGATCTGTCACAGACTTTATATGAGCCTAAGAACTTTGATTTTCGCGGGGTAAGCTACGGCTTTTTAAGGATACTCTGGGGTTACTTCAAGAAACTTGTCGTAGCCGACAGACTTGTTATTGCGCTTAAGACTTTGACGGGTTCACCTGACGAGTATAAGGGCGCGTTTGTGTTCGTTGTCATGATGCTTTATGCCGCGCAGCTTTACTGCGACTTCACGGGCGGCATCGACATAACCATCGGTATCGCGCAGATGCTCGGAATTACAGTAAAAGAGAACTTCGACCTTCCTTATTTCTCGAAGAATATCAAGGAATACTGGAACCGCTGGCACATTACGATGGGTACGTGGTTCACGGATTATATCTTTTATCCGCTCTCGGTTTCCCCGACGATGCTCAAGCTCTCGAAGTGGTCGAGACAGCACCTGGGCAACGAGGTTGGAAAGAGAGTTACGGTTTATATCTCGTGTTTTGCAGTCTGGCTTGCTACAGGTATCTGGCATGGAGCCGCATGGCACTTCGTTGTCTGGGGTCTTATGAACTTCGTTGTCATCATGGCATCGCAGGAACTCGAGCCTTTGTATGCGAAGTTCCACGGTAAGTTCAGCTTCAAGGGCAGGCACTGGTACTCTGCATTCGAGATCTTAAGAACTTTCCTTCTTATGAGTTCTTTGAAGCTTTTTGACTGCTACCGTAATGTCGGTCTTACATTCAAGATGTTCGGATCGATGTTCACGACATTTAATATCGGCAAGGTGTTCGGAGGATCTCTTCTTGAGTTAGGTCTTACCCGGGGCGACTATATGGTGGCTTTCCTTGCGATAATAGCAGTTTTCCTCGTAAGTCTTTACAAGTACTTAAGAGGCGTTAATTTAAGAGAGTTCCTGTTTGATAAATATCCGCTGTTTGTTCTAAGCTGCGTTGTTCTGTTCCTTTGTATCGTTGTATTCGGTGCTTACGGAACGGGCTTTGATGCTTCGCAGTTTATCTATAACCAGTTCTGACGGGAAGGAGGAGAGAGCATGAAGAAGATAACTAATAATGACAATCTTATTAAGCTCTACTACATCGGCTTCGCCCTGCTTGGTGTGGCTGCTGCCGCAGTTGGTATCTGGTATCTGCAAAAGCTCCTCGTCCCCAAGTATCAAAGAGGTGTTGTTGAAGGCTCGATGATAGCTGAGTACTACCAAAGCGAAGAGCCTCATGAGGTGCTTTTCCTGGGAGACTGTGAGGTGTATGAGAACATCTCGACCGTGGCTCTTTACCGCGATTACGGAATCTCATCCTATATAAGAGGAAGCGCCCAGCAGCTTACATGGCAGTCCTATTATCTTCTCGAGGATACACTCCGCTACGAGACTCCGGATGTCGTTGTATTTAATGTTCTGGCTTTAAAATACGGTGAGCCGCAAAGCGAGTCCTATAACAGAATGACACTCGACGGAATGGCGTGGTCCTTGACCAAGTGGAATGCGATAGAGGCTTCCATGACAGAAGACGAGCACGTGATAGATTATGTTTTCCCGATACTGCGTTATCACTCAAGGTGGAGTGAGTTGACGGCCACAGACAGGGAGTATGTCTTTGACCGCGACCGCGTTACCGTTAACGGATACTACATGAGGACAGACGTTATGCCTGAAGCGGGGTTCCCTGATCCGACTCCTCTTACGGACTACACCTTGCCCGAGACTTCCATGGAATACCTCTCGCGCATCGTGGAACTGTGCCGCGAAAACAATATCGAGCTGGTTCTTATAAAAGCGCCGACTCTTTATCCTCACTGGTATGAGCAGTGGGATGAGCAGGTCAGGGCATTCGCAGACAGAAACAACGTTCCTTATATTAATTATATCTACCTTAGAGACGATATCGGTCTTGATATGAGCACCGATACTTACGATGCGGGGCTTCACCTTAATCTTTCCGGTGCCGAGAAGTTCGCGGATTACATCGGTGATTATCTTGTTTCCCACTATAATCTCACGGACTTTAGAAGTGTGCCTGAGGTTGCGTCGATGTGGGAAAATGATATAGTATTCTACGATCAATTACGGGATGCGCAGAATGCTGAGCTTGCCGAGTACGGACAGCTTCAGTCATGGGGCGCTAATGCGATAGAGAATTGATATTGGAGGATAAGAAGAATGAATAAGAAGATTATGTCTTTGGTACTCGCAGGAACTATGCTTTTCGCGCTTGCATCATGCTCTTCTGATGAAGATACAGCTCCGGTAGTGTTGTCCGGCGGCCAGGCTTCGCAGGCAGAAGGTCAGGCTGCAGGTGAGTCTGTTTCAGAAGGAACGGATGCAACCTCTTCCTCAGACGCGTATGTCTTTACCTACAACGGTATTGATATCCCGATGAATGCACCCGCTGATGACATCATCGCTGCGTTAGGTGACGGATACCAGTATTTTGAGGCTCCTTCCTGTGCTTACGAGGGAATGGATAAGGTTTACACATACGGATCCGTTGTAGTTCGCTCCTACACAAGAGACGGCGTTGACTACATTGCAGCTGTTGAACTTAAGGATGATACCGTTTCAACCCCCGAGGGCATCCGCATCGGTTCTACTGATGAGGAGGTAACAGCAGCTTACGGTACTGAAAGAAGCGAAGGTGTTGCAGGTTACGAGTACACAATGGGTGACAGCTATCTGTCATTTGTTATGGAGAACGGCAAGGTAACCGCAATCACATATACCGCTATAGTTGCAGCTTAAAATAAACGAGCATAAAGGCGATTTAAGGTGAATTTAAGCGGATTAAGAAATTTTTTCGTGTGAAGTATTGACTTTGACCTTAACGGCAAGTAATATACTTGAGCGCTTTGAAACGCTTATTTAAAGAAATAAAGGAGTTAAAGTCATGAAGACATTTGTTGCCACACCTTCAAATATCGAGAGAAAGTGGCTTGTCATCGACGCTTCGGGAAAGACTCTCGGTCGTTTGGCTACAGAAGTTGCAAGACTTCTTCGCGGCAAGCATAAGCCCACTTATACACCTTTCGTTGATACAGGTGATTATGTAATCGTTATCAATGCATCCAAGATGGTGCTTACAGGAAAGAAGCTTGATCAGAAGATTTACCGTCATCACTCAGGTTTCCCGGGTGGAATGAGAGAGACTGATTACAAGACAATGATGGAGAAGAAGCCTGAGATGGCTCTTGAGCTTGCTGTTAAGGGCATGCTCCCTAAGAACTCCCTCGGTCGTCAGATGTTCAGAAAGCTTCATGTTTACGCAGGTGCAGAGCACGATCATCAGGCTCAGCAGCCCGTTGAGTACACATTTGAGCAGTAATTCGGAGGAATAAGAATGGCTACAAAGAAATCCAGCAAAGTATATTTCTATGGCACAGGCCGCCGTAAGGACGCTACAGCATGTGTACGTCTCGTACCCGGTTCAGGCAAGATCACAATCAACGGTAAGGATATCGACGAGTACTTCGGTCTCGATACACTGAAGCTCATCGTTCGTCAGCCCCTCGTTGCTACTGAGACAACAGATAAGTTCGACGTAATTGCAAAGGCAATCGGCGGCGGTATCTCAGGTCAGGCAGGTGCTATCCGTCACGGTATTGCAAAGGCTCTCGTAGAGGCTGATGCAGACGCTTACAAGGCAACACTTAAGACTTCGGGCTTCCTCACAAGAGATGCTCGTATGAAGGAGAGAAAGAAGTACGGCTTGAAGAAGGCTCGTAAGGCTTCACAATTCTCCAAGAGATAATCTTTCAGATATATCGCTTATAGAACCCTCGGTATATTCCGAGGGTTTTTATTTTATTATTTTATATATATAATTCTCGTATGGATTCAAGGCATACATTCGTTATTCCTGCTTATAAGGAGAGTGCTTATCTCGAGGACTGTATCAAGTCTGTTATTAACCAGACTGTTCCCGGAGAAGTACTTATTGCTACAGCTACTCCTAATGAACACATCAAAGGTCTGTCTGACAAATACGGGATAAAGCTCTTTGTTCATGAGCCGGGGGAACTTGCGGGCGACTGGAATAATGCTCTTGAGTGTGCGGATACGCCTCTTGTCACCATAGCCCATCAGGACGACGTGTATGAGAGTAACTTCAGGGAAGAAGTTTTAAAGGCTGTAGATGAAGCTTATAAGCCGATCATAGCTTTTACGGATTATGCCGAGCTTAGAGGCAGTGACAAAGTTACGGATAACCGTAACCTTAGGATTAAGAAGATGCTGTTGTTTCCGTTAAGGCGCAAGAGTGCGTGGAAAAGCAGATTCTTAAGAAGACGTGTCTTGTCATTGGGTTCCGCGATATGCTGCCCGTCTGTTACCATCAACAGGGACAACGTGGAGTTGCCGCTCTTCCTTAATAATATGAAGAGCAATATCGACTGGCAGGCCTGGGAGATGCTGACGAGGAAGGATGGTTCATTCGTTTATATACATAGGGTCCTTATGTGTCATAGAATACACGGGGAATCGACAACGAGTGAGCTTATAGGACAAAACAAAAGACGTGATGAAGATATTTTTATGTTTAATAAATTCTGGCCGATGTGGGTTGCGAAGTTTATCGAACATTTTTATATTAAGAGCGAGAGTTCAAATGATCTTTGATTGGAGATAATGTGAGGAAACCGCTGATTATCATTCCGGCTTATAACGAGGCCATGAATATTGAACGTGTAGTGGATAATATCATCGAGAATTATCCCCAGTACGATTATGTCATCGTTAATGACGGCTCTACCGACGACACTCGTAAGATTTGTAAGAACAAAGGCTATAACCTGATGGATCTTCCGGTAAATGTCGGTCTCGCAGGTGCTATCCGTGCAGGAATGCGTTATGCAAATTACTTCGGTTATGACCGCACTATCCAGATAGACGGAGACGGACAGCATGATCCCAAGTACATCAAGTCAATGCTTGACCGTATGGATAAGACTTCGTGCGATATAGTTATAGGTTCTCGTTTTGTCGATAAGAAAAAGCCGATAAGCATGAGAATGGCCGGGTCCAATATCATAGGCTTCCTTATCCACGTTACCACAGGCAAGAAGATATATGACGTAACTTCCGGCATGCGCCTTTTCGATAAGGCCATGATAAAGAAGTTCGGCTACGATATGCACTATAGTCCTGAGCCCGATACACTGGCTTTCCTTCTTAACAGGGGAGTCATGATCGAAGAGGTTCAGGTTGAGATGCACGAGAGACTTGCAGGCAAGAGCTATCTTAATTTCTGGAGCAGTTCCTGGTACATGATAAAGATGGGATTCTCTATTCTTCTGTTCCAGTGGGTTCGAAGGAGGAAATAATATGTCAAACATACTGAGAATATTACTTATAATAGCTGCCTCTTTTACTGCATACTGGATCTTGTCGAGAATAAGAAAGCACAAGGTTAAGCTTGAGGATGCTATCTTTTGGGTTTGCTTTGCATTTGTACTCGTAATAATCGGTATTTTCCCCCAGATCCTTTACTGGCTTGCAAATCTTCTGGGGATCATGTCTCCTGCAAACCTCGTATTCCTTGTAATTATCTTCCTTCTTATCGCGAAGGTGTTTGTGCTCGCTATAAAGAACTCACAGCTTGAAGATAAGATAGAGGTTCTTGCTGCTGAGGTTGCTTTGGCTGAACGCGCTAAGGAGAAGGAGCGCGAGAAGAAATAAAATTATAAAACAAATGTTATAATTCTTATGGTTAGATATAATTAACCGATATTAACGAGGGGAAGGTATCCAGCATGAATAAGCTCGGACTTGGTGAATCATCTGAAGATTATCTCGAGGCCATGCTCCAACTTAAGGAAAAGAACGGATATATCCGTTCTGTTGATATTGCAGAGCATTTGGGCGTAACTAAGCCCAGTGTAAGTAACGCGATCAAGCGCCTGAAGGAGAAGGGATACATAGAGATGAACAGTTCAAGCTTCATCTCACTTACCGAGACAGGTAAAGCAATAGCTCTTAAAGTCTATGACCGTCATCAGACTCTTACGAATCTGTTCGTGTCTTTGGGTGTCGATGAAGCAACTGCAGCTGATGATGCATGCAGAGTCGAGCATGTTATCAGTGATCAGACTTTTGACGCGTTGAAGAAATTATCCAAGAAATAATCAGCAAAGGAAAAACCATATGAACATAAAACCACAAAAGGGCATGCAGGAATATCTTCCGGATGCCGCTGCAAAGCGCGATCAGCTCATGTCCATAATTCTTGATACATACACTAGCTGCGGCTTTACCCGTATTTATACACCTGCCGTAGAGAGTGCAGAGAACTTAGATAAGAGTGACGGAGGAGATAATCTTAATCTTATCTTTAAGATACTTAAGAGGGGAGATAAGCTCGAGGCAGCTTTATCCAAGACTCCTGTTGATGAGAAGGAACTGTCTGACTTAGGTTTAAGATATGATCTTACTCTTCCTTTGTCGAGGTATTTCGCGAATAACCGTAATAATCTGCCGTCGCCTTTTAAGTGTATTCAGATCGATAAGGTTTACCGTGCGGAGCGTCCCCAGAGAGGAAGACTTCGTGAGTTCGTTCAGTGTGATATAGATATCTTAGGTTCAGACTCCATCTGCTCTGAGATCGAGCTTATCTCGGTTACTGCCAAAGCATTAGGCAAGATCGGTATCGGTAAGTTCTTTGTCCGTGTTAATGACCGCCGTGTCTTACGAGGCGCGCTGAAGACTATGGGATTTTCAGAAGAGAGTCTTGATACTGTTTGTGTATCATTTGATAAGCTCGATAAGATCGGACCTGACGGAGTTGCGTCTGAACTTACGGAGAAGGGGATGCCCGAGTCTGCTATCAGGAACTTAGGTGAACTTATCTCAAAGCAGAGCATCACTCTTGATGATATGCAGAAATATTGCTCTGAGGGAACAGAGGCCCAGGCTCTTGATTCTCTTAAGACGATAATTGAGTCGGCCAACAGCCTTTCTGATGAATATGGTGTTATCTATGATCCTTCTCTTGTAAGAGGACAGGGATACTACACGGGAACAGTATTTGAAGTTGCAAGCGAGAAGTTCGGAGGAACGGTTGCAGGCGGCGGAAGGTATGACGGTCTTATCGGCAGATTTACAGGCGTAGATGTGCCTGCTGTCGGCTTTTCGATCGGCTTCGAGAGAATATTCTCGATAGTTACCGAGAACAATATCGAGCTCGAGGGATCAAGGCCGAGGACTGCAATTTTGTACAAGGCGGAGGATATTCTGAAGGCCATCGAGGCGTCTTCGAAGCTTGAGGACAAATCTGATGTTACGCTGATCCTTGTGACGAATCCCAAGAAGACGGATAAATTTTATTCCCGCGCTAAGAACGCAGGTTTTGACGAGATAATAAAGCTGGATCTTTAAAGATCTGAACCGGGAGGTGCAACATGTTAAGAAGAAAGCTGCCAGCAGTAATGTTAATTGGTGCAATGCTCTTCACATCAGCTTGCGGAGCATTATCAGAAGTTAACCTTGATGGTTCTGATGGTGAAGGCAGCGATGCCGCCGAGACGACTGAGACTGAGCTTCCTCCTGTAGATCTTTCCACTTATGAGATGGCTCCCATTGAGGATGTCTACTATAACGGTGATCCTGTTACAGTTCCTATCGAGATTACTATCAACGGCCGTACTCTTGCCGAGGGGACGGACTATACCGTTTACTACGAGAATAACGTTAATGTGGGAACAGCGACAGTTACTGTCGTAGGTAATGATACTTCAGCGTTAGGCTCCACAAGCACGACTTTCCGTATCATTACGGGTGATGAGGTTTGTGATGCGGAAGAGAACGCCGGACTTTTGCAGTTTGTATATAGGATCTATGTGCAGCTTATCGGAAGAAATCCTTCCTTGTCCGAGCTTACTGATAACGTAATCAGATTAAGAAGCGGTTCAAGAAGCGGCATAGAGGCTGTTAATATCCTCCTGCAAAGCCCTGAGTATGCAGCTCAGGATATAAGTGACAGTGATGCTATCAACCTGTTCTATCTCGGCGTTCTTAACAGAGAGGCAGACGGCCCCGGACTTACAAACAATCTTGCTTTGCTTGCTGAAGGCATGACCAGAAGCCAGCTGTTTAACAGCATCATGAGTGCTCCGGGCGGTGAGTTTGATGCCATGTGCCAGTCTTTGGGAATCACGCTTGGTGTCGGTTCAGTTGCAGGTGCCGCTCCTGTTATCAATGACGGCGTTCCTTCAAGTTCGTTCAACTACTCTGTTGATGGCAGAAATGTAACTATCCATAGAAGAATCTTCCAGTTCATAACAGCTTCTGAGGAAGGACCTTCTGTATTTGATCTTGACTCTATGTGTTCCGCATCAGGATTTGAGCAGATAAGTGCTGACGGAAGCTTTGTTTACGGTACAGGAGTCTATGAGCTTACTGTTTCCGGAAACACAATGTCTATGAAGGTCAGCGGCGACGAGGTATCCTACTATGAAGATACGGTTGATGACGGTGAGGAGCTTTACAGCATCAACGGTACTGATTCGACGGTAACTCTTGGTATGATCGTCATGATCGAATATTCATTGGAGAGCATCGCGGCTGAGAATTAACGATGGATTCTGATATATTAATCTACATTCAGGAGTTTATCCGTAATGATATATTGACGCCTGTTATGGTGTTTATTACGCATACGGGCGATTACGGGGTCTTGTTTATAGTATTGGCAGCTTTACTGATCATCATTCCCAAGACCAGAGCTTTGGGCTGTATTGTCGGTGCGAGCCTGGCATTGGAATTTATTATCACTAATCTGTTATTGAAGAATCTTGTCGGCAGAACCAGACCGTATGAGGTGATCGAGGAGCTTGAGCTTCTTATAGGTGAACAGCCGGATCCCTCGTTCCCGTCCGGTCACTCGGGTATCGCGTTCGCTTTTGCAGGGGCGATGCTGTTTGCTTCGTTTTTTGGCGTAATTGAGCTTGCCAAGAGCGGCAAATACAGGGTGGTTACTTATTTAACATTGTTATACGCCCTTATTTTATCGGTATCCAGGATGTATGTGGGTGTTCATTACCCTACGGATGTATTTGCCGGTATTTTACTGGGCCTTCTGACCGGATTAATCTCAAGTTTATTCTTTAAACGTTTTCCGAGGCTTCTTCCCGGCGGATCTTCCGGCAACTAACTTTCATTTGATTGAAGATGCGTCTTATAGGTCAGCTGACGCTTGACTGTTTGACTGCCAAAAACGTTGCCGCAGAAAAAAAGCATCCCATTTTGAAGTGAACCCACTTTGTTGGACGATTTAAACTGAGTATAAGGACTGATTCCTTGCTTGACAAGGAGTCAGTCCTTTCAATTTGACCTGAATTCTTTCGTTATATTAGTACTCAATGTATTCTTCCATATACCATTATTAAAAGCGATATTCGGATATTTCAGTTGAGAAATACCTAATTCATTATTAATTCTTTGAGTGTATTTCAAAATATCTGGCAATATTAATGAAGCTATCATATCACTCAGGCGATCAGCTCCAACATTTTGTTCAAACAACCCCGCCAACTGAAAGACTTCGGGTTGCTTTGAACCAGACTTAACAATGTCAAATGCATCGCCAATCACTATTTCCGCTAATTTACTACCAAATCCAGATCCTGTTTTTGTCTCAGAAAAACCCAAACTGATACCATTAACCTCTCTAAAAGCATAACTCTTAAGAGCAGCACGATAAAACTTATCGCCCTTTGTTTTAGAAGAATCGAGTAATAACATTTTTTTTTCAAAATACTCATCAGTAATCCTATGCTTTGTTCTGATCGAAATAATCAGGTATAGTCAATTATCTTGATTTCGGAATCCAAAACCCTTACGTATCCATCGAGTTGCTCGCTCATTATAGTTTTATTTAGATATTTTTTCTTATTATTAGGCATTTATAATTAGGTCGTAGTAGAGGATACATTTTCGTTCTCAGTATTGTCAGCTAAGGAGGAGTAATATGCCCGACTTAACTAAAATGATCCTTATGATCTTCGGCGTTATAATTGCGCTGTATATTATTATCACTATATTCAAAAGTAGTGAAAAGAAACAGCAAAAAAATAATGTAGAGAGTATTGAGCTCGGTATGTCAGAAGAAGAGATGCTAAGCATAATGGGTACAAACTACAATAAGAGCCTCTTAAAGGGCTTCTGTAAAAAACTCCCTTCACTTACTAGGAATGGGAGAGCCTGTTTTTGAGGTAGCAGATTCAACAAAATCATAAGAATCCTTTGTGTATATTGGCAAAGAATCACTCATATTTGCCACAAAACATACGACCATCCTAATCTGAAATATGTAAGAATACGATGCATTATTTTAAGTTTAGCGAGATCGACTATGAAGAGATTAGTTTCAACCGTTTTGATAGCATCTGTGGTTTTGTCAAGCGCACCTGCGAGATTGATGGCAGACGAGACAAGTAATAGTGAAGATATTACAATCCAGCAGACAGAAACAACTGAAACAATAGAGTCTGAGGAGACAGAACAGTCTTCTGAGCAGACTTCAGAGGTTGAGACAACTGAATCTTCCGAGACTGAAGAAAC
>JAILNR010000020.1 GCA_024691325.1 Saccharofermentans sp. | reverse complement strand
GTCGGGAACAGCAGTACATCCCTTATGCTTGCACTATCCGTCAGCAGCATTACGAGACGGTCGATACCGTAGCCGATACCACCCGTAGGAGGCATACCGATCTCAAGTGCGTTGAGGAAGTCTTCGTCTGTGTGATTTGCCTCTTCGTCGCCTGCTTCGAATGCCGCATCCTGAGCTGCGAATCTCTCGCGCTGATCGATAGGATCATTGAGCTCGGAGTAAGCATTGCACATCTCCCATGTATTGATGAACAGCTCGAATCTCTCTACCTTCTCCGGATCGTCCGGCTTTCTCTTGGTAAGAGGTGAGATCGCCAGAGGGTGATCCATGATGAATGTAGGCTGTATCAGGTTCTTCTCGCAGAACTCCTCGAAGAAGAGGTTTACGATGTCGCCCTTCGTATGTCTGTCCTCGAACTCGATGTGGTGCTCCTTGGCAAGCGCCTTGGCCTCTTCATCAGTCTTAACAGTATCGAAGTCGATGCCTGCATACTTCTTGATGGCATCGTTCATTGTCATTCTCTCAAACGGCTTGCCGAAGTCGAGCTCGATATCGCCGTACTTGAACTTCGTCGTGCCGAGTACCTTCTGTGCGAGATATCTGAACATGGACTCTGTAAGCTCCATCATGCCCTCGTAGTCCGTATAAGCCTGATAAAGCTCCATTAGTGTGAACTCAGGGTTATGACGTGTATCTACACCCTCGTTACGGAACACGCGGCCAATCTCGTAAACTCTCTCGAGGCCTCCGACAATCAAACGCTTAAGATAGAGTTCAAGTGAGATACGAAGCTTAACATCCTCGTCGAGCGCATTGTAATGCGTCTCGAAAGGCCTTGCAGCGGCACCTCCCGCATTGCTTACGAGCATAGGTGTCTCGACTTCCATGAAGTTTCTTGAATCCAGGAAGTTACGAATCTCCTTGATGATCTGCGAACGCTTTACGAATGTGTCCTTAACCTCGGGATTGCAGATAAGGTCAGTATATCTTTGACGGTATCTGATCTCTGTATCAGTAAGGCCGTGGAACTTCTCAGGAAGCGGCTGAAGGCTCTTAGACAGCAAAGTGATCTTGTTCGCATGAACGGAGATCTCTCCCGTCATGGTTCTGAACAGATAACCTTCAACACCGAAGATATCTCCCACGTCAGACTTCTTAAAGTCTGCATACGGATCCTCGCCGATTGCATCACGTGCCACATAGACCTGGATGTTGCCCTTGAGATCTCTTAATGACATGAATGAAGCCTTACCCATGACACGCTTGAACATCATACGTCCTGCAACGGATACGTTGATAGGCTTGGCGTCCATGATGGCTCTTCTCTCTTCGTAGTCAGCCTTCTTCTTAGCTCTTGCTTCCTGCTCCTCGAGGTCTTCAACATCGACCTCTTCCCTTCCGGCGAGAAGCTGCGCCTCAAGCTCATCATATAAAGCCTTCGCTTCATCTGTATGGTGTGTCTGGTCAAACTTAGTAATCTCAAAAGGGTTCTTGCCCGCATTCTTGAGATTATTAAACTTCTCCACTCTTACTTCGATCTCACTTGCCATAACTGGTCTCCCGTCTGTTCTTCTTATTCTCGTTCTTTACGCGAAAAATGGCGCGACTCATTTCTCGCGCCAAATTGTAGTTCATGACCGGTAAATTAATTACTTACCGATCTTGATGATCTTGTACTTGAAAGCGCCTGCAGGTGTTGTAACTGTAACTGTAGCGCCCTTCTTCTTACCGTCGATAGCCTTGCCGACAGGTGAGTCGATTGACAGACGGTTCTCGAAGATGTCCTCTTCCTGAGCGTTTACGATGCTGTACTCGATCTCTTCCTTTGTCTGCTCGTCACGAAGTATAACTGTTGAACCCAAGGAAACGTTAGTCTTGGAGATCTCGTCATCGCTTAATACTACAGCATCCTTCAGGAGAGCCTCGATTTCCTTGATACGTGCTTCGTTCTTAGCCTGAGCATCCTTAGCATCATCGTACTCGGAGTTCTCTGAGAGGTCGCCCTGAGCTCTTGCCTCAGCAAGTCTCTCTGTAATCTCAGCAGTCTTAGTGGTCTTCAGAAATGAAAGCTCGTCCTGCAGTCTCTGAAAACCTTCACTGGTAAATACATTATTCTTCTCATCAGCCATTGTAGTGAATCCTCTTTCTTATTGATATTTATTATTTATTACCTTGCAGTTCTGTCGTTTTCCTTCTGGATAACATCGTGAGCGCCGCCCTCGATGATGGATGTGGAAGAAACAACAACGAGTCTTGCCTTCTCCTGGAATTCCTCGATAGAGGAAGAACCGCAGGAGCACATCGTAGCCTTAACCTTGGCAAGTGAAGTATCGAGGTTGTCCTTGAGCTTACCTGCATAAGGAACATAGGAGTCAACGCCCTCTTCAAAGGCCATCTTGCCTCCCTTGCCGCCGTCATCGTAACGCTGCCAGTTACGTGCACGGTTGGAGCCCTCGCCCCAGTACTCCTTAACATAAGAACCGCCGACGAGGAGCTTCCTCGTAGGTGACTCATCAAATCTTGCGAAATATCTTCCGAGCATCATGAAGTCTGCGCCCATAGCCAGAGCCAGAGCCATGTGGTAGTCGTGAACGATACCGCCGTCAGAGCAAAGAGGAATATAGATTCCTGTCTCCTTGAAGTACTTGTCACGAGCCTCGGCAACAGCGAGAACAGCGGAAGCCTGACCGCAGCCGATACCCTTCTGCTCACGTGTGATACAGATGGAACCGCCGCCGATACCGATCTTAACGAAGTCGGCACCGCACTCTACGAGGAACTTGAAGCCCTCGGCATCTACTACGTTACCTGCACCGACGATAACATCGGGATAGTTGCTCTTGATCCACTCGAGAGCTCTTTGCTGCCATACAGAGAATCCGTCGGAAGAGTCGAGACACAGAGCATCTGCGCCTGCCTCGATCAAAGCGGGAACACGCTCCTCGTAGTCTCTTGTATTGATACCGGCACCTACGATGAGCTTCTTATCCTTATCGAGGAGCTCATAGGGGTTAGCCTTGTGGAATTCATAGTCCTTACGGAAAACAAGACCAACGAGTCTGCCATCCTTATCGATGATGGGGAGCTGGTTGATCTTATTGTCCCAGATTATATCGTTGGCAACCTTAAGAGTTGTTCCCTCAGGTGCTGTAACGAGCTTGTCGATAGGAGTCATGAAGGTTGATACCTTCTCATCAACTGACATACGGCTTACACGGTAGTCTCTTGTTGTAACGAGACCTAAGAGCTTGCCTTCAGCTGTACCGTCTTCGGTTACGGCAACTGTGCCGTGACCTTTCTCCTCGCGAAGTGCGAGCACATCGGCCAAAGTCGCATCGGGGGAAACATTCGAATCCGATGCTACGATACCGGCCTTATACTTCTTAACCTTACGTATCATCTCACACTGGGATTCGATAGACTGCGACTGGAATACGAACGACATACCGCCGCATCTTGCAAGTGCGATTGCCATGCCGTCATCAGATACCGCCTGCATAACAGCGGATACCACGGGTATATTGATCTTAAGCTTAGATTCTTCCTGTCCCTTTCTGAATTTACAAATAGGTGCCGAGAGATCAACCTGGTCAGGAGTATTCTTCTCCGTAGTCAGATTGGGCACCAACAGGTATTCACTGAAAGTTCTAGATTCCTGCTCAAAAATCGTGGCCATAATTCACCCCCATTATTTTTAATTTGTTTATATTAACATAATACGCCCCGTCAAAAAAGCATTTATTAATAAAGAAAAGGACCTCCGCTGAGGTCCTTTTTTGTGCATTTGCGATTTGCTTTACTTGTAAGCCCTCTTGAGAACCACGTAAAGGACTATCATGACGGGCAAAAGCACCGCGAAGTCGATCGACAGGAAGCTGCCGTTATACGTCATGGAGTAGATCCAGGGATTCATACCCTCCGGTGCGTACTCCGCATAGAAGATGACGCCCGATAATACCGAGCAGAACCATCTTATGAGGTAAGCCACGAATGTGAAGGCGACGGCTCTTACGATACCGGCGTTAAGGAATCTCTTAAGAGGGTTCCTTAAGGCAAGTCTCTCACGGCGCGGAAGTGCGGCAAAGCCTATAAAGCCGTAAGCCGTGTAACCTAATGTGTAGTCGAGAAGCACCTGGAAAGGCGTTACAAGATAGCCTCCGATAAGCTGCAGCAGGCTTAAGATAAAAGCTACTGCAAAGCCCCATCCGGGACCGAACGCCATCGCGAAAACGATTACAGGCAGGATGCTTGCAGGTGTAATGGTTCCTCCGTTGGGAAGCTCAAACAGCTTTATGTTCGACAGAACAAAAGAAAGAGCGATTGCAATTCCGCCCGTAACGATGGTAAGAATCATCTCACGGTTGGAGGACATAGAATTGGTTGTGGAATTTCCGGTCATATTAATCAACTCCCTTCGCCGGCATTATCCGTACAGGTTCATCGGGTCAGTGCTTCTAAGCACACTCTCAGCCGGTCACACCAGCTCCCCGTAAATCAACGACAAAAAATATACTACATTTTCCCGATGCTTACAAGACGCACCACGCAGTGTTCAACAAATTTGCGCACTTCGCGCTCGTAAGCCGCGGGTGCACTGTTGTAGCACATAAGATGTTTTGCCTTATCGACCGTCACCATATGCTTTTGTGCCATGACGTCATCGTAGATGGCACGCACGCTCTCGGGAGTCGTGACATCATCATCCGCACCGGAGAAGAAGAGCACCGGAACACGGATGTGGTTTGCATTTCGAACGGCATCGCAGGTGTAGATGCCTGTGTGAAGTATCTCTCGCGCTACCTTATCGAGCGACTTAATCATGAAGCCCATGCCCATCTTGTAACGCTCCTTGCCGCGGACCGCGAGGATATCCTCAAGACTTGCAAGAGGACTGTCGACGATCATGCCCGCCACATTCGAAGAGAAATCTTTTTGCTGTGCGGCAAGAAGTGCGGCGGTCGCACCTATTCCCCTTCCGAACACGAACACGCGGACATCGGGACCTACCTGTCTTTTAAGGAACTCGATCCACCTCATAAGATCGACGCTCTCATAGACGCCGTAAGTGCAGAACTTGCCGCCGCTCATCTGATGGGCGCGAAGATGGGTTATAAGAACATGGCACTCGAACTGGCGCATCATGAGTCTTGCACATGCGGCAGTCTCAGAAGGATGCTCATCATAAGCGTGAAGCATGATCACCGCGAACTTCGTGTCTCTGTCAACGGAAGGACGGAAATATCCCGACAGCTTGCAGCCGTCAAATGAATTGATGCGCACGTTAAGATACTCAGCACGCGTCGTATAGAACCAGTTTTTGCCGCGTCCGAACACGGTCCCCTGATCTATCTTCGTAGGTGATCTGTCAACCTTTGGGATCGGGTGAGGTCTTACGAATATCTCGCGGAACAGCTTCGCACGCCAGACAAGAAATCCGATAATAAAGCCTGCAACCGATACGATCACAAGAAGTGCTAGTAATACTATATACAGTACCGGCATCGCTTCTTATCTCTCCCCGACAAATACGGACGCATCAGAATCGTCACCTGAAGACAGGAGTCTGCATCCGTCCTTCGTTACCAGAACATCATCTTCTATTCTGAAACCTATTCCCCACTGCTTGATATAGACACCGGGTTCAACTGCAAGACAGTTACCCTCACAGAATTTACGCTCCCTGTCACTAATGTCGTGAACATCAAGTCCCAGGTGATGTGATGTATTGTGCCAGTAGAACTCTCTTACATCGTCATCGGTAAACCCTTCATCAAGAAGACCCCATTCGTGCAGTCTTTGTCCCGTGATCTTACGCATCAGTTCGTTAAGAGTCGCGAAGCTCTCGCCGGGCTTAATAAACCCGAATGCATTCTTACGAAGTTCGCGGATCAAAGACAGAAGTTTGTCCCTTCTTTCATTTTGCTTCTCATCATCCGGCACGCCGACAAGATAAGCGCGTGATATATCCGCGCAGTAACCGCAGCATCTCGCGCCCACATCAACCTGGATGATATCGCCCTTCTTCACAACAACGCCGTCTTCATCTTCGGGATCGGCGTGGTGAAGATAAAACGAATTCGTTCCAATGGAGACGATGGTCTCGAACGCGGGTATAAGTGAGCCGCGCTTTGCCATCTCGTATTCAAGTTTTGTATATAGCTCAAGTTCGGATGCGCCGACGTGAATCTCTTGCCGCATCTGTTCAAGCGCCTCTTCCGTTATCACCGCGGCCTTCTTGATACACTCAACTTCCTCATCAAGCTTTACCATTCTCATTGAAGTCAACGTGGGACCTAAGTCTTCCGTCGTGTCATGCGCTTTGATGAATTCAGCCGTCTCGTCGTTAATGGAAGTTCCGTCAACAAACAAAACATAACCGGTAAGATACGGATAGATTCTCTCGTCGAACTCACCCACATCGTAAATGCATTCAACACTTATTCCGGACAACTCCGACACTTCCTCAAACGACTTGCGCTTGCCATGCCATCTCTCGATAAGATCATCACGCTTCAGCGCGAAAAGAAGTGTTCTCACCTCTCCGCCTTTTTCCTTCACGAGAACAACTCTTCCGTCTTCGTAATCAAGTCCCGTCAGATAGTAAAAATTCCTGTCAGGAAGAAAACGGTAATTCGTGTCCTGACTCATCGCTTTGCCCTTCCCCGCGAAAAGAAAAACCGCTGATCCTTCCGGGATGCGGTTTATCAATTCGTTTCTCCTGTTTACGTAAAAGGACTTATTGATATTCATCAGTACCTCGACTGTCTTGTCTGTCTTGCAGGACCCGTCGGTATCTGTGACTTGTTAACCGGAGTCGGATCAGACATAACGTTGTACTCGTCGAACTGTATCGTGTTGTTTATGTAACTTAATGTCGCACCGGGTGCTCTTCTTATAAGTCCGGGATTACCGATTACGATGGAACCGTCAGGAACATCAAAGTTAACATATGCACCGGGTGCAATAAGAACATTATTGCCGATGGTGACATTACCAACGATAACGGCATTCGCACCGATCCAGACAAAGTTGCCGATGTGAGGTGCACCCTTTCTCTTTCCTCTGAACTGGGTTCCGATAACCACACCTGTTGATACATTGCAGTTATAACCAATCTCTGCCTTGGGATGAATAATTACACGTCCGAAGTGTGCAAGATAAAAACCTTTACCTATCTTCGTGTCGTAAGGAATCTGAATGTGATACTTCAAAGACTGACGTGTAAGACGCCAGTTAAAAAACTCGTATCTTATCCTGCACAGGAATTTCAAAAAACCGTCGTGAGTTTTAATATCATCTTCGTAAAACTTCGTGCGGCGCATCAACGAGATATAATGAAACTCAGGGCTCGATCTGAGCTCTTGAAGATACGTTGTATAGATGTGCTTGGTACGTCTTGCGTTGCCTGTGTACCTGAACAAATCGCTGTAAACGATATCCTTGAGTTTGTCGTTCATTTAATCCTCCCGAAGATAATAAAATTCTATATCTTTTGAATATTAAGTTCAAGTTATAAGCAAGTTATGCTGCTGTTTTGTGTTTGTTCAATTCGTTCTAAAAACAAATATCGTTTATCGCGTTTTTTATTGACATTATTACGCAAACATAATTGACATTATTGTTTAAAAAATATAAATTAAGTCTATCAACCTATTTCGGAGGATTAATAATCATGATTACAGACGACAAGAAAGTTGAAGCAAAGGCTCCTGTTGCTGCTCCTGCAGCTAAGCCTGCTGTAGCTGCTCCTGCTGCTAAGCCCGCAGCTGCTGCTAAGAAGCCCGCTGCTAAGAAGCCCGCTGCAAAGAAGGCTGCTAAGAAGCCCGCTGCTAAGAAGGCTGCTCCTGCAAAGAAGGCTGCTGCTAAGAAGCCCGCTGCTAAGAAGGCTGCTCCTGCAAAGAAGGCTGCCGCTAAGAAGCCCGCTGCTAAGAAGGCTGCTCCTGCTAAGAAGGCTGCTGCTAAGAAGCCCGCTGCTAAGAAGGCTGCTAAGAAGGCACCTGCTAAGAAGCTCGGCAAGCTCATCTTCGAGTTCGACGGTCAGCAGATCGCTCTTAAGGACATCGAGAAGAAGGCAGCTAAGCTCGGCGGCGACGTTTATGTAGTTGCTGCTGATAAGAAGATCTACGATACAAACGGTAAGGGTGTAGATCTCTTCTGATAATTCAGAGCCTTATAACAAGAAGCCATGCAGATTACTGCATGGCTTTTTTGTTGTTCCAAAAAGTTCTTAAGAATGGTATAAGAGTAGTGATATGTCTAATCATGTTTTGTATGCAACGGATAAAAACTACTGTGAGCTTTGTGCAGTAAGTTTATACTCTCTTCTTTCCAAGTTATCGTGCGAAGTCACGGTACATATAATCGAATCCGGATTGGAAGAAAGAAAGGAAGATTTGATTAAGATCGCGGATAAATTCTCGTGCAGTATAAACTTCATTCCGATTGAACAGATATCACAAAGACTTATCGATGCAAACATTCCTCCGTACAGAGGAGGTTATTCACCATATGCAAGATTCTTCATCTCCGATTATGTAAGTGAAGGAAGAATACTTTATCTTGATTGCGACACCATGATAAGAAGAGATCTCGCACCGTTATTCGAATTCGATCTTAAAGGTAATCCTGTAGGTGCGGTTATCGATCAGTCAACATCATATGTAAATGTTCTTATAGGACACAAGAAGCATGATCTGTATTTTAATTCCGGCATACTTCTTTTTGACGCAGCAAAGTGCAATGAAGAAGATGTACCCGGAAAGTTTCTTGAAGCGGTTAAGACAATAGATCTTTCAAACACATTCTTAGGTGCGGATCAGGAGATAATGAACGTTGCTTTCTTTAACGAGTTCACGAAGCTTCCCGTCGGTGCCAACATGATGTTTACCACGCGTTACTTTAAACCGAAGCACATCTATTCCGTCTCATCGAAGAGTGCGGCTGACTACTACACGGAAGATGAGTTAAACGAAGGCCGTGTCGATCCGTACATAATTCATTTCGCAGGGGGTGCTTCCTATCAGCCCTGGCGCGAGGAAGGCGTGTACTATCTTGATGAGGATGCCGATGCGTGGTTTGCGCTTTGCGGTTCGCTCTACCCTGACGGAAGATACGATCTTGATAAGCTTAAGACAATAAAGAACACGAGTCCGAAGAGGAAAAACTTCTTCCGCACAGCATCGACGTTCCCGATGTTATACAACTTCCTTAAGGGACGCTACAGAAACTTAAAACTTCTGCCTAAGAGAATACGGGCTTATAAGCAGCACAAGAATTAATCTTCAAAGAAACCGAGATTAAGTGCGGTAGGTGCGACCTCGAATCGGATGCGGTTGCCGAAGAAGTCTTCGCCGTCCGCATTACCGAATAACTGCAAGGAAGGATCGCGTGTAGTGATGATACCGCTCGTTGCCTTGTACATATGTATTCCGCTCTTGCCTTCATGCTTTCCGAAGCGGTACTTAACGATAAGATCGATAGCCTTCATGGTTCTTACATCATCAACAACACAAACGGTTGCATCACCGCTGTCAACTTCCGCGGAAGGAGCGGGCTTAAATCCGTCGCCGTAGTACTTGCCGTTACAGATACTGATAAGCGTATAGGAATCATTCTCACCCGTCACAGTTGTTCCGTCTTCCAGATCAAGCGTATATGTAAACTTATTGGAACGGTTGCCGAACAGATCCTTGGCAGCAGCTCTTAAGTATGCCGTCTTACGTGTAAAAGCCGTATCGTGTGCGGCAACCAGAGCCTTCGCATCAGACTGCACCTTCGTATCAAGTCCGATGGAAGCGACATTAACGAAGTATGAGGACCACGAGGGAACGAAGTTACCCATGAGGTCAAAACTGTCCACCTTGATAAGATCGACCGGCTTGTATTTTGCCTCATCGAGGTTCATAAGATAGTCGCGAAGCTTCCAGCGTTTTGACTTCGTATGAACGGTCTTAACAAGATCATTTCCGGTGCCGAACGGTATAGGAATGATCGGAGTCTTTCTGAATGCGAGAGCATTCGCGATCTCGTGGATGGTTCCGTCACCGCCGCATGAAACTACCGCAACCGAACCTTTGTATTTCTCATCGGTCTCGAGTGCGATATCAGCCGCGTGACCTGCGTATTCCGTGTATCTGAATTCAAATCTGCAGCGAAGATCCGCATCCTGACTCGCGACATAAGAGACCGCATCTTCAAAATTACGGAGATTGGTCTTATTATTCCTGCTGTTAACTATCAGGATATACCGCATTATTTATTGATCAACTCATCTACTATATTCACGAGATCGTTCATCGTATCGACCTTGTCGATCAGTTCGTCGGAGATCTTGATGTCATAACGCTCCTCGACATCAATTACGAATGAATACAACTCAAGTGAATCAAACTGTAATCCGTCTCTTAACTTAAAATCAGGCGTGATGTCAGATGTGGACACGGAAAGGTCTTCGGATAATATCTCAAGAAGGTTCTCGTAGATCTGTTCCCTTTTAACCTTGTCAGTCATCTGTCTTTCTCCTTCTTGTATCGTTGGCAACTTCCTTGGCGGTCTTTCTCAACTGGTCCTCACGGTCGTATCTTGCGACCTGTGTGCTTAAGTACCCGTCAACATCATTAACAAGCTTAAGCAGGAGTTCCTGTTCATTGTCATCATACGGCTCAAGAATGTGACGCGCGAGAACCTTGTGAAACTTGCCGTGCATTCTCGCCGCGATCTTACCTTCTCTTGTAAGTGATATCCTTACGACTCTCTTATCAGCCTCATCGCGCTTCCTGTCAACGAAGCCCTTCTTAACGAGCCTGTCTATCGCGACCGTAAGCGTTCCCACCGTAATGCCCAGGATCTGGGCGGTCTCTGTCATAGTGCGCGCATCGTAAGGACCGATGGCGTCAAGCGTATGCATCTCCGCGAGGGAAAGTTTGCTGAAATACGCCTTCTGCAACGACTTCTCTTCAGCCACAAGCACCTTCTCGAAAATACTTACAAGGCCCTGTGCCATCTGTTGCTCGCGATCGTTCATGAAGTCCGCTCCTGTTTCTTAATTACAGATATGAATATTACTACAATCAGGTCAAACCTTCAATTGCGCTTATATCGGGGTATTCACCGCCGTATAAAGCAATTCTCGTAACCCTTGCTTCATCTGCTTCTTCTTTACTGAACCCGCCGCTCTCACACAATGCCTTGAGTAAAACATCCGGTCTTAAGTTCTTCGTCGAACCCGCATAACACATATATTCCACGCTGTCGGGAGTCGATGAGGTAAGAGGCTTTATAAGAAGAGGTCTTATATCAACCTCGATTTCCCTTCCCTTCGACTTCTTCATCGTGATCACTTCCTGCTTCGAGAACAGATCGAGAACGGGCTTCGTTATCCCCTTCGCCTCTATCCTGTATTCAGCGCAGGTAACGACACTCATTATGCTGTTCTGAGGCTCATCGATAGATACGGCACGGATGACCTTGAGTCCTTCGGGAAGTTCTGCATTGATTCTTCTTACATACTCATCGGGATCGAAAGGGACCTCCATCGACACATCAAGCCAATCGCCCTCGGTGTCGATACCGACGCCCAAAGGCAGTGCGAACACGATCATAGGCCTCGGGTTAAATCCCTGGGAATAAAGGATCGGAAGCCCCGCCCTTCTTAAAGCCCTCTCGAAAACAGCCTTAAGGTCCAGATGCCCTATATAAGAAAGTGCACCCTTTCTCTCGAACAGCCCTCTGCACACATACTCGTGCTGGTGCTGCTTGCGCGTCATCTCACGGAGTTGTTCCTGTGCATTCATGGACAGATACCTGCCTTGTAACAAGTTGCACCACAGCCGCTGCACTGCTGTCTGCAGTTGGGTGTGATCTGCTCTTTGTAAGCTTTCTCGCGCTCACGCTTAAGGAAGTCTTTACGCACACCGACATCGATGTTATCCCACGGGAGCGGGTCATCGACATCTCTTCCTCTCGTGTAGTCCTCCCATTTAAGACCGTGGTCGTGTAAGATCTGAGTCCACAATCCGTAGTCGAAGAACTGGTCCCAAGCATCGAAGATGGAGCCTTTCTTATAACCTTCGAGGATTACGGGACACAAACGTCTGTCACCTCTTGCGTAGATGCCCTCCCAGCACGAAGTCTTAACGTCGTGCCAGATGTATCTTATGTTGCGGTGCTTCTTGAGCATATTGCGGATAGTCGTCTGCTTTTGTATAAATTCCTCTTCCGTATTCTGGTCCTCCCACTCGAAGGGCGTGAACGGCTTCGGAATAAACATAGATGTGGAGACCGTGATCTCAGGCTTTCTCGGCTTCGCACCGATACTTCTCATCGTATCGAAGTACAGCTTCTCTATCTTGATCGCAAGATTCGCGATGCCTTCGACGTCTTCCATGGTCTCAGTGGGAAGACCTAACATGAAGTACAGTTTAACGGTGCTCCAGCCGCCTTTGAAAGCGAGTTCGAGCGAACTCATGATATCGTCTTCGCAGATTCCCTTATTGATGACGTCGCGCAGTCTCTGTGTACCCGCTTCAGGAGCGAAGGTAAGACCTGTTTTCCTGGTCTGCGATGCCTTCTCCATAAGATCGAGAGCGAAGTTATCGATTCGAAGTGACGGCAAAGACAAACTCGAGTGCTGCTTGTTGAACACTTCAAGAAGGCCGTCTGTAAGAGGACCTAATTCTGAGTAGTCACTTGTAGAAAGTGAGAGGATTCCGAGTTCGTCGTAGCCCGTGTTATTCATTATCGTGATTCCCTGTTCGCACAAAGTCTTCATGCTCTTCTCGCGGACAGGTCTGTACAAATACCCGGCCTGACAGAATCTGCATCCTCTTATGCATCCTCTGAACAGTTCGAGGTAGGCTCTGTCATGAACGACGTTATTGTTTGGAACGACGGGGCTTAGAGGATAATCCACGCTGTCTAAGTCTTTGACTATCCGCTTGTGTACGGTCGCAGGGGCGCCGTCTTCGATATCGTAACCTTTGAACTTGCCGTTCTCGAACTTCGGTGTATAAAGTCCCGGAACATAGACGCCGTCTATGGATGCAAGTCTCTTAAGCAAAGCCTTGCGGTCCTTCTTGCCCGAATCCTTAAATTCTTTAATCACTCTTGTAAACTCGAGGTCAACTTCTTCACCTTCACCGATGAAAGCGGCGTCAAAGAAATCCGCCATCGGCTCGATGTTGCAGGTGACAGGTCCTCCCGCGACTACGACCGGATCAGAGTCCTTCCTGTCTTTGGAAAGGAGCGGGACGCCGCCTAAGTCGAGCATCTGAAGGACGTTCGTGAAACACATCTCATATCCTAACGAGAATGCGATGACATCAAATTCATTAAGCGGTGATTTTGTCTCGAGTGAGTAAAGAGGGATGTTATGTTCCCTCATCTTCTTGTCCATATCAGGCCAGGGGGAGAATGCCCTCTCGCATGAACTCCACTCAGGTCCGTTAAGCACTTTATAGAGGATCTGCAAAGCAAGGTTGCTCATGCCGATCTCATAAACATCAGGGAAACAGAAAACGGTTCTGACGATAGAATCGTCGATCGGTTTTACTATCTGATTTTTCTCACCACCGACGTAACGCCCGGGACTTTCCACGGACATCAGTACACTGTGCGGAACCTTCACTTCTTCATGCATGTCTGAATTATAAATTAAAAGGGGGCGTGTTTCCACGACCCCCTTAATGAACTTTGGTGTAAAAAGTCTTATTTCAGACGAGCCTCCAAAGCTGCCTTCTGATCCTCGTAGCCGGGCTTGCCGAGAAGAGCGAACATGTTCTTCTTGTAAGCCTCAACACCGGGCTGGTTGAAAGGATTTACAGCGAGGAGGTAACCTGAGATACCGCAAGCCTTCTCGAAGAAGTAGATGAGGTTTCCGAGGTCATAAGCTGTAGCAGCAGGCATATGAACTGCCATGTTAGGAACGCCGCCGTCAACGTGAGCGAGGACTGTTCCCTGCATTGCCTTCTTGTTAACTTCGTTCATGTCCATACCGGAGAGGAAGTTAAGACCGTCAAGGTTCTGGGGATCGTTCGGGATCTCGAAGGATCTTCTTGCGTTGTCGATGTTAACAACTGTCTCGAACATGATCCTTGCACCGTCCTGGATGAACTGACCCATGGAGTGGAGGTCTGTTGTGTTATCAACACCTGCAGGGAAGATACCGCGGAGGTCCTTACCCTCAGACTCACCGTAGAGCTGCTTCCACCACTCTGTCATGTAGTGGAAAGAAGGCTCGTAGTTAACCATAACTTCTGTGGAGTAACCGGATCTTAACAGGCAGTTTCTGACTGCAGCGTACTGGTAGCAAGGGTTCTCAGCAAGAGGCATCTTCTTGTATTCCTTAGATGCATCCTTAGCACCCTTCATGAGCTCCTTGATGTCGATGCCGGCAACAGCGATAGGGAGAAGTCCTACAGCTGTGAGAACGGAGAATCTTCCTCCTACATCGTCAGGTACTACGAAAGTCTCGTAACCTTCCTCATCAGCGAGGCCCTTCAACGCTCCTCTTGCCTTATCTGTTGTAGCGTAGATACGGTTCTTAGCCTCTTCCTTACCGTACTTGTTCTCCATGTAAGCACGCAGAATTCTGAATGCGATAGCAGGCTCAGTTGTTGTACCTGACTTGGAGATTATATTAAGAGAGATATTCTTTCCCTCGATGATATCCATCATGTCTGCAAGATATGTAGCAGAGATAGAGTTACCGCAGAAAAGGATGATAGGGCTCTTTCTAACCTTCTTGGATGCAACATTTGCAAAAGAATGTCCGAGCATCTCGATAACAGCACGTGCACCGAGATAAGAACCGCCGATACCGATTACGATGAGAACATCGGAATCTCTTCTGATCTTAGCAGCAGCCTTCTTGATTCTGGAGAACTCTTCCTTGTCATAAGCAGTGGGAAGATCGAGCCAGCCCAAAAAATCATTTCCGGGACCGTTCTTCTTATGAAGCATATCGTGAGCGACCTTGATCTGGGGCTCCATTCTGTCAACAGCTTCCTGACCTCCGATAAAAGGCAGTACGTTTGAATAATCAAGAGTAACCATTTATTAACTCTCCTTAAATTTAATGAAATCTCATAGAGTATAACACCGCCCCTGCGGTTTAGACTATTACTTTTTATTTGATATAATGACCTTCATGTTCTTAATGATAGATAATTACGATTCGTTCGTTTATAACCTTGTATCTTATTTTGAGCAGCTGAAGCAGAAAGTGCTTACGATAAGAAACGACATGACCGATATTGATCACATCGAACAACTGTATAAAGCCGGTCTTGAGGGGATCATTATCTCCCCGGGACCTAAGAAACCGCAGGATGGCGGTATATCTGTTGATGTGATCCGTAAATTCAGCGGCAAAGTACCGATTCTGGGCGTTTGCCTTGGCCACCAGATGATCGCTCACCACTACGGAGCGGTTATCACACGCGGAACAAAGCCGATGCACGGTAAGATAACCCCCGTAAAACACGTTGATAACAGACTTTTTAAATCTATACCGGAGACTTTCAACGTCACGAGATATCACTCTCTTGTTGTAAAGAACGGCAGTGTACCTGATACGCTTAATGTTGATGCTGTCGCGGAAGACGGAGCGATAATGGCAATAAGCCATAAGGATCTGCCCGTTTACGGCATACAATTCCACCCCGAAGCCGTCATGACGGAGTACGGTCTCACTCTGGTTAGAAACTTTGTAGATATTTGCGAAGAGAGAAACCCCAAATGATCATCAAGAGGCTTAGTTACTTAGATCCCGGACAGGTCTTTGATCTTGTATCAGAGTTGGAGGAATTCTCTATCCTCGACTCCTCACTCGCGTCGGAAGAAAACAGATATACGATCATCGGTATATGTCCCTTTATAACTCTCGAGCAGATAAGAGGAATAACTTATGTCGACGGGAATTGTGTTAATGAGCCTTTCGAGGAGGTGCTTGAAGGGTATCTTAAAAAACACCGCGGGGATTACGGCGGTCCTCTTCCATTTAACGGCGGGTTTATCGGGTATTTAAGTTACGGCTACTGTTTAAAATTCGAGAACATACAAAGCAGGCATAAAACAAATACAGATATGCCGGAAGCCTTCATGTGCTGTTATGAGCATGTCCTTGTTTTTGATCTTTGGGCGAAGGAGCTTTATCTGTGTTCGATGAGCGGGACCACGTATGTTGAGGAGCTTTTGAAAGCGCCGCGTGCCGTGACTTCCAAGCCTTACGCGGCGGGAGCTCAAATCAGCTATGACTTTGAAGAAGAGGAATACAAGAGAGCCGTTAGCGCGGTTATAGAGCACATATACGAGGGCGATGTGTATATTGCAAATCTGACGCAGAGGATGATAGTGGAAAGCAAACTTGATCCTCATGTGCTTTTCCTTAAGATGCGGGAAACAAACCCGTCGCCGTTCGGAGCTTTCATAAAGCATAAAGGAGTCAGTATAGTAAGTGCGTCTCCCGAGAGGTTTATAAGGATCAAGGACAATAAGATAAGCACAAAGCCTATTAAAGGCACGCGCCCCAGAGGCAAAACACCTGAAGAAGATGCCCGTTACCGCGAAGAACTGATATCCTCGCAGAAAGATAAAAGCGAGCTTCTGATGATAGTCGACCTCGAGAGGAATGATCTTAACAGGATATGCGTGCCGGGTTCAGTGACTGTGAAAGAACTGTTCGCGCTCGAGACCTATGCGACGGTCTTCCATCTTGTTTCCACGGTTGAAGGCAGCCTTAAAGATGATGCCGGGATCAGTTCGGTGTTAAGAGCGATGCTGCCCGGAGGTTCGATAACCGGCGCTCCCAAGATAGAAGCGATGAAGGTGATCGATAAGCTAGAGAACAGCGGCAGAGACCTGTATACGGGTTCTATCGGTTACCTGGCATTTAACGGCGATGCGGATCTTAATATCGTGATCAGAACCGCAGTTTACGAGGATGGAGTCTATACAATTGGAATCGGGGGAGGCATTACCTGTGAGTCAGACCCTTCTTCCGAATACGAGGAGACCTTACAAAAAGGATTGGCATTTAAGCGCATATTCGAGGAGCATTCATGACTTACGTATTTGAGACCATAGCAGTTGATAAAGAAACGCCTTTGTTCATCGATCTTCATCTTGACCGCCTTGAAGAGGCGATGAAGACCCTTAATGTGACTAATGACAAATATGACCGTTCAAAGATCGCGGATAAGATAATCGTAAAGAGTAAAGGCAAGGACAGGAAAGCCTTGAAAGTTATAGTCTCTTGCGACTCGGTGGTCTTCGAAGAAAGGGACAATGTCTGGACTTCCAAGATCAGGGAACGCGGGCTAAGTCTTTGTATCAGCAAACTTGTAAGAAACGAATCAGAACAACACGTATACCATAAGACAAATCTTAATGAAGTTCTTATAAAAGAGCTTCACATAGTCCGCGAAGAAGGATTCGACGATGCCGTGTTCTTTAACACCAAAGGACATGTAACCGAGACTTCCATAGCTAACATCTTCATCGTGAAAGAAGGCGTCATCAAGACTCCGCCCGTGTCTGACGGTCTTCTTAACGGAACGGTAAGAAAGCTTCTAATGGCTAATGCGGATATCATGGAAGAATCTTTAAGCCGGACCGATATTCTTAATGCAGACGAAGTGTTTCTTACCAACTCGCTTATGGGAATAATGCCTGTCGCTTCCATTTATGAGACGCAATATAAAAGAGCGGAAACAAAGAAACTGTTCCCGCTCTATGAGTCGCTTTCCGAAGAACAGATTACTTCAAGAAACCGTTGATGATCTGCTGTTCCGCCTCTTCCGCAGTCAGTCCGAGCGTCATGAGCTTATCGAGCTGCTCTCCTGCTATCTTACCGATGGCAGCCTCGTGGAAAAGCTCGGCGTCAACATTGTGAGCCTCGAGTGCAGGCACTGCGAGAACTCTTCCGTTATCCATAATGATGGAGTCGCACTCGGTGTGTCCGTGGCATGCCGCATTACCGATAACGCAGGCATCAAACTTCTGATATGAGTTGTCACGTGCAACCGCTCTTGATACGACATCCGCCGAAGCGCCGTCACCGTTAAGCTCAGCCTTGTACACGCTGTAAGCAGACTGGTTGCCGTGTGTCATGAGTCTCTCCTGCACCATAAGCTTCGCACCTGCCGCCAATGTCGCATTCGTGGTCCTCACGGTGGAGTCGACGCCCTTGATCTGCACCATCTCCATCTCCATGTAGGAACCCTCTTCCATCGTGACCTCAGTTACGGGATTAAGTATCCTCTTGCCGTCACCGTCGCCGCTGCCGTAGTGCTTTTCGACATACTTGACGCGCGCATTCTTCCCCACGAAAAAGCGGTGTACGCCGTCATGCTGCGAGTCCTGCTTGCCGCAGTTATCGATGCCGCAGCCTGCGACGATAACAACGTCGCTGTCCTCGCCGATGTAAAAGTCGTTATAGACCGTCTCCTTGATTCCTGAAGCTGAGATGACTACAGGGATGTGGACGGATTCGTTCTTAGTGCCGGGCTTGATCTTGATGTCGATTCCCGAGCCGTCTTCTTTGCTTATGATATCGATGTTCGCGGTGGTGTTTCTTCCGGCAAGCTTGCTGTTGGCGCGGAAGTTATAGGCACCGACCGGTGTCTCGTGGATATCTGCTATCTCTTCTATAAGTCTTTTCTGAATAGGATCTAATTCAACCATGTCACACCCCCTGAATCTTCTCGCAGACTGTTGCCGCGTCTGGCGTTCCCATTATCTTGGGAAGGATCTCGGAGCCTTCGCCCTGCATGCGGATCTTGCCGTCTGCAAGCACTACGATCTCATCTGCTATCCTTAAGATCTTTTCCTGATGCGAGATTATAACGATGCCGCTGTCCGTGATGTTCTTTCTCATGTTCTCGAAGATACGCGTCAGGTTCTGGAAAGACCAGATGTCGATACCCGCTTCAGGCTCGTCAAAGACACTCATCTTCGTACCCCTTGCAAGTACAGTGGCAATCTCGATTCTCTTAAGCTCGCCGCCCGACAGGGATGCGTTTACTTCCCTGTTTATGTAGTCTCTTGCGCAAAGACCTACTTCCGACAGATATGTGCAGGCATCGTTGAAGCTTAACTTCGTATCCTTGCCTGCAGCGATCTTAAGAAGGTCGAACACCTGAAGGCCCTTGAACTTAACGGGCTGCTGGAAAGCATAGGAGATGCCGCGCAGTGCCCTGTCAGTGATGCTCATGTCGGTAATATTCTCATCATCTAAGAGGATCTTTCCCGATGTAGGCTTGATGATGCCCGCGATAAGCTTCGCGAGTGTTGATTTACCGCCGCCGTTAGGTCCTGTTATTACAGTGAACTTGCTGTCGGCGATGTCGAGGGTCAAGTTATCGATAATTGTCTTCTTCTCGTTTCCCTCATCCACGATGTAAGTCAGATCCTTGATCTGCAGCATATTTATGTCCCCCTTGGGTCTGTTAGTTTTTATCACCGAGAGACATTATACACTCTTTTTCGCCAAAATGTAACGCCGTTATAAATTGATTCTCTTCTGCCGTGTTATAATGATGAAGTCGTTAAGGAGGAAGGCATGTCGCAGTCAGAGATATCAGACGGTAAGATCCATATCCTGTATCTTGTAAAGAACGCACCGGGCGTAAGCTATCAGATGCTTATGGACAAGTGCCTTGAGTCTTTATACCTTGACTTCTTCACCTTCTCCAGATGCTACGACGAGCTTATTGCGGGCAATCTCATAGACAAGCAGGTCCACGACACCGGAACCGCGGAAGTCGTCGGCAACAACGAGACTTTGGTTATCACCAAGGGCGGCGAAGCTATCCTTGAGGATGTCGAGGGGACTTTGAATCTTAAGACATTGGGCTACCTTAAAAAGGCGGCAAACGAGCTTATGGAAAATGTCCTTGAGACCAATGCCGTAAAGGCTTTCGCAAGTTTATCCCCCGAAGGCGACGGCACATATATAGTGGAGCTTTCCACGATCAAGGACGGCAGATCCTTCATGACGAGATTCAAAGCGGACAACAAGGAAACTGCGGATAAGATCCTTGATAACTGGCACAGGAACAGTTCTTCCTTAAGCGATGCCTTCCTTGATGAATTGCTCAAAAGTAGCGAGCGATAATTATTCATTTTCATTAAATAATATACGGCACACTTGCCATTACCGCGTTATAATCAGTTTGTTATGAGTTTTAGGAGGGTTTTTCTATGAACAAGAAACTTATCAAGACAGTTGCTTTGTCCCTCGTAGCTTCCATGGGTTTCCTCATGGCTGGTTGTGAGCAGGAGCAAGCAGCTGACAACGAATTAGGAACAGTAACGCCCGGCGTTCTTACAATGGCTACAAATGCTTACTTCCCGCCCTACGAGTTCTACGAGGGTGAGCAGATCGTAGGTATCGATGCCGAGATCGCACAGGCAGTTGCAGACAAGCTCGGCCTTGAGCTTGTTATCGAAGATGTTGAGTTCGACTCCATCATCGCCGGTGTTCAGGCAGGCAAGTACGACATCGGATGCGCAGGCATGACAGTAACAGAAGAGAGACTTCAGTCTGTTAACTTCACATCCACATATTCCACAGGTATCCAGTCCATCATCGTTACTGAGGGTTCCGATATCACAAATCTCGATTCCCTTATCGCAAGTGACTGCATGGTCGGTGTTCAGTCCGGTACAACAGGTGACCTTTACATGACTGACGATATCGGTGAAGACAGAATCGACCGTTACAACAAGGGTAACGATGCTGTTATGGCTCTTATCAGCGGCGCTGTAGGGGCTGTTGTTATCGATAACCAGCCTGCACAGTCATTCGTAGATGCTAACGAAGGTCTCGTTATCCTCGATACTCCTTACACAGTTGAGGATTATGCTATGGCTGTTAACAAGGAAAACGAGGCATTGCTCGAAGCTATCAACAATGCTCTTGCCGAGCTCGAGGCTGACGGAACAATCGATTCCATCATCGAGCAGTACATTCCTTCTGAAGAGGCCTGATCTTAGTTTTTAAGATCTGCTTTAAGTCAGTTAACAAACGAGGCGGCGGAACTATAACTTTATTTCCGCCGTCTTATTTATTAAAATAGGAAATATTTTTCTCGGGAGACTTGAATGTATCTTTTTGATTTATCGATACAGGATTGGTGGGAAAACTTTAAAGACACCTTTATCCTGAACTTTATAACGGACGACCGCTACATGTACCTCGTAAGAGGTCTCGGCGTAACGTTTGCCGTAACGATCGGAGCTACGCTTCTTGGCGTGCTGCTCGGTGTTATCATCGCGCTCGTAAGATCCACACACGACAAGAATGCACATGACATGCGCCCGGGAGTAGGAAGATTCGTTCTTATCGCTCTTAACAAGATCGCGAATATCTACCTTACGGTCATAAGGGGAACCCCTATGGTAGTTCAGCTGATGATCGCTTACTTCGTAGTATTCGTATCGGTTTCCCAGCATAAGATATTCGTCGCGATCCTTGCATTCGGATTTAACTCGGGTGCGTACGTTGCGGAGATCATAAGATCCGGTATCATGAGCATCGACCCCGGACAGTTCGAAGCGGGAAGGTCTTTGGGATTTAACTATGCACAGACGATGCTCTACATCATCATCCCGCAGGCATTCAAGAATGTTCTTCCCGCACTTGCAAATGAGTTCATCGTCCTGATTAAGGAGACATCTGTCTCAGGCTACATCGGCCTTCAGGACTTAACCAAGGGCGGAGACGTCATAAGGTCACGTACATTTACGGCATTCATGCCGCTTCTTGCGGTAGCCATCATCTATCTTGTCATCGTTATGTTCTTCACAAGACTCGTTGGCATTCTCGAGAGGAGGTTAAGAAACAGTGAGCGCTGATCCCTTAATTTCCGTAAAGAACCTTAAGAAGCACTATAACGAGGGCGCCATCAAAGCTCTCGACGATGTTTCAATCGATATCAACAAGGGTGAAGTAGTAGTTATCATCGGACCTTCAGGTTCGGGTAAGTCCACGCTTCTGCGTTCCCTTAATCTGCTTGAAGTACCGACTTCAGGCTCTATCTTCTTCGAAGGCAATGATATCACTGACCCGAAGACTGATATCAACAAGCTTCGCCAGAAGATGGGAATGGTGTTCCAGCACTTTAATCTCTTCCCTCACCTGACGATCCTCGACAACATGACATTAGGTCCGCGCAAGCTTCTCAAGATGAGCAAGGCTGATTCCGAGGAAAAGGCTATGGAGCTTCTCAAGAAGGTAGCTCTCGAGGCCCGTGCCAAGGATTACCCCTCACAGCTTTCAGGCGGACAGAAGCAGAGAATCGCCATCGTCAGAGCGCTCGCGATGCAGCCTGACGTACTGCTGTTCGATGAGCCGACATCAGCTCTCGACCCTGAGATGGTAGGAGAAGTACTCGATGTAATGAAGGCACTCGCCAAGGACGGAATGACAATGGTCGTCGTAACACACGAGATCGGATTTGCAAAGGAAGTGGGCGACCGCGTAATCTTCATGGATAACGGAAAGATCGTCGCTGAGATCCTCCCCGAGGAGATCCTGAAGCCCACCAACAACGAGCGTCTCAACGCCTTCCTCGCGAAAGTTTTATAATTTTGAGCGAACAAAAGCCTCTCGCGGACTTACGCAGACGCCTTGGCGTCGAGTACGTAGCGAGAGGCCTTTTGTGAGCGATGGAGCCTCCAGCCGGGATCGAACCGGCGACCTCATCCTTACCATGGATGCGCTCTACCTACTGAGCTATAGAGGCGTGCTTCAAAAGCCTATGAAGTATATCACAAAGAACTAAGAAATATCAACAATCCAAGCCGTAGATGACCTTCAACGCCAAAGCGGCGAGTCTGTCGCCCGGCGTCTTCTTATTTGACGGATGAACATTACCGATTTCCCCGCAGTCATCTATGTCGACGATATACGCACCCGGAACCGTATCTGCAACCATCTGCTGCTGACGTCGAAGATTTTCGCACAGACAGAAACCTCCCTGACTTCATCGCATGTGCCGAAGACACGGATCTCACGGTCTCTTTGGAAGACCATATTATCTTTGAAGATGCCGTTGAGTTTCATTCTTAGTAGAGGATCTTGAGGAACAGACCCGCGGGGATGATCTTCGATGCCAGGTGAAAAGCCTTCTGCGAGAACCCGTGCACATACAAAGTGCGTCCGCGGCGTGCGGCCTTAAGGGAAGCCTTGCTAAGCTTATCCGCATCTGCAACGAAGAACTTGCGGAAGCCCTTGAATTCAGAAGTGGCACCGTCAGTCGCGAGGGAGTTGAACTCCGTGTTAACCGGACCCGGGCAGACCGTCGTTACAGTTATTCCGGTATTCTTAAGCTCTCTTGCAAGTGCTCTTCCGAAGAATATGACATAAGACTTCGAAGCGGAATAGACCGCGAAGTCAGGCTGCGGCATGAATGCTGCCGTCGAACCTATATTGATTATCCTCGAGCCTTGGGACATGTAAGGAAGAAGGTCTCTTGTAAGAACTGACAGCGCCGTGCAGTTAAGCAGGATGACGTCGCTTATATCCTTTGAAGGACGGTCAGCTATCCTCCCCCTCTTGCCCATTCCGGCAGAGTTAATAAGGTAACGGACGCTTGCGTTCTCGTCCTTAACCTTTGCTGTTACAATGTTGATTCCTTCAGGTGTACTTAAGTCGGCAACAACAGGGACGATCCTGTCAGATGACTTTGCCAGTTCTTCGAGCCTGTCGGCACGGCGGGCAACGACCCACACCTTACCGGGACAATCTTCAGAACTTAAAAGAGCCTTCACAAAGGATCTGCCGATCCCCGATGAGGCTCCTGTAATTATCGCTATATCAGCCATTATCAGAACAGCGGACGATGGAGTTCGTCCATTATCTTATCAAGTGCGCTCTTCCTGGGCTCAACAGATCTTGTCTGCTCCATTGCCTTCTGCAAAGCACGCTCTTCATGAAGCTTCTCCTCTTCCGTCTTCTTTACGGGAGCTGCGAAAGGATTGATAGGCTCCTCCTTATCAGCAACAAAGAAAGGTACCGGAGCCAAAGGAACAAAGGTCTTATCCTGAGTTCTTACGGGCTCATCTGCCGCCTGTATAGGCTCGGGTTCAACGGGAGTTACTTTATTACCGAAGGCACTCTTCCTTGCAACAGGTCTGTTTGCCGTCGAAGGTCTTGAGATCGTCGAATGATTTGCCGAAGCATTTATGGGACGCTTAATCTGAGGTTTCATACCGGGTGAAGGCACGGATGCCGTCTGATTAACACTAGATGCTCCTGTAAGAGGAACAAAAGGTGATGCCGGCTTATCCAGAACCGGTATCGGTGTGAACTTGGCGATCTGGGGACCGCTCATCTTATCTGAAGAATCCTCTTCCTCACCTGCCTGATCTGCACTGTCAGCTGATGCGCCAAGGCCCAGACCTGAAGGGCGCTTTACAGGGGGACGGACTGTCTTGAAAGGAGATGCCTTGACCTCCTCTTTCTTCTCTACTACCGGTGGAATAAAGCCGTTTGCAATAGCAGGAGCATTTCCCGTTCCGAGTTCATCCTGCTGCATCCTCGCAAAGACTGAAGCGGCAACTGTTGCTTGAGCATTTGAATTGAGCGAACCTGAATCGGGTCGGTTCATAGTGGAAACATTCTTACGGGATGCTGCAGAGCCGCGTCCAACACCCCTTCTGCCCAAAGAATTCTCGCTCATCAGTTACTGTCCTTTTCTCGTTCAATTGTACTTAATAATTATACGCTTCCACTAATAATTATAAAGTAAGAAATATGAATGAATCATTACATAAGAATTAAAGAGGCTTAAAAGGAGAAGGCCTTCCTGTCTTGGGTTCTTCCTTCGCTGCATTCTCTGAAGCGGGAGCAGTTCTCTTTACGGGAGCCTTAACCCCTTCAATTGCTGCAGGTGCGGATGCCTTTGCCGCCTGCTGTGTCCTTGCGAACTCAGCGCGGGCCTCCTGAGCCTCTCTTGCTGCTTCCGCAGCACGTCTTGCAGTTGAATTCGAATAATCGTAAGCACTTGTGGTGCGTGCCTCGATCTTAGTTCCCTTACGTGAGAGCTTATCCACGATATCAGAAACACCGGGAACAAACTCCAAAGCAAGTTCTCCACCGTGAAGTCCCTGCGCCTTCAAGACCATATATCTTGCTGCAAGAACAGCAATAACGACAACGCTTATTAACAAGGGCTTCCAGGGGAAGTAATTTGTTGAATCATCATATGTGATCCTTCCGCTCATGCGGGGGAAAGGTGTAGGTGTGGGAGTAACCATGATCTCATTACCGTCTTCATCAAGAATGATGATAGGTACCGTGGTCTCCTCTGTAGACTCTGCTGTCTCATCTGTATCAGCATCGTCATTGGTGTCCGCATCATTATTATCCTGATTGGAACTTACATTGTCTGCATTGATTATGCCTGCGGCTGCCGCATCGATTGCTGCAGGTGCTGCTGCGCCGTCTGCGGGTGTTACTGCAGGTTCTGTTGCAACAGGCTCTGCTGCGGGAGCAGCTGAACCGCCTGCAGGAGCTGCACTTGATCCTGAATTGGAATTAGGCTGTGCGGCAGCTGTTGTCGTTGCCGCTGCGGTTGCTGCTGTCGTTGTTGCCGCGGGCGCAGCTGTTGTAGCAGCGGTTGTAGCCGCAGGAGCCTGTGTTGCAGCCGTGGTCGCAGATGTTGCCGTAGTCTGTGCAGGCTGTGTCTGTGTCGGCTGCGTCTGTGTAGTCTGTGAAGGTGCAGGTGTAGCCTGCGTCGGCTGCGTCTGCGTCGGCTGTGTAGGTGCCGGCTCCGTCGGAGCAGGAACTGTAGGTTCAGGCTCGGTGGGAGCAGGGCTTCCGGAAACAGAAGCGGATGCCGAGATACCGGTTATATCCGATCCCTCGATACCGATATAGAAATAGTAAAGCTGATCTGCATCGACGGTCGCCGTAATGGTGTTGCCGTCAACAGAGATAGAACCTGCCGTTGTCGTAGCATTGGTAAGCTCACCCTCGACGGTAGCGACTACCGTTATCGTCTCTCCGGACTGACCGTTCGAGACGGAGACTCCTACCATTCCGCCATTTCCCCATGTCCTCGGGTCAGTCGAAACAGAAGCATCAGCTCTTACGTTAGAAGCAAGAGTAAATAACAACGCAATGGAAATTACAAGCGCTGTTAATACAGCACTAATCTTAGAATGAATCCTTAAACTCACAGCGTAGCCCCCACACACCATATTTGATTAGATATACACTTTGATTTTACGAGCGTTATATACGCAAATGCAATACAATTCTTTTGATATTTCGCGTGCGTTATTATTTAGCGGTTTTCTTGCCGAGCTTATACACTGCAATACCGCCTACTGTGAGCAGAGCCAAAGCAGCGGCACCGATGACGATGTTTAAGATTTTCGCGAGGGTGCTCTTAACGGGATCCTCCTCCTGTGCAGAAGCAGAAGCAACCGGTGTTCCGTCTGCCGCAGTCACCTGAGTCTCCTGTGAAGAACCGTCAGCAGAGGACGCGGGTGCTTCGGGGTTTGTAAGAGGCACGGCATCAAGTCCCGAGTAGTCGGTCAGGCAGATGCCGTTGTCGCCTAAGGGAACGACATGGTCGAGGCCGATGAAGTTGCCGTTCTCATCCTGCCACAAAACTTCCCTTACGAAATTATACTTATCGTTATCCCAGGTCACGAAGTCGTCGGTTACAAGTCCGCCGGTGTCACCCGAGTTCGCGTTAAAGCACCAGAATGTGTGATTCAGGTGATAGTCCGCTATGAGCTGGCGCATGTAGGTCATCCATGTAAGGTTGTCGCCTGTCATGAAGCCGCCCCACTCACCTATCAGCAAAGGCGCGATCTGCTCCTCGTCGATATAAAGCCAGGCGTCGTGCCAGTAATCCTCGTAGAGCGACTCGTAGGTAAAGCCGCCCTCGAACCACGGCTGCATGTAGACTGTCGGGCCGTAATCGTGAGGGGAATAAACTATCTGCGCGTTACGCTCCGGGGAACCGAAGTCGATCGGGTAATCAGCAACAGCACGCAGGTTGCCGCCCCACCAGGAGTTGTAGTAATCCTCGTCATTCGTCGAGGTGAAGTCGTTCGCAACAGGATCGATGGGATAGATCTGAATGCCCTCGATCATGATGAGAGCGTGCGGGTTGTTATCGAGAATGATGTTGCCCGCAGTCTCGGCGACGTATCTCCAGTTATTCTCATCTTCAGAACCGTTCCAGATGGCGTGATCAGGCTCGGAAGCCTTGCCGTGCGGCTCATTCTTAAGGTCGTATGCGATTATCGTGTCGTTATTGGCGTAGCGCGCTGACAGCCAGTCAAGCGCGGCATAGAAGTCCTCTGTCGTGAACTCATCCGTGTACCACAAAGGAAGGTTGTGACCCATGGCATCCGTCGGAAGCGAGTGGATGTCGATCATAACCTTGACGCCGTTCGCCTCCAGGATCGACAGTGCATAGTCAAATATCTCGAGCGAATTCATTGACTCGAGCTCGGAATTATAAGCGTGATTGTAATTGGCCTCGGGGTACTCGCCGTTACTCCACTGCAAAAGAAGCTCCGCCGACATCGGGATGCGCAGGAGGTTAAAGCCGTGGTCTGCGATGGACTCAAGTGCCTCGCGCATATTGCAAGCCCACACCCCGTCGAAAATATTACTTCCGGTGTTATAACCGAACCAGTTGCAGCCGGTAAGCCAAACGGGAGTTCCGTTCTGGTCCACGATCTGGTCGCCGCTCGTCGTAAGCCAGTCGTCACCCTGAACGCCCTCGACCGTTACCTCGGGAGCCTGCGACTCCTGTGGATTGGGGGGTTGAGCAGTCTCATTGGTGTTAGTGTTCGCGTCAGTCTGGTTGGAAGGCGCATCAGATGTTCCCGAACCTGATACGGAGATCAGGGATATGTTGTTGATGTTAGAGCCCGACACCTGGATACCGACATTGCCGTCAAATCCCCAGGAATTGGGGCCTGTTGCGGAGACGGTCGCGGTAACCTGCCTTCCTGATATCTCGTAGGAATCAAATCCCCAGCCGGATGCGGAACTGACCGTACCTCCGAAGTCGACGACGACCGTTATCTGACTGTAGCCCGAGCAGCCGGACATATTAAGAGTTATCTGCCCGCCGTCACCCCAGGGGTTCGTGGATTCGACATCAGCTGAAGCCTCTGCTTTGACAGGAGAGGACAAAACAAACGAGAACACCGCGAACACAAGGATCGCGGTGAGGATAGTTGATATGATTTTTAATGATCTTCTCATTATGATTTCTTGAACCTCGAGTCTATAACTCTTACCATCTTGCCTTCAGATCTCGGCAGGGATCTCGGCTCGACAAGAAGCACCTTGGCATGAATGCCCGTGATGCTTGCGATCTCGCCTTCGATTGCTCTGGTGAGTTTCTCGAGACCTGACATAGTATCAGACATAAGATCGGGATTAAGCTCGATCTTAACGGAGATAACATCAAGGTTGTTAACACGGTCGACGTAGATCATGTAGTGGGGAAGAACTTCCTTGAACTTCATGACAGCTGCCTCGATCTGAGTCGGGAATACATTAACGCCTCTGATGATGAGCATATCGTCCGCGCGTCCTGTGATCTTATCGATCCTCGGAGTCGTTCTTCCGCATGCACACTTGCCGTAGTGAATACGTGTAAGGTCGTGTGTGTTATAGCGGATCATGGGAACGCCTTCCTTGAGAAGCGAGGAGAATACGAGCTCACCCATCTCACCTTCAGGAAGAACCTTGCCTGTCTCGGGATCTACGATCTCAGGCCAGAACAGGTCGGAATTGATATGGATCTGGTCTTCGCAGTAAGGGCAAGAACAGCCTACGCCGGGACCTACGATCTCAGTAAGACCGTAGATATCAAACGCCTTAAGACCGATCCTTCCTTCGATCTGATCCTTCATCTCACGTGTCCATGCCTCAGCACCGAAGATACCTGAACGGAGCTTGATAAGGGACTTATCTATTCCCTGCTTCTCGATGACATCAATTATGTGGAGCATATACGTAGGCGTGCACATGATGACCTGAGGCTGCCACTCCGTAAGTATCTGGATCTGTCTTGCAGTGTTGCCGCCCGATACGGGGATAGCAACCGAACCGAACTTCTGGCATGCATAGTGCGGGCCTAAGCCTCCTGTAAACAAGCCGTATCCGTATGCGATATGAACCAGGTCACCCTTCTGCATGCCGGACATAGCGAAGCAGCGGCAAAGTGCATCAGACCACAGTTCAACGTCGTTTGCCGTATAGCCTACGACCTTCATCTTACCTGTCGTTCCGGAAGAAGCATGAAATCTTACAAGCTGGTCCATTGGAACTGCGAGAGTACCGAACGGGTAGTTATCTCTGAAGTCGAGCTTATCGCAGAAAGGAAGCTTCTCGATATCATCCATAGACTTGATGTCATCAGGACTTACTCCCGACATCTCAAGTTTCTTTCTGTAGTAAGGAACATTATCGTATGTTCTTCTTACTGCACTTACAAGACGCTTGCCAACCAGTTCGCGTCTTTCATCCTCACCCATGCATTCATTCTTCTCATCCCAGATGAATGACTTAAATTCTCCCATCTTCTTTCCTCCTTGACCCGTTGCAGCAACGGTGATTATACATCCAGTTCGATCTTACGGCCCTGTGATTCGTAAGGCACGTATTCGACACCCGCCGCATCGAGCATCCTTCTTGCTGCCCTTGTCGCAGGCAGATCGTGATATTTATCACTTGCGTAGATTATCTTCTTGATACCCTTCTGGATAAGGGCCTTCGTGCACCCCTCGCACGGAAATAAAGATACATAGATAGTTGAACCTCTTAAGTCGGAAGTTCCTGAATTTAAGATAGCATTAAGCTCGGCATGACAGACATAGACATACTTGGTGTCATATTCATCGCCTTCTCTTGCCCAGGGAAAATCATCGTCAGAGCATCCTGCGGGAAGACCGTTATATCCTACCGACAGGATCATGTTATCGTCATTTACGATGCATGCGCCGACCTGAGTATTGGGATCTTTGCTTCTCTGGGCTGCAAGCTGTGCAACGCCCATAAAGTACTCGCCCCAAGTTATGTAATCCTCTCTTTTCTCAGACACAGGAACACCTCCCGCTTATAAATTACTTCGAAGATTTTAACACAGAACGGACCGTACTGCGACATAAGCCTCACTCATGGCTGCCTGCAGATTATACCCTCCGCTTATACCGTCGACATCGAGGACCTCGCCGATAATGTAAAGACCTTTGAGAAGCTTCGACTCCATCGTCTTGCGGGACACTTCATCAAGCGCCACGCCGCCTCTTGTAACATATGCCGTCTCGAACTTTGGCTGGCTCTCGATGGTCATGTGAAGATGCTTGAGGTTGTTTACGAAAGCTTTTCGCGCATCGCGTGTAACACTTGAGGCAAGTATGCCGGTTACGCCCGCACGCTCTCCTATCGCCTCCGACAGCGACGCCGGAACGTATTTCTTACCTATGGTGGTGAGCTTCGCATCAGGACGCTGACGGATCTCATCGAGAAGCTCGTCGTCGATCTCCTTATCGTCTCTGCCGGGCGTAAAGTCGAGCTCGATCCAGCCGTCTTCCTCGACCACATACTCGGAGATATTACGCGCAAGCTCTGTTATTGCAGGTCCCGAGAGCCCGTCGTGAGTAAAAAGAACGTTGCCTTCAGTCTTGTTTTTCTTCCTGTTGTTGAGGTAAAGACCTGCTCCGGCATAAACCGAGACGCCGCTTACCTTGGCGGTAAACTTCTTGTCCTGCTGCGCTACCGGGATACCTGTAAGCGCGGGATAGAGCGGAGTTATCTTGTGACCTAACGTGTCCTCGATAAGATCGTAAGCCTTGCCGTCAGAACCCGTCTGCGGAAAAGACTGACCGCCGGTCGCAACGATAAGCTTGTCGACGCACTCCTGCCTTTTGTCACGCGCTATCACGTTAAACTTCCTGCCGTCAGGCGTGTTCTCAATCTGAACATCAACGACATCGAAGTTGGTCTTTATGTTCTTACTGCCGATATACGAAACAAGCGCATCCCTCATGTCGGAAGCTTTATCGGACTTCGGGAACATCCTGTTGTTCTCTTCTTCCTTAAGCGGCACCTTAAGTTCGTCCTCGATGAACCTGACCGCATCATCAGGCGTGAACGAAGACAACGACGCCTTCATGAAAGATGACGCCTCATGGTATCCGTCCTTAAGTTCCGATACAGGTTTTCTGTTTGTGATATTACAGCGGCCGTGTCCCGTCAGCAGAAGCTTTCTTCCGCATGTGGGACCTTTCTCGAGTAAAACAAAATCAGCTCCGCCGTGCTTCAAAAAGGATGCTGCGAAAAGCCCCGCAGCGCCGCCTCCGACAATTCCTACCCTCATTCGTGCTTCTTCTTGCCTGCTTTCATCGCGATCATTTCACAAAGATCCTCATACTCGATGCCTGCCTTGGCAGCTGCCTCGGGAAGAAGTGAAGTATTGGTCATGCCGGGGAGGTTATTGGCTTCGATAAACCAGAAGTCCTCGCCGTCAAACATCATGTCGATTCTGCCGTAAGCGCTCATTCTTAAAAGATCGAACTCCTCTTCGGCGATCTTCTTGGCGCGCTCTGTATTAACTCCACCAAGCTCGGCCGGACAAACGTGTGTCGTAAGGCCTGACTGGTACTTGTTCTTGTAGTCGTAAAAACCCTCGTGAGGAATGATCTCGGTTATGGGGAGAGCCTTGCCGTTAAGGATACTTACCGTGATCTCCCGGCCCTTGATATACTGCTCGATGATGATCCTCTGCTCATATCTTTCTGCAAACGCCATAGCAGCATCAAACTCATCTTCACTGTGAACGATGGAAACTCCGCATGAGCTGCCGCAGCCTATTGGCTTAACTACAAAGGGAAGTCCTATCTCGTTGACGCAGCGGTCATATGCGATCTCGGAGCCGTAAGCCGTGAACCACTTTGCAGTCTTGTAACCTGCACCGTGGATGAGTCTCTTCGAGAGATCTTTATCCATCGCGATAACGGAACCCGTGTAGCCGCAGCCCGTGTATCTTATTCCGAACGCCTCGAGAACAGCCTGCATACGGCCGTCCTCACCGTGAGAACCGTGAAGACCTACGAAAACGCAGTCGCATGCCTTACATATCTCTATTACGCGGGGACCGAGCCACTCTTTCCTGCCGCCGTGCTCGCGGATGAGCTCGTTAAGATCAGGTTCCTCCTCGGGAATCTCATATGTGAATTCATCAGCACCTCTTTTGAAGAGGTAATCAACAGGCTCGTCGTTCTCGATACCTTCGTAAAGGTCGATGAGCGCAACAGAATGACCCTTTCTGATAAGGGCATTTGCAATAAGGCTTGCCGACTTCTTGGATACATCTCTCTCGGGACTTAACCCGCCGCCCAGGACTACGATTCTCATATGCATTTCCTCCTTCGAGTATGCAAATTATAGCAATCCTGTTTTACCCTCAAATGCTTATATTCATTACATTTTGGTTACCTTCGGTAAAGTATTCCAAGTATCTTCAAAAAGTAATATGCATGTAAGATTAGGGCGCGTTTTGTTTGTTAGACTCTACTATATATTTATTTTTTAAGGTGAAGATTTATGCTCGCGATTTTGTACTTAATACTATGCGCAGTATTCGGAATATCCCTCGTAACAATGTGCGTGCCGGACACGGCAAGATTCTTTACGGCCTGCTCACCGAGCAAGAGCGTCGTATCAAAGATCCCGCCCGTCTTGTTCACGGCACCTGCAGGCATCATAGTCGGGCTTTTGCTCGTACCGATGGTCAACTACTATTCGATCTCAATCCTGAACCTCGCCTTTGACGGCAAGGACACGGCAAGAAGAGCAAGCATCCTTTTGACATTTGCTGTCTTCATCATATTCACGGGTCTTAACTTCACGGCCCGCATGAGGAAGTCACACAAAAGTTCACACTCCTTAGACAGGAAGGATGCGGGTTTTATCCCTGAATACAGTTCCACTTTGACGAATGCAATCTACTACGGTATTTGCACCGTTATACTTACGGGTGTTGCAAGTTTCCTTATGTTCTACACATACAGGATCTCAGGCGATACTCTCTATGCGGGTTACTCCACGTTCTCGGATCTTGCTCCGCATACCGCGATGGTGTCGTCCTTTTCGAAGGGGTATAACTTCCCCACACAGTACATGCACTTCTCGGGCGACGGCATACAGTATCACTTCTTCTTCTACTTCCTCGCAGGCATGCTCGAGTATCTCGGTTTCTCGATTGATCTTGCGATCAACATCCCGAGCATAATCGTTATGGTGTGCGCGATGACTCTCGCAGGCACACTCGCTGTCCTGTTCTCAAGAAGGCGTGCAGCTTTCATCCTGACTCCCGTTCTCGTGTTCTTCAGAAGCTCGTTTAATTTCTTCACGCAGTTAAGCGAGTTAAGAAAGGGCGGCCAGACGCTGGGGCAGGCGGTACAGACTATAATCAAGAGCAACAACTGGTACGGAAACACACCTTATGACAACTGGGGCATATGGGCTATCAATGTTTATCCGAACCAGAGACACCTGATGCTCGGCGTGGGCGCGATGCTCGTGCTTATCATCCTCATGACGCCTTTTGTCAGGAGAATGTGCATCAGCCTTATCAAGACACGTGACGGTAATTCCGGCAACGGTGTTGCGGCATGGCTCAAGACCTTCGCAGGTTCACGTGAGGCGTGGTGGTTCCGTAAGGAGGACCCGCTTAATCCCATCGGCATCACTCTTCTTGCCTGCCTTATCGCTGTTGCCTATCCGTTCTTCCACGGTTCGGCACTTATCGGTTCGCTTCTGGTCCTGATGATAATGGCTGTTGTCTCTGAGACAAGGATTACTTATATCGCGGTCGCGGCTGCCGCTGTGGTTTCCTCTTTTATTCAGACGAAGTTATTCGCGGGGTCCGCTTCCAATGTCGTTAAGATGCAGCACATCACAGGCTTTGTCTGCGAGGACAAGACACCTACCGGAATATCGAATTACATAGTTGCAGTTACGGGACTGACTTTGATCATCTCGGCTTCTTATGTAATCTACCTTCTCGTGCGTAACATACTCGGCAAAAAGCCCGTTTACCGCGAGATCATCTATCTGTCTTTCCTCGCACCTTTCGTATTTGCTTTCAATTGCCAGATATCAGCTGAGATGCTTGCTAATCACAAGTTCATTCAGTTCTCGCTGATACTCGTTGATATCTTTGTTGCAGGAGCGCTCGCGGAGATGTTCGTGCCTCCCGTCAAGGTCAAGGAGAAGCTTCCAAAGGGATGGTATATCATCGTGCGCACCGCACTTATTATTACAGGTGCCGCTCTTATCTTCCCGCTTACTGCTACCGGAATTTCCGAGTGGTGCGTTTATGTTAACAGGAACACCTCATGCGTCGAGGTCAACACACAGTCAAATCTTGTTAAGTGGATTGAAGAGAACACCGCTGCCAATGATGTCTTCCTGACACCTGAGTGGGCATTGAACCGTTTCTTCCTGGCAGGTCGCCCGTCGTATTACGCATGGCCGTATTATGCATGGTCTGCAGGTCACGATACAGATACGCGTGAGACGATCTACTGCTGGCTGATCGGCGGATCACAGAACAACATCGATGAGTTCAGAAGATACTGTCAGGAAAGAGGCATAAAGTATCTTATCGACGATCCCGAGTTCTTCGGTTTTGAATATCCTAACGGGGCTTACTATAACCGTGAGTTCTTCGAGCAGAACCTGACGCCGGTTGCTTACTTCCCTGAGGAAGCTACGACGATCTACCAGATTTACTGATTTGGGTGTTGTTCTTTACGCGGGGAGCGCCGGGCTTCGCATCGCTCTAATTGCATTAAAGATTGCGATGATGAGAACGCCTACGTCGCCGAATACTGCGAGCCACATGTTCGCGATTCCGACCGCACCCAGGATGAGGATAACCGCCTTTACGGCAAGAGCGAAGAAGACATTCTCCTTTACTATCCTCATGGTCTTACGTGCGATGAGGATCGCCTTGGCGATACCTGCCGGCTTATCATCCATGAGCACAACATCTGCGGATTCGATTGCCGCATCAGAACCCATCGCACCCATCGCGATACCGATATCGGCTCTCATGAGAACGGGGGCATCATTGATACCGTCACCTGTGAAAGCGAGCTTGGCACCTTCCCCGAGAAGCTTCTCAACCTGATCTACTTTATCGGCAGGAAGAAGTTCGGCGTGGTACTCGGTAAGACCTAACTTGCCGGCTACATTCTTGGCAACCTTGTCCTTGTCGCCTGTAAGCATAACCACACGCTTGATTCCAAGCTTCTTTAAAATGCTTACCGTCTTTTGCGAGTCTTCTTTTATCTCATCATTGATTATGATGTGACCTAAGTATTCGGATGAGTCATCATTTATCTTGCGGGCGATATGGATTATGGTTCCTGTCAGGTGACAGTCATGGTAGTCCGCTTTGCAGGCTTCCATAAGCTGTCCGTTACCACAGAAGTATGTGTTTCCGTCGATAACTGCTTCCACACCCTTACCCGCAATCTCCTTCACATCACTAATGCGGTCTTTCTCGATATGACCTTCGTGTGCCCTGACGATAGACTGTGCTACAGGGTGGCTCGAGAAGCTCTCGCATGTTGCAGCGATATCGATAAGCTGCGCCTGTGTGATGTTATTGGGATGGATATCATCTACTGCGAACACGCCCTTCGTCAATGTGCCGGTCTTATCAAAGACAACAGTATCTATGCCGGCCAAAGTCTCCATGTAGTTTGCGCCCTTGATGAGAATGCCCTCTCTCGATGCACCGCCGATTCCACCGAAGAACGACAGCGGAACCGATACCACAAGGGCACAGGGACAGGATACTACGAGGAATACACAGGCTCTCATAAGCCAGGTCTTCCAGATATCCCAGCTGTTTATGCCGAGTATGACAGGCGGGATTATGGCAAGAAGAAGCGCCGCGATTACTACGCAAGGCGTGTACCATTTTGCAAACTTCGTGATGAAGTTCTCCACCTTTGCCTTCTTCTCGGAAGAATTCTCGACAAGCTCCAGTATCTTCGATACCGTACTCTGTCCGAAAGTGCTTGTTGTTCTTACTTTTATAACGCCGGTGAGATTGACCGTTCCGCTTATTACGCTGTCGCTTACAGCGACATCTACGGGTGCGGATTCACCGGTCAGGGCTGCCGTGTTGACCGAGCTTGCGCCTTCTTCGACCACGCCGTCGAGAGGGATCTTCTCACCCGGTCTTACAACTATCAGCTCACCAACCTGCACCTCATCGGGACTTACTTCTTTTTCTATACTATCCCTTATTACCGTCGCACTGTCAGGTCTGATGTCCATAAGATTCGCGATGGATTTTCTTGATCTTCCGACCGCGATGCTCTGGAACAATTCGCCGACCTGATAAAAAAGCATAACTGCCGATGCCTCCGGATATTCACCCGCTCCGAAGGCTCCGACAGTTGCTACCATCATTAGAAACTTCTCATCGAAGAACTGTCCGTGGATCATGTTGATGAATGCGGTCTTCAGAACATCATATCCTGAGACTATATAGGGAACAGCATAGATAAGAAGGTTAACCCACCACGGCAAATCAAGAACTCTGGTTACTATCGCGGCAATTATAAGGAGGCAAGCCGCCGCGATAATTCTTCTTAACATCTTCTTTTGCTTACGGGTGAGTTTGTTCTTCATGTTAAAGTACCACTACGCAGTCAGGCTCTACTTTCTTGATCGTATCCACAGCCTGCTTAAGAATTGCATCGAAGTTCGCATCGTCTGCTTCAAGAGTCATCTTCTGTGTCATGAAGTTAACGGAGCAGGATGTAACACCCTCTATCTTCTCGATTGCTTCCTGCATCTTCCTTGCGCAGTTAGCGCAGTCCAGATCTTCAAGTTCATAAGTCTTCTTCATTTTGTCTTACTCCTTTACTCGGTAATGTGTTCGTAGCCCTGATTAATGATGCTTTTTACATGATCGTCAGAAAGACTGTAGTAGATTTCCTTCCCCTCTCTTCTGCCCGATACAAGGTTTGCATCTTTCAAGGTCTTGAGCTGATGAGATATAGCAGACTGAGTCATATTAAGCAACTCAGCGATCGCACATACACACATCTCATCTTCATAAAGCGCATACATGATCTTGATCCTGGTGGTATCACCAAAGACTTTGAAAAGGTCGCCCAGATCCTGAAGTGTCTCATCAGCAGGAAGTCCTTCTTTAATATGATTAAGCAGCTTCGTGTGGTCGTGAGGCATAACATGCACTCCTTTCTGTTTTATCTCGTATGAGCGTTTGCTCATATGTTCATCTGTTCATATGTTATACCTGTCTCCCCGCATTGTCAACTGCTAAAACCGCGCCCCCGAAGGAGCGCGGTTTTTTGATCGAACGAGTTCTCCGAGCGGACTTACGCAGACGCGAAGCGTCGAGTACGTAGCGAGGAGACGAGTGAGATCACTCTTCGTTGGCCTTAGCCTCTGCAATAACCTTAGCGGATACGTCTGCCGGAGCGGGCTCATATCTTGCATGTTCCATAGCAAACCAGCCCAATCCCTGAGTCATAGCCTTAAGATCGGTAGCATAGTCGCCCATCTCTGATGTGGGAACTTCAGCATTGATAACGCAGCCCAATTCATCAGCTCCGATACCCATTACACGGCCTCTTCTCTTATTAAGGTCGCCCAAAAGGTCACCCTGCTTATCCTCAGGTCCGTGAATCTCAACAGATGAGATAGGCTCGAGGATAATGGAATCAGCCTGCTCCATACCGGCCTTGAAAGCCAAATGTGCTGCCATCTTGAATGACTGCTCGTTGGAGTCTACATCGTGGTAGGAACCGTCAACCAAGGTAGCCTTAAGGTTAACTACAGGATAACCTGCGAGAATACCCTTCTCGATGGATTCCTGCAAACCCTTCTCAACTGCCGGGAAGTAGTTCTTAGGAACGGCACCGCCGAATACCTTCTCTTCGAATACAAGATCCTCTGAATCGTAGTTAGGCTCGAATTCAATCCAAACATCACCGTACTGACCGTGACCGCCGGACTGCTTCTTGTGCTTACCCTGAACCTTAACCTTCTTACGGATAGTCTCACGGTAAGGAACCTTGGCATCCTCAAGAACCGCATCAACCTTAAACTTATTCTTAAGCTTGGTTACAAGAACCTTAAGCTGGACTTCACCGATACCGGAGATGACCATCTGCTTGGTCTCAGAGTTGTTCTCGACTGTGAAGCACTTATCCTCATCAGCAAGCTTCTGCAGACCTGCCATGATCTTATCTTCCTCACCCTTCTTCTCAGGTCTTATAGCCTTTGACAAACAAGGAGACGGGAACTTGATCTTAGGCATCTCAAGTACACGGGCCTTGTCACACAATGTATCGTTAGTCTGTGTGATGGCAAGCTTAGCCGTAGCACCGATATCACCTGCACTTACTTCGTCAACAGCGATCTGCTTCTTACCTAACAGGAAGAACAGGTTACCGATCTTCTCGTCCTTCTCCTGGGTTGCGTTGTATACCGTGGAGTTAGCCTTGATCGTACCGGCGTTAACCTTGAAGATGGAGATCTTACCTACGAACGGGTCAGCAATCGTCTTGAAGACAAATGCAGCAAGAGGATCTTCGAGCTTGCATGCAACTTCCTGCTCGGAACCGTCGGGCAATGTAGCGATCAAAGTAGGCTTCTTTCCTGCCGGAGGTGTATCCTTCGCGATACAGTTGAGGAGGAAGTCAACACCCCAGTTCATGTAAGCAGAACCGCAGTAGATCGGGTGGAGCTTACCTTCACGGAAGCCTGCGTGAACGCCGTGTCTGAACTCGTCCTCCGTAAACTTCTCCCCTGCGAAATACTTCTCCATCAAAGCGTCGTCAGCTTCTGCAACAACCTGGTTAACCTGATCCTGGAGATCATCGATACGGCTGTTGTACTCTTCGGGAAGAGGAATCTCTTCACTCTTTCCTGACTTATCAAGCTTGAAAGCCTTTCTGTTCATTACGTCGACAATTCCGGTCATCTGTCCGCTCTCGAGGATAGGAAGAGACAGCGGGATAACGCTCGGTCCGTAACGGTCCATCATTCTCTGTGTAACAGCCTCGAAGTCTGCGTTCGGCTCGTCCATACGATTAACAAAGAACAGGAACGGAACATTCTTACTGTTAAGAAGTCTTATAGCTTTCTGTGAACCTACGGATGTACCACCCTTAGCGGAAATCATTACGATACCGCTGTCTGCGATCCTGATTCCGGACATCTCTTCGCCCAGGAAGTCAAAATCACCGGGAGTGTCGATAATGTTGATCTTACTGCCCTTGTACTCACAGCTTGCAACGGCAGCTGAAATGGAAGCACCTCTCTTTATCTCCTCCGGTTCGAAATCAAGTGTTGTATTGCCGTCTGCAGTCCTGCCTAAGCGGTCTATTGCCTTCGTGCAATACAGCATTGCTTCTGCGAGTGATGTCTTGCCGGAGCCCTGATGCCCGAGCAATGCAATATTACGTATCTTGTCTGCGGAATACTTTTCCATAAGATCTTCCTCCTTTGGAGATATTTATTAGTGCTTTGATAAGAAATCAAGCATTTTTAATTATAATATGTTTGGTATGCGTTTTCCACAAAGAATATGAACATTCTGTCAATTGTTTTGTGCATTTTTGGGGCAAATCCAGAGACAAAAAAGACCGCGCCAACAAGCGCGGTCTTTTAATTAACTATATTGGAAATAAGGTTTTATCTTACTTCTTAGGTCTCTCGAAGATCATGATTACACGGTCTTCCTTGCTGGAGAATGAACCCATTGCAAGAGATGAAGCTCCTTCACCTCCCAAAGCGCCCTGAAGCTTACCGCCGTCATCGTTGATGACCGTAAACAGGTTCCAGCCGTCCTTTGTTCTCTTCTCAAGAGCCTGGCTGATACCTCTCTCGTCAACCTCACCCATATCGTTATGGTTAACTACCTCAATAGCATATTCCTTAGGACCGGATGCTACAGCACCGCCGCCTGCGGCTCCGCTTGCAACCTTCTTCTCGATAGACTTGATTGATGCCTCTAGTTCCTTGATCTTCTCATTCAGAGCGTCTTTTTCCTTCTGCATTTCCTCTATCTTCTTCTCCTTCTCTTCGATGGTCTTGATGTACTGACCCTTGTCGCTCTCCTTAAGAGCAGCTTCCTTGAGGAATACGGCTCTCTTCTCGGCATCGAGGATGATCTCTTCAGCGGCTGCCTTAGCAGTTACTTCAACTTTCTTAGCATCCTCGATAACGACCTTAGCCTTGTTATACTCATCAGTAATGTCACTGATCTGCTTGCTCCACTCAGTTGCAGAAGCCTCGAATTCCTTGATCTTCTTCTCGTGCTCGGCACGTGCCTTCTCCTGAGCGTCTGTCTCTTTCTTTATCTCAGCCTCAAGCTTATCCTTGCGCTTCTGAACCTCATCGATTTCCTTCTTAGTAGCTTCGATCTCTTTTACGAAATCATCTCTCTTAACTGCAGCTTCCTCAGCCTCAGCGATGATCTTCTTAGCCTGCTCTCTGATTCCGTCGATTTCAGACTGAGCGGCCTTCTGCTGCTTCTCAACTTCTGCGATAACAGCACCCTTCTCTTTGTTGATCTTTGCAAGATCAGCCTCAGCCTGCTCCTTAGCCTTCAAAGCTTCGCTTGCCTGCTGCTCAACGATCTGACGGCCTTCCTTCTCAAGTCTTGCCTTCTCAGACTCAAAGTCCTTCTGGAGCTTATCAAGATCAGTCTGCTTAGCTTCTATCTCTTTCTTCTTGGATTCGATTACCTTGTCCTGCTCATCCCTTGCAGCTTCCATCTCTTTCCTTAACTGCTCGGAATTCTCGAGGTAAGTCTGTGCTTCTGTAGCTTCTGCTACGAGCTGGTCTCTCTTCTTAAGGACCTCTGCATATTCTGCATCTATTCTGGCAGCTGCTTCGTTGATCTCCTTCTGAGTCTGATCAAGCATCTGCTTTCTTTCCTTCTCGGCCTGGGCTACGATCTCATCGTACTTAGCCTGACCTTCAGCTTCCTTATCTTTCTTTGCCTGTTCGCCCTGAGCTCTTGCTTCAGCAATCTTGTTTCTCTCGATCTGAACTTCTTCTCTTGCAGCAACGAGATCCTTCTCGAGCTGAGCCTTCTCTGCCTCAGACTTCTTCTTAGCTGCTTCGAACTCTCTGTCGAGTTTCTGCTTCTCCGCCTCAAACTTCGCTGTGAGAGTCTCCATCTCGCGATTGATCTTCTCTCTTATCTCAGCAAGTCTCTTCTCTTCCTCAGATCTTCTTGCCTCAGTCCTTGCAATGTTCTCTTCTTCCTTCTGGTCAAGGACTTTCTGAGCTTCAGCCATTACAGCTGATGCATCTCCGCCTGACGCTTTCTGGAAATCGTACTTGCACATTGAACAACGGGCAACATTATCACCCATCATTACTCCGCAAACAGGACATTTCTTCATGTGTGTGAGCTCCTTTTATTTAAGACGTAAAATGATTATACCACCAAATATAATAAAAAATTTAGTCGAAAAATTATTTATTTGTCGATTAAGTACATTTTATTACTTTATTTATCGAAAATGCGGGAAAAATGCTGTAATATCCATAATATTTATAAATCAGGAGTGGTTGTGCTAATGAAGTATTCTATTAAGGAAAAATTGCTTGCGTGTGCTCTTGCACTAGCTTTCGCTGTACCGGCAGCAGCCTGCGCGAAAAGCAGCGGTGACGAGGCCAATGCCAGTTTATACGGAGGTGACGCTGTAGTCGGAATCACACAGGAGCCCATGATCTTTGACCCCTACACAGTAGAGGCCGCAGGTGACAGAGAGATCCTGTTTAATGTCTATGAAGGTCTTTACAAGTTCGATTCAACCGGAACATTGAATCCCTGCCTTGCAACGGATGTCGTCATCTCTGATGATGCAACAACATACACTTTCACCATAAGAGAAGGTGTTACTTTCCATGACGGTTCCGAGCTTGATACGGGAGATGTTGTTTACTCTTTGCAGAAGGCTTCCGAGATAAAGTCGGAGTTTGCTGATGTTGAATCGGTCGTTGATAACGGTGACGGAACTGTTACGGTTACTCTTAACAACCCCAACAGTGAGATGCTTTCGTTCTTCACTGTAGCGATCATCCCCGAGGGTTCGTACGACACGATCGGCGAGACAAGGATCGGAACAGGTCCTTTCATGTTCACAAGCTACGAAGCCGGCATCGGAATCGTTCTTACAAGAAATGATAACTACTGGATCCCCGAACTTCCCTACCTTGATACGGTTACATTCAAGGTTTGTGCGGATATGGATTCCGGATTCCTCGAGCTTGAGAACGGAGCCATCGATATTTTCCCTTACCTTATGACCGATAAGGCAAATCAGTTGAACCCCGCATCATTCGAGGTCTTAAGCCTTGGTTCAAACATGGTTCAGGGATTGTTCCTCAATAATGCAGTAGAGCCTTTTGACGATGTAAGAGTAAGACAGGCTATCAACTATGCAATTGACAGAGAAGAGATCATCAACCTCACAATGGACGGTGCAGGTGTTCCTTTGACGACCGGTATGAGTCCCGTTATCGGTGATGCGTATGATTCTTCACTCGATGATGCTTATCCTCACGATACAGACAGAGCTTTGGAGCTTCTCGAAGAAGCAGGATACGGCGACGGATTTGATATGACGATCTCCGTTCCGAGCAACTATCTGGTTCACGTAAATACAGCTGTTGCGATCGCTGACGAGCTTGACGATATCGGAATCAACGTTGAGATCGAGCAGGTCGACTGGGCTACATGGCTTGACCGCATCTACACCAACAGAGAGTATCAGTCAACAATAATCGCTCTTACAAGTGACTACGCTCCTTACGATGTAATCGGAAGATATCTGTCGAGCGCTGATAACAACTTCATCAACTACAGCAATCCCGAGGTTGATGCGATCATAGAGCAGATACCTCTTACGATAGATGAGACTGAGCGCAACGAGCTTTATCATCAGCTTCTGGATTATATGACAGAAGACGCTGCTTCCTGCTATATTCAGGATCCTTACAGCACCTGTGCCGTAAGCCGCAGACTTGCAGGTTATAATCTGTATCCTATGTACATTCAGGATATGTCAACAGTCCACCTGGCTGTTGACCCGGCAGAATCCTGACAGGAATAAAAGTAAAGGGAACTAAGGCATGGGCAACCGCGTAAAATTTGCTGCAGGCAAATTGTGTGAGTTCTTACTCACCGCGTTGCTCGTGTCTTTTTTTACTTTCGCTGCCTTCTCGATAATCCCGGGAGATGCCGCAAGAGTTATGCTCGGAACGACTGCCACCGAGGAACAGGTGGAGCATTTGCGTACTGAGCTCGGACTTAACGAACCGCTTGCACAAAGATATGTAAGCTGGCTTACAAGCGCGATGAGGGGCGACTTCGGAAAATCCTTAGCCTTCAGCGAGCCTGTAAGCGAACTTATCTCATCAAGGCTTCCCGTTACCTTGGGCATGAGCCTAATTGCCCTGATCATCGTCATTGTGGTGTCATTCCCGTTTGCTGCCGTCTGCAGCAGAAGGCCGGGTAAGTTCACCGACAGAGCCCTTTCGGCTGCAGGACACATACTTTTCGCTATACCGCCTTTTGCTTTATCAATGATGCTGATCATCCTCTTCACCAGAGTGTTCGGCATAGTTGCAGTAGGACAGTATGCGCGCCCTTCGGATGATTTTGGGAAGTTCCTGTCCTGCCTCATACTGCCGGCTTTTTGCATCGCTTTACCTAAGATCGCCATGACGTTCAAGTTCTTAAGAGCTTCGATGATCGAATACTCGGCAAGCGACTTCGCGAGGACTTCCAAGAGCCACGGCCTTACAGACTTTATGATCCTCATTAAGCACATAATCCCGAATTCGGCGGTTTCCTCGATAACGGTCATCTCCCTTGTCCTCTCGGACATTATGGGCGGATCGCTTATAGTGGAGCAGGTCTTTAATCTTCCGGGACTGGGGCGTCTTCTTCTGGCCGCCATATCAAGAAGAGACTTCCCTCTTCTTTCCGGAATAGTTTTCTATCTTGCACTCATGACGGTCGTTTTATATTTCATGTCCGACATGATCGCTGCCCTTATTGATCCCCGAATAAGGGACAGGAGGACGTCATGAATCTGGCCCGCATATCAAAAAGATACTTAATAATGGGCATGACTCTTCTTGGTATTGTGCTCGCATTCTTCCTCATAGGACTCATCTGGACTCCGTACGGGATAAACGACACAGATGCCGCGGCCAAGCTGCTTGCACCTTGTGCAGACCACCTGTTCGGAACGGATAACATGGGAAGAGATGTCTTCTCACGCTGCCTTGCCGCAGCAAGATATACACTGCTCGTCTCGTTTGCGGGAGTCGCCGTCGCGCTTGTTCTGGGAACAGTCGCAGGTCTTGCAGCGGGATACTTCGGAGGAATAACGGACAAGATCATCATGATACTCTCGAACTCCGTGATGTGCTTCCCCGGAATCCTGCTTGCACTCGTTGCGGTTGCCGTCTTCGGGCCTTCACTTTATAACGTAATTTGGGCTTTGGGACTCGTCTTCGCGCCGACATTCGCGAGGGTGTACCGAAGCGGAACCATTGAACTTATGACGAGAGACTTCATTCTCCAGTCCAAAGTTATGAAAGTCCCTCCCGTCCGCCTTATGTATGTACATATACTGCCCAATCTCATGGCGCAGATACTTCCCGCGGTAATCACGGGACTTGCCAACATGACGCTTTTCGAGTCGGGTATGAGTTACTTAGGTCTCGGTGTCCAGCCGCCAGCCGCTTCTTACGGCAAGATGCTCTCTGATGCACAAAGCTACATGACGGTGGCGCCGTGGCTTATCATCTTCCCGACACTGATACTCGTGTTCTACATACTCGGTCTTTACTTCATCTCCGAGTGGGTCAGGACTTCCGTCAGAGGAGGCAGCCAGTGAGATACAAGGGCAACATCCTCGAGGTTACCGGTCTTAACCTGTCGATCTCAAACGGATCGGGTGTGCCTGCGCGCATACTTAAGGATCTGTCTTTCAACATTAGATCGGGTGAGATCTTAGGCCTTATCGGAAACTCAGGCTCGGGCAAGACCATCACTTCACTTACTATCGCAGGACTTCTTTCCGAGGTTGCCACCGTCGATTCGGGAGAGATACTTCTTGACGGCGAGGACCTGCTTAAGAAGACCCCGCAGGAAAGAAGAAGACTTCTCGGCGAGAAGATAGGCATCATTTTCCAGGATCCCTCATCAGCACTCGATCCGCTTCAGACAGTCGGCTCAAACCTTAACGAAGTCTTGAGCATAAGGTCTGATGTTGTTAACAAAGAGGAGCGCCGCGAGCGCATACTTAACATGCTGAAGACTGTCGGATTTGATGACCCGGACGAGATCTACGGCAGATATCCGCACCGCCTCTCGGGAGGTCAGAGGCAGCGTGTCCTGATTGCAGGCGCCGCCCTCATGAACCCCGCTTTGCTTATCGCGGACGAGCCCACCTCCTCACTTGATACAGTAACAGCCATGTCCATAATGCAGCTGCTGCACGAGATGTGTCAGGAGATGGGAATCTCGATCCTGTTCATATCACATAACCTCGATGCGGTTCACGACTTCTGCGACAGAGTTGTTGTTATGAAGGAAGGTACCGTGATCGATTCGGATACTTCCTGGGATATCATGGGACAGCCCAAATCAAGCTACACCGCCGAGCTTCTGACTAACTCGCGCCTCGATACGAGGACACTCGGTATTAAGCCGGGATTTGCCTCCGAAGACGCGGAGACCGTGCTCACTGTAAGCGGTCTTTCAGCTTCATACGGCAAGGGACGCATCTTGCGAAAGAGAACGCCCCCTATAATCAGCGGCATTGACATGGAGATCAAAGAAGGTGAATGTGTCGGCCTCATCGGATCATCAGGCTGCGGCAAGACCACGCTCGTTAAGACTCTTCTCGGGCTCATTCCCGCATCCTCAGGAACCGTCAGTTCATCGCGCAAGCTGGCTGCGGTCTTCCAGGACCCGGTCTCGAGCCTTAACCCCGCACACAGCATAAGGTGGCATCTCAAGGAAGCACTCCGCTGCTCCGGCAAGCCCCTTCGAAAAGAAGAAGAGCTTCCCGCCTTCAAGAAAGTGCTCAACGATGTAGGTCTCGACGAGATCCACCTGTCACGATTCCCTCATCAGCTGTCCGGAGGACAAAGACAGAAGGTATCGATTGCCATGTGCCTTATTGCCGAGCCTTCCGTGATCATTGCCGATGAGCCTTTCTCGGCTCTCGACTCCTCTTCCCAGGCATCCATCATCAAGACTTTGTCAGATATAAACCATGAAAGAGGAACAGCGATGCTCATCGTTACTCATAACTTAAGAGTGGTCCGTGCGATGTGTTCAAAGCTGATCGTCATGGACAGCGGCAGGATAGTCGAATCGGGATTAACGGAAACGATACTTAACGATCCGAAGACTGAAGCCACCAGAGCCTTGATCGAAGCGGATCTGTACGGCGTTTAATCACAATAAAAATCCGCGGTAAATGCCGCGGATCTTTTTGATTCAAATTAATAACTTTAATATTCAGATTATGTGGACAAACGGGGTGTCTGTGAGAGGATGCTGCGTCTTACATGATCAGCCTGTGACTGAACATGAGTCAAGAACTTGGACTCCTCAATAGACTGTCTCTCTCTGCTCCTCTGGAGCGAGTCGGTAACATTTATAAATGACAAGCTGGCAAGTACAACAAGGATTGCAACAACCAATACCATCTCTAACAAAGTAAAGCCACGCTTCTGTATTTTGTTCAATTTCTTCATAATTACAGCCTCTCTGAATAAAAAAGGTTATGAGATTACATGCCTATTATATAACGGCTTCGTTAAAAAAGATAGACCAAATTTAACAATTTGTTCATATTTTTTTCTTATTCCTTTAGATAATGCTCACGAACATAGGAAATAAGGGGCTTTGGAGCGTTCTCAAGGACTTCGTCGAGCACCTTCGAGAGCAGATCGTGGAGGATAACTCCTACCCCGGGGCCCTCCGGTACGCCCAGATCCATAATATCCTGACCGCTTATGGCAAGGTCGGAAACGGTAAGGCACGCCCCCTCTTCCATCAACTCGAGATAAAGCTCATTGATCTTCATGAGCCTCTCATATCTTTCCTTTCCGAATACGGAATGAGCTCTTACATCCGATCTTTGAAGGATAAACAGCTTTTCGCAGAACTTGGCCCCGTGCCTGGAAACAAACCTGCGCACTGATTTTCGCTCGGGCTCGGGGAAACTGTCGTGATATGTTACCAGGTCCTTGATCTCGTACTTGAGGTCATTCGGGAGCTTGAGCTCATTGGCAACGCGCTCTGCTATCACCTTACCTACATCAGCGTGCGTCTTCATGTGGCCGACGCCGTCCTCATCTATAGTGAAGACTGCGGGTTTGCCGATGTCGTGAAGCAGAGCCGCATAAGCAAGAGCGGTATCCTTTATGCCGTTATCATCAGTGGGGATACCGTTTAAAGTATCAAGCGTGTGCGTCAGAAGATCTCTGTCGTGGAACTTCGACTTCTGGTCGAAGTCCTTCTGCAAAAGAAGCTCCGGGATGATAACAGAGACGACTTCAAGATTGTCTCTTATCGCAGCGGGACCGTTTATCGCCGTTACTATTCCCGTCAATTCAGCGCATATCCTCTCGGCAGAGATATTCTTAAGAAGGAGGGCATGCTCTATCATCGCCTCCGATGTTACATTAGTTATCTTAAACCCGGTCTTGGCCTCGAACCTTACGGCACGAAGAATGCGGAGCGCATCTTCACGGAAGCGCTCCCCGGGGATACCGATCGCACGTATGACGCCCTTCATAATATCATCCCGGCCGTTATTGGGGTCTTTAATGTTGCCGTCCTTATCCATGTATATGGAGTTGACCGTGAAGTCGCGTCTGCTTGCGTCCTGCTCCAAAGAAGCTCCGAAGGATACATTCTGAGGATGCCTTTGATCCTCGTAGTCATCATCACTTCTGAAAGTCGTAATCTCTATCTTGGAACCCGGAACCGCAGGATCGGCAAAGACAACTGTGCCGTACTTCTCGGACATGTCCGTCACCTTCTTAAAGCCCGCTTCGGTCATGGCAGCACAAGTCTGCTCCGGCAAAGCATTAGTAGTGATGTCGTAATCATGCACAGGCACGCCTCTTATCATGTCTCTTACGGCACCGCCCACGATATAACTCTCGTATCCCATATTCTCAAGAGCTTCAAGTGTTCTTTTTATGTATTCCGGGATCATAGGGTAGTTACTATCTTTTGAAGAAGGGCAAGATCGATCATGTCCTGTCCAAACTCAGCTGCTGTTGCCCTTACCTCTTCGCATATTCCCGCAACATGGTTTTGATCTATGTTAAGTCTCCACGGTGCATCAGGATTAGCGGCCCTGTAAAAGCCTTTAAGAATCTCTATGAAAGCACGCGCGGACTCGTGTTCGTTATAGTAGCGGACAAGGTGGCTCTCGTAACCCGGAAGGCCCGGACGGACCTCATCCTTAACGAGTTCGTTATATATCCTCGAGATCTCGCCCTTAACAAGTTCGAAGGATCCCTCGAGAAGATTACTCATAATGTGAGGATAATAAGTACCGTATTCAGGCCCGTATCTTGTCTTGAGGACATTTGTAAGGATATGCGCATAGCCTAGTCCAAAAGACCTTACTGCAGTTCCGGCGTAGATTCCGGCTGTCGCCACCTTCTTGCGCAAAAATGCGTCATCAGGATATTTCTTCATGTTCATAAGATTGTCCGCAACGAGACTTATCGCGTCATGGGCGCAAGCCTTGTGAACGGGATTATATACATTGATAGGCATGAGGGAACACTCAACAGCCGTCACAAGCGAATCAAGTGCAGACGATATGGAATCCTTGGTATAAGTTCTCATCGCGATGTCAGTATCAACCACCGCGATCTGAGGAACGAGATAATTCGACAGCACGGTTACCCAGCGGCCTGTCTTCTCGTCACGGAACTCCGCAATGTTAGAAGATATCGCAGTTGAGTTATCCATGCCGACGCAGCAAAGAACGGAAATATCCTTCTTAAGCTTACCGTATCCTGACAGCTCGGAAGGTTCCTTGATGTTGTTAACAACCATGCCCGAGACCATCTTGGCACAGAAGATATCAATGCTTCCGCCGAAGACGACGATGGTATCGCAGTTAAACTCACGGTAAACGGAAGCAGCTCCTAATATGTCGCTCGAACTTGAATATGTTGATCTTCTTGTGTAGAAGAAAGTTCTGAACCCCTCGGCCTCGATCTTATGAATAAAGTCGACAACATTCTTGTAGGAAGATACCGTCTCGGAACTGATGATGAGAACACGCTTACTCCCGAGCATACGAAGCTCGGCACATATTCTCGCGTCCTGCCCCTTCTCGAAGTAGAAGCTCTGGTTCTCATATGCGCATTCGTTGACGTATGTGTTGTAGCCGCCTTTGGTAGCCATTATTTACTGAAGAACACTCCTTATTGCAGCGAGGAAATCATCAAATTCCTCGAATGCCTGAAGATCGGGATTGTCATTCTTTATCTGCTCTGTTGTCCTGAACAGGAAACCTGCACGTGATGCTTTGATCATAGCGAGATCGTTATAGCTGTCACCTGCCGCTATGGTATCAAAGCCCATGCTCTGAAGAGCCTTGACTGTAGTTAACTTAGAATTCTCAACTCTCATCTTGAAGCCTGTTATCTCCCCGTTATCAGCGACCTCAAGTGTGTTGCAAAACAGTGTGGGGTAATTGAGCTTCTTCATAAGAGGCATTGCAAACTGAGTGAAAGTATCGCTTATTATGATAACCTGCGTGTCTTTACGGAGTTCATCAAGGAACTCTTTTGCACCGGGAAGCGGATCGATCTTGGCAATAGTATCCTGGATTTCTTTTAAGCCCAATCCGTGCTCCTTAAGGATGCCTAGTCTCCATCTCATGAGTTTATCGTAATCGGGCTCGTCTCTGGTTGTTCTCTTGAGTTCGGGAATTCCGGATGCCTCCGAGAAAGCAATCCAGATCTCGGGTACCAATACCCCTTCCATATCAAGACATACTATATCCATTAAATTATCCTGCCTTTATATTAATCAACCTTTAAAGTTTATTATGCCCGAGTAAAAAATACAACAAATGCTATAATCAAAAATAAATAACAAGAGGGGACCTTAGTTATGACCAGAAACGAATATCTTAAAACACCGGAACAGTCCGTCAACAGAAAGAACATCTTATCGTGTGCAATCTGCGGTTACGTTGTTGCCGGTATCTCTTTGGTGATCAATCTCTTTTTCCTTGGTAACTATATGGGAATAATAGACAGCATTTTTATAGTTGTCATGGCACTTCTTATACAGCTGCTTCAAAGCCGTGTTGCCGCCATACTACTCGCTGTTTACTCGATAGTTAACATGATCATGACATCTATCCAGATGGGCCGACTCGGCGGATGGTGGATTGCCATCATCGGAGGCTACAGCGTGTACTACACATTCAAGTTCCAGAAAGCCTGGAAGGAATTCAAGAACTCAAACAGCGCTTACCTTCAGGAATGACAGAAGTGCACGGCAGCCCTCGACAAGATCATCATAAGTCCTGTCGAAATTGCCGGTATACCAGGGATCCGCGATATCGCGTCTTTTCCCTGCAAACTCCATAAGAAGCTTAAGCTTGCCCTTAGGATCTTCCTTGAAGATTCTGAGGGCATTATTAATGTTGTACTCTTCCATAAGGATGATGTAATCAAACCTGTCGTAATCGGAGGCGGTTATCTGCCTTGCACCTCTGTGCTCAAAAGGCACCCCTTCCGCGGTAAGTTTTCTCCTTGCAGGCGGATACATATCGTTGCCGATCTCCTCCCTCGAAGTCGCAGCCGACTCGATATAGATCTTATCCGACAACCCTTCTTTTGCCACCATGTCTTTCATGATGAACTCCGCCATCGGCGAACGGCAAATGTTGCCGTGGCATACAAAAAGTACTTTAATCATAGGTAGTAATCTATCAGATTTGTTAGCATGCGACTACATCAATCTCGTTAATGCTTCATGAAAATACAATTAGAATTCCATTTTTAATTGACTGATTGCAGTTTTGCAAT